>NZ_JBDNNF010000004.1:0-47097 GCF_047725585.1 Oenococcus sp. | reverse complement strand
AACTATTAAATTTTTAATATGAGCAAGAAAGTCCCTGTTTGCAAGAATAAATTTTTGATAAACGATTAAAAAATAATCCATATCATCCAAATTTTGTGTCATAATTTTTTCAAATGAATCGTGATACGGCAAAAAAGGCCGGTGCAATATTCCGGAAAATAAGAAGACAACGGCAAATTTCGACTCAGCAACTAGCTGCTGGCTTATTATCTGTGTCTTCGATTAATAAATTTGAAAACGGACACGCTAAATTATCTTTTACGATCCTAGCTGAGTTATCGAGACGGATGAATTTGCGACCAGATTATTTTTTTCAGGAAATTTATAAGCAAGAAGGTTCTGCTTACACGATTTTTTTAAACAAAATCAAGCCAATTTATGAAAGTAACGATTTGCCGACATTAAAAAAAATAGCTCAGAAGAAAGCACTCGAAGTTGCTCATAATCCCGATTTTGATTTAATAGGTCAATTAGTGACGCTGTTTTCTTTAATCAAAGGAATTGATCAGCAATATTCGGTTGATACAAAAATGATCGAAAAAATTGCCAGCCACTTACTAGCTATTGAGTATTGGGATCCATTTGAGATTTCTTTATTTAACAACTGCTTGATTTTATTTACATCTGTCATGATCAAAAATCTGCTGAAAGAAATTTTGTATTCTCTGGATGGTGTCGAAGCTTCGGACCGGATCTTATCGTTGCTATGTAATGCGGCTGATATTTTTTATCGCCGCAAAGATTATGAGGCAGCTCGAAAAATTATGCTTAAATGTGAAACGCTTTTTTCTGACCAAACAAAATTAATGATCCGTTTTAAATTAACGTTTATGAAAAATCTGCTTTCGTCCAGTCGGAAACAAGCTGTTATCGATAATAATAAGTTAATTGAATCACTGCGCATGATTGGATCCAATAATTTAGCTTCTTCGTATGAAGTATATATGCGTAAATATGATTTTCCTGAAAAGCTCTCAAATACTCCGAAAAAGAGTTGAAATCAACTAAAAAACCGCTATTTTTACCGTTTTGTCGCAAAGAGTGCATGATGCGTTATAGTTTCGATAAGCAGTCGTAAGCTTTTATGGTTCTATGTAACTTTTCTCTTCCACTTCTCATCCACCATTGATGCTTTACTACTGCTGATGATTTTAAAAAAATCGAAGGGCGGAAACGCTCTTTTTTAGTTGTGTTACTCAGCTATTTCGAGAATTTTCGTGATAAACGATTTTATAATCCAGAAATTGAAGTGTGCGATCGAGTTGGTTTATTTTGTTTTCTAGACGCCGCCTGCTTGCTTGCAGCAAGCGGACCTCGTAGTTGTGATCCATTAAATGATTCACATAATCTTTCATCTCGCTAAGCGACAGACCCGCTTGGTGAAGATAAGAAAGGACACGGATCCGTTCCTCGCTTTTACTATCAAATAAACGGTTACCGGCACGGTCGCGTTGAATATTGATCAGCCCCTGGCTTTCGTAGTAGCGGATAGCCGACGCGGTTAAATTATGCTGTTTAGCAATTTCTGAAATGGATACCAAATCTTTACCTCAAATCTAAAGTTGACTTAAAGTAACTTTAACATGCTAGTATCACCATAGCAACTGATGAAAGGTGGTATCAACATGAGTAAAAAGAATCAAGTTTGGTTTGTAACGGGTGCTTCATCCGGATTCGGACGAGCATTGGTCGAAGAGTTAATTCATGAAAATTATCCGGTCGTCGCTACGGCAAGAAAAATTGCCAGCCTTGCTGATTTGTCAACAGGAGAAGCCGATGTTTTAAAACTGCCATTGGACGTTACAAGCCAAGAGCAGATTCGTGATGCTGTTTCTCAAGCGGAAGCGTATTTTGGCTTTATTGATGTTTTGGTAAATAATGCGGGTTATGGTTATTTTGGTGCTGTCGAAGAGTCTGATCAGGCTGAGGTCAGGCGTATGATGGCAACTAATTTTTGGGGCGCTAACGACATGATGCTAGCCCTTTTGCCAAAGATGCGGGCACATCGATCTGGCCGCATCTTGAATGTGACTTCAATTGGCGGATTAGCCGCTTTTCCGACTTTTGCCTATTATCATGCGACAAAATTCGCGATGGAAGGTTTATTCCAGTCTTTGCGTGAACAAGTGGCGCCATTCGGGATTCAAGTCACCAATGTCGAGCCTGGTGCTTTCCGAACCAAATGGGCTGGTGAAAGTCATAAAGGTGCTACGAATTTAATTGATGACTATCAAGCTGTTCATGATGCCAGATCAGCTTCAGAAATACGCTCCGGTTCAAAAGATGGTGATCCGAAACTGGCGGCTAAGGCTTTTATTAAATTGGCCAACATGGAAAAGCAGCCCATGCATTATCTGTTTGGTAAAGATGCTTACCGCACAGCGACAAGTACTTACCGGCAAGCACTAGACGAGTTCGAGGCTCATAAAGAGGATGCAACGCATTTGAGCTTTGGCGATGATGCTTATTGGGAACAATAAAATGCTTTCATTCATGAAAAAACGCCCTTTATTTTTAGGACGTTTTTATTTTGAACATGATCATTTCAATCTGCTGCTGGGCGAAGCTGCTGATTTTGTATTGTGAAAACTCGATCCATACGGTTGGCGATCTCAGGTTTTAAGTGGTGTGTCACCATTAAGAGGGTAATAGCCGGATCGTTAATCAGACTGTTTTCAATTTGATCAGCTGAAGCCGGGTCCAAAGCCGAAGTGCCTTCATCGACTAGAAAGATTGATCGGCCGGAAACAAGGCCGCGTGCCAGGACAATGCGTTGTTTTTGCCCACCAGATAGATCGGAACCGTTATGGGCAAGCTGCGTTTGTAGACCATCAGGGAGACTTTTGATTAAATCGGCCAAACCAGCTTGGTCGATGGCACTTTGCAAAAGGTCTTGACTGACTGGCCGAGTCATTGTGATATTGTTTTTCAAACTGTCATTAAAGATATAGGGATCCTGATCCAATTCATAAAGCTGGTTACGAATAGAACCCGGATCAAGGGTTTTGTAATCAGCACCGTCTAAAGTAATTCTGCCTTGATAATCTGTCAGTTTGGTAGCTAATAAAGCTAAGAGCGTGGATTTACCGGCACCGCTCGGACCGATAAGGGCGTATTTTGCTCCCTTTTTGATCGTGAGATTTAAGTGACGCAAGATGTTTTTGCCTTGATAGCTAAAATCTACTTGCTGAATGGTTATGGCCGTGTGAAAGGGAGCGGCTGTAGGTAAAGACGCTGTTTTGTCAGCGGTCGGCAAGTCTGTAAATTTCGTCATAATCGATGCGGTGGCTTTCAATTCGGCCCAATTAGCACTAATACCAGTTAGCTGAGAAAAGATGGTCCCGGAAAAATATTGGGCCGCTGAGACGGCTCCAATCGGAGTGAGTTTGAGAAAGATCAGAAAACCAGCCTGGGCAAGGACAATCACTTGACTGATAATACTCATGCCATTGACCGTGGCCATCATTTTGCCAAACACTTTGGATCGGGTTTCAAAAGCATGATTCGCCTCTTTAGAGGCCGCGACTGTTTTAGCAACAATCAAGGAGCGTGCATTCAACATAAACAGGGCATTGAAGCCTTCTAACAGATCTTCGATTCGAGACATTAACCGTTCATTGGCTTGAGTCCGCTTTAACGAGGTCTGACTAAGGGCTTTCTGGAATATCTTAGGCAGAACCATCATGACAATACTCAAAACGAAGACTGTGATGAGGATCGAATAATGGAAATAAGCTAGAGTCAAGCTGGCTAAGACCACATCGGTAATGGCTGTCACAATTGCAAAGAAATTCTCAATCCCTTCCGAGTCAATGATCGAAAGATCGTTGGACATCCAAGAACTATAATCGCCAGCTTGCCGCTGATGATAATTTCCGTAACTGCTTTTGGCAATCCGTTCTGTAATGTCTCTTCGAATTGACGTATTGGCGCTGGCAATCCCGCCTAAAGTCTGCAAAGCTGAATTGGTAAAATTAATTGCCGCCAATCCAAGAGCCTTGCTTTTGTGTTCGTTTAAATAAGTGAATAAGCTTTTCTGAGTCTTAACCATCAATTACCTCCCGTCTCTTTTAAGATGACGCTGTAATTCGCGCTGATATTTGCGATAGCGTTGAAAACGCTCAGCATCCAGCTGTCCAGAAGTAATCGCTGCTTGAACGGCGCGGCCTGGTTCGTTTTCATGACGGCAGTTTCGAAATTTGCACTGAGCTGCTAGAGCATCAATGTCAGAGAATAAACCTGACTGATCATTGTTGACGAGCCCGATTTCTTTGATACCAGGTGTGTCGATCAGATAACCGAACTCTGGGCTGATGAAATATAAATGAGAGCTCGTCGTTGTATGTTTGCCACGCTGATCGCCTAGCCGAACGGCACCAGTTTTTTGCAGCTGGCGGCCGGCTAACTGATTGATAATCGTCGATTTACCAGCTCCAGAAGCGCCGATAAAGATCGAAGTACTTTGGGCTGATAAAAGCGTGTCAAAAACAGCAAAACTGTTTGATCATAAATCGACAAGGACAGACAAGATAATTTTGGATAGGCTTGCTCGATCAGCTGACTGATTTGTGTGAATCCTTGACGAAAATCCCGCTTGGTTAATAAGATATGCAGCTGGACATGATTCAAGCTGAAAGCCAGCAAATAGCGTTCTAATAAGGCGATCGTAAAACGCTGATCGCAGGCAACCACAATAAAAACATCGCTGACATTTGCAGCTAATAGTTGAACACCGCTTTTAACATGAATAGATTTTCTGGCTGAACTAATATTTTTTGATAGTTGATTAACTCTTGGCAAAACATCTGAAATAACTAATTGACCCGCTTTATTTTCAAAGGAGACAAAATCGCCAACCGTGAGCGAATCAGATGCTTGACTTATTTGTTGTTTTAAAAGACCGGTCAAAAGTAGCGAATGGTGAATCGTACCATGACGATCGGCAATCGTAATATTGCTTTGATTAAAAATTTGAATGATGCGTCCAACTTGGTCGATAGGCTGATCAAGTTGGTTAGATGAAAGATAAGATAAAATACAATAATCGTTTGTCTGCAAGACAATAAACTCTTTTCGTTTAGATTTGGTTGATTGTGTTTTATCTAGTAAGCATGTCGAAAGTATGGCACGGATGATTTTGTTTGTCAACGATTGTTATCTACTAAAATGATAAAAATTCTTTATAAAAATCATTTTCAGTACAGAAGCTGTGCCGAAAAGCAGCCTGGATTAATTTTTTATTTTCTTGCCGACCATGGTGTAGACGGGTGCGGGCGCAAAAGGCCAGTGACGATAAGTGGCTAAAGCGAGCGGATCAGTACCATCAAATTCGCCGCTTAGACCAACCATACCTCTATTTTTAGCCCATTGTATTTGAGCAGCTTGCAATGTCCATAAGGCGGTCGAATCAGTCGCGCCCAGCCAGCCAAATGTGAAAATTCCCGGAATGTCTTCAAAGGGAAAAGTATAAGCCGTGATTTGATTGTGCTTGATAAAAGCCATGGGTGCATCTGATAAAACATCAGGAAATACTATCTGTTCCCATTGAGCCGGGGTTGTTACAGCCATGGGATTGATTGTATGCACTTGACGGTAATCGGCTAGGCTCATCTCAATCAGTTGTGTTTTTAAAGGATGATTGGCTTGAATATCAGCTGTTGTTAATATTTGGCCCTCTGTCGTGTTTGACGTTGGCAAGGCAATGTCTGCTAATTGAGCATTCGGGCTGACAGTTTCTCGCCACACGGAAAATCCTTGAGTCAGCAACCATTCTGTGAAGGGACTAAAGGGTCGGTATTCCCAAATGACGAGCCGATCTTTATGCTGGCGGCCAACTTCTTGGATTGCATCATTTAAAATGATCGAAAACATGTCTGAAGAGAGTGCATAAACCGCTATGCCAAGTGCGTGGGGATGAAATTGATTTGTCGAGAAGACAAGTAGAGCCGATGGCTGGTGCTGTGCGTCATAATAGATTTTACTGCTGGAGATGTTCGCGCGATACTCCTCCCAAATTGGCATTTTCTGGCTTACATTAGCTAGTAATTGTTGTGCGTCATTTAAATTCATATTTAGAGTCTCACGTATGGCTATTTGATAATTTAAACTCATTATGACAGAAATGAGTGGGTACTAGAATTAGACCGGTTGTTTATACCACTAGAATTGACTTTTGCAGCCGATTTCAGTTGTCCGTATTTACCGAAATATTAATGGTATCTGTCATTCCAAGGGGCGGGTTATCTGATTTTTTACGGTTTAACGATTATTTTCTGTTTTTGTTTCCCTAAAATCTCAAATTGATGAGATTTTTTTAGATGGTTATGTATAAATTTGTCAATTATTGAACTTTTCTAGTCGATAAAGCCCTTCTTGATCCGCTTGGCTGATACCATTTAAAAGTCAACTCAAATAACAAGGAAAAACCCATTTTTCTTTATGATACATGACTTATAACAAACAAAAAAGCCTTGTTAATAGGCTTTAATAGCTTTTTGTGTTTGTATCGTTAGGTATATAATTTCTAGCAAAAAACAGAAAATTCCTTAAAATTGAAGGTGCTTACTAAACATTAGCGATGAAAAGTAGACGAAATACTCCGTCAATATTGCATAGAAAAATACTTAGTTATTATATTTTTTTAACGGGACTGTGTAAGTATCGATAAATGTCTTTTGGAGTAAGTTAGTGTCTTGGAATACTTGCTGTAATGTTGTTTCCGTCCAGTGATCCAATGGCTTTTGACTAATTCTATCTGCGAAATTGTTAACGGCTAATTTTAAATCTGAAAGTTTTTCATCATTTACTACACGAATATTCAAATTAGTGTGTGCATCTACGGCAGACAATTTTGAACGGTGAAAGAGCAAAGGGGTAAAGTTTCTTACTTGATATGAGTCCGTAAACCAGCTGGAAGAAGTGGTTATTTGCTCAATGTCATCTTTATAGATTTTATCTTCTGTGCGTTGATTTTTATCTTCTATGACGATTGCAGCATCTTCACTCAGCCAAAGGTTGTCTGGACCACCCTCTTTAAGTGCAGTTTCTGATTCTGGTTGACTAGAATCAAATCCCAAGAATTGTCCTAGCCTTTGAATACCCAATCTAAAATTGTTTTCATCAGCATAATTGGCATAAACTAGATCGTCGTTTATAGAACGAATATGAGTGGCAACGTCGTTACTACTGGTGAAAGAAACCGTCTGAAGGTATTGATAATAATTAATGCCTTCACCTCCGTTTTTTCTACTTCTCTTAGCATAAGAACCATATGGCGATTTAAATAAAAATGGCGATGTTGAATGAGCTTTTTTTTGCCAGTCAAAAGCCCTTTGCTTATTAAATTTATATGCATAACTAGCCAAAAGTTCATATACGCTGCCGATATCTTTTGGGGAATTTTGACTTAAGTAATTTCGAATTTTTTTTACAGCAGTGTCATAATCATTTTCGCATGCTGCATCCCATGCTTCTCTCTTTACTTGCTCAAAAGAATAATCAGGTTTTGGTTGTGTCAACAGTATTTTTTCATAATAATGTTGTACCTTATTTTTGTATAAATCAGACCATGAAGCGTCTTGGCTGAAGACGGCCTGAATAAGTTCATTAAGTGCATGGTTAGATTCCTGAAAAACAGGATATTTGTTCTTGATATCTTGAGATATTTCTTTGAAAAATTCCCACTGGGCCAGTGTTTCGGGAGTTAACAAGGTACTGTGTGTATACATCAAATCTTGTAGCTTATTTCCTAATACTAAAATCAATGAATAATCTGCCTTTGAGCGCACAGACCTACCCATTCCTTGTTCAACTTCTCGGATAATAGGACTACTAGTTATTATGGCATCAGGGAATCTTTGAGCATCAGCTCTATCAGCTAATGAGCTCTGAAATGGTACACCATCTAAGACTGTTAGATGGCATAAATCTTCTGGTAAATCGATACCATCATACTTGTTTGCTAGCACAGCCATCATTGGCTTGCTAAGTCTTAAATCTGTTTTTAGTTGATCAATATTACTAGCATTATATAATTTCGCACCCATTTCCTGCCAAATAAGAGCAGCGTGAGTCGATGGTACCAAGATCAAGACATTTTGAGATTTATTAATTTTTTTGACGATACCACGCATATATTCATCTGAATAAGCAGAATTAATCTTTTGACACGCAAGTAACCATTTTTCCCCAGTATCAGTCAGCGCATTTATACGAAGAGGTTGATCTACAGCTTTCTTTTGAACACCTAACTCTGAAATGAAGGCGCCCGCATTGGACAATGTTGCAGACAGAAAAAGACGATGCTTGGCAATCGAGAAAGATGGAATCATGGCGACCGGCATATGCTGGGGTCTAATATCTATTTGTTGGCCGCTAACATAAACATTCAACAAATCTTGCATTTCTAGAATAAAGGGATACTGAAATAAATTGGTATTCTCTTTAGCATAATCGGATAGCAACTTTAAAAATATTGTTTTTTTCTCATCTAATACCCAATAAGGAACCTTCATAACGGCATTTGAGTTTTCTTCATTTTTGATTGTATTTAACTTAAAAGGTTTTTGAGCATTTAGACCTTCTGCAAAAAGACTAAGTAAAGTCTTATAGATATCGGATCTTTTCGGTATCGTTAGCGTGCAAGCTGCTTGAACTTTCTTAATAATGGTGTGTGCATCATCAATTGTCAAAGAACCAATTTTTATATAATCGGCGTTGTCTACTCCAAAAATAGACTTGCCGTTAAACAATTTATCAAAAGTCATTACTAAAATAGCTTCAGAATTTAGAAATTCTAATGGAATTTGACCGTTGTCTGCTGAAAAAGTTACCACTTTGATACCAAAGCTCTTAGCTGAGTCTACAACTTGTTCTACCAATTGTTTAAGTGGGGCAAACATATGCACATGGACCATCGCCGCTATTTAAATGAGATTGTAATGTTAATAGCCCAATGAGCGTTTTGCCTGTACCAGTCCCTAAGATACCAATTAAATCTTTATCGTCTCTGCGTTGGTACCATTGGTCTAAGAAACTTTTTTGAATACTCCTTAGATAGTCGTAGCCTGGTTCTTGATTTAAAGACGAAAAAACTTCATCTGGTTTAGTTGGCCTTTGTTTATTGATACTTTCAGTATTTAAATCTTCAAATAAACCCATGATCTAGTCCTCTTTTGTTGTAATAAATTCCCTAAAATACAACATAAATATATATCAAATTTAAAAGTAATTCAGTATTTAATTTCAGTTTTTTTGATTTAGGTTTTCTACTTAATATCTATCTCTGAAACTATCTTCATAATGTGGCCGGTAGAAACGTATTTCAATTAACTTATTTTTTTTGGCTATATTTAATCTAAGTTAATTAATTTAGAGGCGGTTGTCTAGATAAAAAAGCTTGCTTGAGAATCTTGTCTAATTCATGAATTAATGTCTCAAACAATATAGCTGACCATATTCAGAAAAGCAGCATACCATTCAATTGCTCATTAAACCAGAAAACTCAAATTGGCTAATTATGAAGCTCTTTTAAATAGCCGTTAGACAGAACTAGGTGTTTGACCTTGTATTCTTTAATTTGTTCTTGATTATAGTGATGAGCAATCTCAATCACTGTTTGTGGAAGCTGATAAACAATATCTCTGAGTTTATTAGAGTTCTTGACATCAAGAGATGCTGTTACTTCATCTAATAATAACAATGGTCGATTTCTTAATAAGGCTCTAGCAATTGACAAACGTTGTTTTTGACCTCCGGAAAGATTTTTGCCTTCGGATCCACATTCATAGGTTAAAGGAGTATCGCCCAGTTCCAGATCAAGATTCACCTCTTTTAAGCTATGCAACAAATCGGTTTTTGAAAAGTGTTGGCCTAAATCAAGATTTTCTTGGATGCTGCCATCAAAAACCCAATTTTCTTGAGTGATATATGCATAGTCATTTTCATTGATCTGACGACCACCAAAAGTAATCTTTCCCTCTGTTGTCGGTAACTTCTTGGTTAATAAATTAAAAATGGTTGTTTTACCGCTTCCTGAATCGCCACTAATCAAGAGCTTGTCGCCATAGGGCACAGAAAAAGATATTCCTTGTAAAATCTCATGGCTTTTATAGGCAAAAGAGAGATTTCGAACAATTAAATCCTTATTCATGGCAGGATCTAAAGTAGTTTCTTGTTTGCTGTCAACATTGATAACTGGAATCACACCTGCTCTAAGAGATTTGGTTGACTTGATTGCCGAGGAATATTGAATCACACTTCTTAAGTTGCCAATCACACTGTCACTACTCAATAATAATGTGACAATCACGCTGATAGAAACACTGAAAAGTCCATTCTGATGAAAGTAAAGACCGATAGCTAAGGGAGCTAGGAAAGAAACAGTGGAACAAATCCAAGAGAAGTACTGAAACAAAAATTGTTTATTATTCATGATCCGGTAGTGATTTTCGCTGTTAAATAGATCATGACCCGATTTATCTAAAATAGATTTTTGTGCACGATAATTCTTAATGATATCCAAACCTGCCAAGATTTCCTTCAAATGGCCTAAATAAGTCTGATTGCTCTTCGACCAGCTGCTTGATGCTTCATTCATCATCTTTCCACCAAGCATTGAAGGGATCATGCTCATTGAAGCAAAAAGGACACTCACAATGCCAAGAACAAAGTTTATCTTCAAAACAAAGACAGCCGACACCAAAGCTGTAAAAAACGATTGCAGGATCATCGATAGGCTAGAAAAGTATTTTTGTTCAATCTGCTTAGCATCGGCTACAATCTGATTCAAGAAATAATTATTGTCATCTTCCTTGTAAGGAACCAAAAAGTCTTTTTTAATCAAAGCTGACTTCAAAGCTACATTTAAATATCTGATTGCCAAATTTTGCAAGCAAATAAACAGATAAAGACTGGTATAAGTGAAAAGGTATAACAGGACAAAGCGCCCGACAAAAAGCCATATATTATTTACACCGTGTGTTGCAAGTTGAGTTATTTGGCCAAAGCTGTATCCGGAAATGATTCCTTCTAATGAACCGCCTAGGGCAAATAAAATAACGAGCAACAAAACCCATGTCGGAAGATTGCTCATTACCCATTTCAAATCAAGATTTTTGTTCTTTTCTTTTGATTTCATTTTTAATCCTTCCATTAAAAAATATTCAATTCCAGCACTGCTTGGCGTGTAACGTTGATTCCGGGCCTCGATAGTGCCATGGGGATCCTTCTTTTTAATTAGATCCATATATTTGCTGTTTACATAAAATCGCGAAGTTTTAGCCCAAGACTTGAAGAAACAATTCACAGGATCTTCAAAATGTTGTTGCCTTAAAAAAAATACAGCCGATACTGAACCAAAAAAATCGCATATACTTTCTATACCTACTCTTAAGAAATTCGTTTCAATATAACTCTGGCTATAGAGATTCTTTTCAAATAAAAGCAATGGTTCTAAAGTATTTGCCTTAAAAAACTGCTTATATCTTATCATCACAGCATGGGTCAACTCGTGGCAGAGATAAAAAACAACAATACTCTTCGCAAGATCATTGTTTCCTAACGTGTTAAGAAAAGTGTATTGAGCAAAAAAAATGCTAGGTAATACTATTACGTTACTGGTTTTGTTGTATCTAGGGGTTACGAATGAATGAAACGTATTCCCGTTTTGGTCTTGAAATAAGTTGAGCGTTATTTCAACAGTTGCCAAAATATCTTTTTCTTGTTTCAACGTATCGTTGTTTCTTGCAAAGCGTTCTAAAGATGTCACCATGTTTTGTTTGCATAAATCAAAGAGTTGCTGAATAGCATATTGATCTATATACATTTTTTGTTTCAAAACAACATCCATTTCGATAATTTGTTTTTTTTCAGGCATATATTCATACTTATGTGACAAGGTCTCGACAATATTGTTTATATTAGGAATGTCACCATACATTTGATCGCGATCTGGAATTTGAGCATCAAGCCATTCTCTGTTGATTGTTTTGTAAAAATTACTCATATTTCATTTGTTCAAGATAAACGAACTTATATATTAATAAACCTAGTTAAGGACATATCACAGCACTCCTTTGGTATGCAATGACATGTATTTTTTAAGAACTAACATAATGCCAACGTTGCCGAAGCCTAAATCATCTTCACAATTTGATAATTTTCTTCCTGGAAATCCCTGTAATTGGTTTTGTGGCAAAAAATGTGATTCTAAATAAAATACTTGTTCTTCAATCTGATTTTTAATTAATCTTTGTTGGCTAGGACGGGTGCTCTTACTTTCGAGCATCATCATTAATACGAGTATTACACCAGACAAGCCATAAAAAGCTCCGTAACACACACTATTATTAATGCATAGAGACCTTAAGTATATTGATACATCTCTTTGAGAGTTCTTGTTCAGACAGTCATTTAGTTTTAAAGTGAATACACATAGCCCGCTATGCCCACCATAAAATATGGGTACAAAGGACCACTATTTTGATGCAGTCTCATACCATAACAAGAATCTTGATAAACAACATTGTTTTTTTCACGATCCAATAATTTTTCTGAAAATTGTAGGTATTTATCAATTTTTGTGGATTGGTAGAGTTCTATATAAAAGTAAGCAATACCAGACAAGCCATATTCAAATCCGCAACAATTAACTTCGTTTAAAAGTTGCTGTTGGTTCGTAATCATCATATCAGCTATATTTAATATATATATAATTAGTTTTTTGTCTGGGTGTAAGTCATTTAATTTAAGAAGAGCATACCCAATACCAGCATAGCCATTAGCGAAGTCATAAGGTAACCGATATTTACCGTTTTTCAATCTCTTTTTTAATTCAATGAAGGCGATATTTTGTTCCATTCTATTATTGGACAAAGAAGATACAACTAAAGCTATCCCGGCTAATCCAAAAGATAGACCTGAAGAAATTTTGTCTCTTGATATTAAATTAGCTGCCTTTCTGTTCAGGACAGTTGCATTGTGAGCAGGTATATTGAAACCTATTTTTGAAAGGCCCAATAAAGACCCAGGCCACCCATAAAATAGAGAAATGTTGTTTACTCTAAAATCACTGCCCCTCATAGATTTAGGTGGAACCAGCTTCTTTTTCAGCAGGTGTTGGTATTTCTCATACATTAATTTATATGAAAATTCCACTTTTTGTGCCTGATTCAAATCATCAAACTTTTTCTCGTACAAACTAATATGGCTTTGGGGCCAATGTAAATTTTTCTTAATATCTAAAATTAAAGTGTCAAACTTTGCCCTGGATAAATTATTGAAGTAGCTCAACTCAAATTCTATAGACTCGTGATTTATTAAAAGCTCTCTGTTCTTTCCGGTAATTGCGTAGATGAACGACATTGCTAAACGGTAAAAATCTTTCTCAAAATCCGTTAAACCCTCCGACATTCCAATTTCGAAAATTGGATTGTGCAAATATGATTTTTTTCCTTGAAGAGTATATGCTGTCTCGGCGTCCACAAGATACACTGAGTGATCTCGTTCACTGATTACAAAATTATCTGTTGACACATCTCCAACCGCATATCCATTCTTATGGAGGAAACATAATATTCTTTTCGCCCGAAAGTAACTCCAAGTTAATTTTTTACAAAACTTAGATACTTGGCTACTGGAAGGATTGGGGCCAAATAATGGATTTCTTTTGGCAAAATTCTGAATGCTCTCACCATTAATTTTTTCAAAGACAAATAAATTAAATTGAAGAAAATTAATTTGTTCAATGAATTTGGGAAACACGCCACTAGTAGCAAACTTTTGAAATAAGTGGCTCTCATTAATCCTGAGAAGTTTGCCTTTTCCCAAAGGATGCTTTAGATCAGAATATGCGCCCAGCTTGGTTTGCTTAATTAGAACAGGAAAAGAATCTTTTGTTCTGTATCCAGAAAATATATCTCCCGTCGAAAGCCTTCTGACTATATTATCCAAAACATAATTCCCTTTTTTGCCAGTAATTAGTACATTCTTTTTGGTTTCGGAATATTCAGATGCACATCTCGTAAAAGGATCTTCTAAACCCGCAGGTAAAAAATAGTATGGCTTTCTTTGGTCTATTATTCTTTGTCCGTTGGGCAACTGAATCAGAGATATATGGTCGTTTTCGTTATCTAAGAAAACTTTTGTATTTATTCCACCATAACGATAATATACTATGTTACTACCTGAGTAACCCTGGTCCGAAGGAACATTAAGACCACATTCAGTAGAGAAATGGGAATTTAATTCTTTAACACATTTTATAAACTCAGTTTCATTCATCGGGTAAATGGTGATAATTTTCCCAAATTGGGAAACGTTCATGCGTTTGTCTGTTGCTGCTTCAAAAACACGATAATTGGTTATAAATTTAAAGTCAACCTTCTTTTCATAAGCCCACTTAATAATCCACAATAGAGTAGCAGTGTACATCTTGATAGTTGGTGATATATGTATTTTCCACCCTTGCCGTGGCAGAATGCTACTGCTGTTGAAAACATACGTATAAATACCCTTTGCATAATATCGAAGGTGAGAGTGATCCAATTCGTGAACTATAGATTTTTCTGGGAATGGTCTTCCACTAATTAGAAACCCTTCATTATTATTTGTGTCGTAGTTCATATTGTAGAGTTCATACATGATTACTTCCTCACCCCCCTCTGTTTTAGGATTTTTAAAAATCAACAAAGAATGAACAAAAAAGGGATAATTCATTTCCCTTTTTCGTTGTGATACTAATTAACTTTAATTGTTTACGTTACCATTCATACAGTTGTTGCTAATAGTTGACCAACTGTCTAAAAACTCTTGATCATCATCTTTAGATTGTTTAGAAACAATTTTTTCCAACGAGTCTGCTAAGTTTTCTGTCATTATTTAGATCCTCCTTTCTTTAGCCTAATAATAAAGGCGATAAAGAAAAAAAGAGCACTATGCCCTTTTATTATCATTTCCCTCGTTAGCATCCTGTATTTTAGCCATATATGGCTAATCTAAGCAGAATGATAAAATTTCTCCTGGTAGTCTTCGTAGGATGAAGCTAGTTGGCCTGAACCAATATCCCTTAATGTTTGAAACATGAGATTATTTTTCTTTACGGCTTTCGCAGAATCTAGAAAAAGTAGATTATACAAAAAAGTTTTCTTGAAGCGCAGTAACAGCTTCAAATGCGAGATATTAAAATCATCAAGTAGACCAATTATTTTTCTAGCATCGTCTAGTTCTCCTCTGTTAATCAAAATTTCTGCTGCATTGATAAGTGTACCTAGAAAGGTATCGTCGTTATTATTAATGTTTTTGAGGTCTCTAAACTTCGATATGAGTTCCTTGATTATTAAACGGATTGAAGTAGTTGTTAGAACAGTTAAACAGTTTGAAAAAGCACTAATTTGAAATCCAGTCCAATCATCAATAGTCATGAAATAATATCTAATTTCTTTTTCCAGGCTAATATCAATACTAAAGCTTGGATCCAAATCACTAATTAATGAGATGAGTGTGGCTTGTTTTACTGTATCTAGCTTGCTGTTCTTGATAGTAGTTTGGTTTTGAATTTCAGACAGCATTTTTTTAAGCGTTCTAGCATCGTTATGTGTATATATTTCCATTAAGCGCTTTAAAAAAACGGTGTAGCTAACGTTTGAATCAGGATCCAGCGGTTGCAGAAACTCACTAGTGCTTATATTTAATCTTTTTAAAAGCGCGACCATTTTGATGAAAGATATATTGGTTTCACCTCTTTCGAATTTATTCAAAAAAGATGTCGAAACAATATCCTTTGAGGCTATTTCTCTTGAATACCCTCTTGACAGTCTGATTTCCTTAAATCTTTTTCCTACTTCAACTAGAGAAAGTTCCATATCATAAATAATATGACAAAATCAAAAAGATCTCAGAAAAAAGAGCTTAATTAGTGCCATGTGATCTCAAACACTAGTCCTGAAACGAAAAATCATTGGAAGTGTACATATTGTTGTTGATTGACTTGTTTAGTATCTGGACCTGCATCTGTATTTTGCCCTGGCGATAACACAATGATCACACCCAGTACTAAAAATAAACTCAAAAGTTTTTTCATTATGTCTTTTTGGAATCCTGTCCTTATTTTTTAAATTGGTAGTTATACCCTTACGGTAACTTTAATCATACATAATAGATAAAAGTCCAATCTTATGTGTACTAAATTGAAGTATACACAATTCAAAGCTTAAATTGATTTTATATTAGATCAAGTTAAATGTTGAGTTATCAGAACAAACAATTTTAAGTCTAAGCGTGGTACTGATTTAACTAAATTGAAGCCATTTGCCTGAACCACGACTTGGTTTTGCATTATGGTTACTGAAAATCTTGAATATTGCTTTTATATTCGAGGGTTTCCGCCTCAACTGATTTGCTTTTAAATAAATCGGGCTGTTTTCTTATAGATTTAATTTATGTAACACCTTAACAAACAAAAAGCACTTTAACCATGCGGTTAAAGTGCTTTGTTAACATATAGCACTGGATTCTCAGGGCGCGAACTCTAAACGCTGAAACGCTTGTGTGACCGAGTACTAGCTTTTTAATTGTTTTCTTAGGTACTTTTTTTGGTACTCTGATTAACGAAATTAGCAAAATACTAGCTGTTTTCTGTTTCTTTGTTACCTTGGCGTATATATCTACAGAGTGTTGAAAAGTTAACGTTCTGCGTGCCTGGGCCCTCACTCAAAAAATGTTAAATAACATCCTCATAAGTATCTTTTTTGCTTATTCAGTGTTCTTCGGTTTTTCATATTCCAAAACCTGCCTTGGTCAATTCAGTGACTCGTGCTTTAGTACTTGTAAATGTTTCTATTTGGGGATACGACGAAATATGTAGCACAGCGCCTTTAATAGTTCTTCCTTTGTAAATAACTGACTAATTTCTGAAGATAAAAAACTTAAAATGGTCAATGACATTGGCTCATCGGATCTATTCTGGCGGGCTTTTTTTGTGTATTTGGTGGAAAAACAATATATAATTTGTGTAGTTCAATATGGATAATCCAACATTAGAATTAAATAATGCCGATAAATTTGAAATAGCAAATCAAATTGTAGTTCTTTCTACAACAAATAATGGTAATTTAACAAATTTAAAATTACAGAAAATTTTGTTTTTTCTTCAAGCTGCCTGGCTTGTTGAACGACATCATCCTTTAATTGATGCTAAGTTTTCACGATGGAAATTGGGGCCAGTGGAATCTGATGTTTATCACGAGTTTAATCACCACGGCTCATCGGTGATCACTGAACCAGAGAAGATATTTGATTTAGAAAAATTTACTTTTGTGACGCCTGAACTAGCCGTAGATAGTTATCCTGAAGAGGACATTAGCTTGTTAATAAGATATACCAATAATCTTTTAGCAATAAGAACCTATGAATTAGTTCAAGAAACACATCGGGAATCAATTTGGTCTGATTATTTGCCAGAAATTGAAGAGCAGGTTGCTCCTAACTATACAGAAGGCCAAATCATCAATTTTTTTGAGAACCATCAACAAGATAGGATTTGGAATAGAGAAAATAGATAGAAATGGTATTACCTGAAGAAAATGTTTTAAGGGATTCTGTTTTGCAGCTATTAAACCCTATGGGAACCGACCTACTGCAAGACCCTACGTTTATCAGGAATATTGGTATTTTAAATACAAGTACTGATAAATTTAAGGGTTCTGTTCATTCAACTGTTGCTGACATCATTTATTCTGCAAATGATACAGAATTTCAAAAATTCGAAAGGGAATCCAAAAGAGAGGGGTTTTTCTTTGAGGTTTCTGCCATTGATGGTATTAGCACTGAAAGCAGTAAATTCTTTGATGGCCTAAAAGATTCGATTTTGTTGTCAATCGAACAAAGAGCTTTTATTTCCAGACAAGCAAACGAATCAAATTCTGTTTTGCAGAGTATCAAAAAATCAAGAGATCATATCTATTCTGATTTTATAGCTATTTTGGGTATTTTTTCCGCCCTAATCTTTGGTCTGTTTGGGGGGGTTCAATGCTTTTTCAACTTCCATATCTTTAATTGCAAAGGGATCGAATATTTCTAAGATTCTCATTGTCTCTTCTCTTTTTTTTATCGGCTTACTATCTTTAATATTTTTGTTGTTAAACGGGATCTGCATAATTACTGGTAGGCAGTTAAAATCGTGCTGTAAAGATCAAAATTGTGGGCACAAATTTAACAAAAAATATCCTTTTTTCTTCTATGGGGTTTCATTTTCGTTAGTGGTTCTGCTGCTGGGTGCACTAATACATTTATTGAATTTGAATGGATATATGTATAGAAATCCACTGGAGCTCAATGTTGTAATGATCATATTATTAATTGTTATAGTTTTGGTTTTAGCTGGACTAGTAAAAAGTCTAATCGGAGAGAGCAAATCAGTTACTCAAAAATCTCAGCATTAGATAAAACTTAAACAGAACATATCGGCTTATAAAATATGAAAATTGGAAAAAGGATTCAGTTTCGAAGGTATCAAGCAGGTGTTCCTAAAGAAGTGATACCGTTTTTATTTTCAAATGATGATCCTCAAATAAAAAACTATTGTAGTGGTTCTGAAAAATACAAGAAGGATTTTGGTCCTAATGAAGATCAACAAGTTGTGGCGCATGTCAAAAAATCTCTTTCAACGGGCCAACTCGGCGGTGTTGCGGATGTCGAAGAAGATATGACTAATGAATTTAAATAGCTGTCTATTTGCATGGTTTGTAAAAAGAAAAAAAGAGCACCCAGCCAATTAAGACCAGACACCCTTAATTTATTTATTTAGTTTGCAACAACTTCATCAAAATTATTATCCAAATACCTACTGATAATGTCTAAATGATGTTCAAGCGACAACTTCTTTATAAATCCCAAGCCGGTGTAATGATCTAAACTAATTATTTGATGAAGGAAGGGGCTGTTATTAATTACAGGTAAAGTGCTGAATTCAGATGAATTTAGCCAAAGAGAAATCTTATCAGTTGCCTCTTGTAACTTACCCGCCTGATCTGAATAATCTTCATTGCTGTCAGAGACAAAATGTTTAATTCTTAATTTCATATTTTTATCAAAATAAATAATGTGTATCGCAACAGCACGAGCTCTAAAACCCTTCGTCAGTTCCGAACCAGTCATCGAATAGTCGCCAAAACCAATATATTCTGGATCTGTATATCTCAGATAGTCCGAAGAGAAAAATTCGTCGGGGAACTTGATATATTCAGCGTTTTTTGCTCTTTTTAAAAATTTGTCTTCAAATACAATAAATTTACTTGAAATTGATGGTGCAATCTCCGAAGCAATGGATAACATTTTCCAAACTTGAGAGTCATTTTGTAGCTCTTTGAAATCGTCAATATCATCACTGGAAATCTGATTATCAAAAATTGCAATGCCATTTTGATCAGGAGAAAGGTTGAAAGCGTTGCGAGAATTTTTGTACCTATAGGCATACACCGGAATATAGAAAGGTGATGAAACAAGATCAAAAATTTCGGGATCATTTTGATTTACATACGAGACTCCTCCGAGATTTCTCGGATTTTGTACAATCGCGATCTTTCTTTTCTCTTCTACGAATTTTCTGATTAAATTATTTAAAACGTGTGACTTATTAACCTTTTTACCGTTCATTTCCTTTGTTGCAAAATTTGCGGGAACTGGTTCAATCACAGGAACTATTGATTTAGAAAGATTGTTTAAATCACTTAGCTCCTTAAGCGCGGCAAGTTCATTCTTCTTGCCATATAGATAGGGAAAATACATAATTTCTTCTTTCAAAATTTAGATTCTAAAAAATCATGTAAGCGAGAGTAGTCGGATTCGGTATACTCCGAAAAATAAACTATTTCTCTCAAACTAACCGGAACCCTGAGAAAAGCATCTTTGTGCTTCTTAATAGTGATCCTTGCTTTCAATAATTTCACCAGCCTGTCATGGCAATCAGCGAGATCAATTTGAGAAAACCATTTGAAACATTCCCGAAAATACTCAAAATCAGACACGCGAGGTAGTTCTCCATACACGTTTTTGATTATCGTCTCGTATTCCTTTTTACGCAAGACTTTAAACATTGCTTCATGATCAAATAGTGTTTGATACGATCTCGCTTCTCTGACCGTACGAAGCGTATTAGCCTCGCTTAATGTATAAATACCAATAGGCAGGCCTTTTCCAATTTCAATGACACCTGATAAATGACTTTCATCAGTTACGACATAAACAAGATCGAAAACCTTGTAATAGTCTTGCAATTGGCTCTCAAGCCTGTCAAGATTATCAAGTTTTGTTTTAATTTCATAGACCTTTGCAACACCATTAATCACAATAAAATCAGCGATAGATTTAGAGATAGGCAGTTCTCGCAAGGCCACTGATGTATTGATGCTGTGATGACCGAGAACAATCTTGTTTAATAAATCATTTTTGTAAAAATATTCATTTCTGTGTTTCTTGCCCATGTATTTGTAGATAGAATCAATCACATTCAAGTTATTAGAACTGTCGCTAACATCTAAGTTGATTTTTGAAACCAGATGATGATATTGATTTAACTTATTTTCTGAAATGATCCTCCTAAAAGAAGGTCGTGTAAAAAAATTATTTAGTAAAATGTCTAAATCCATGGCAGCTCCCTATAAGATATATATCTAACAATATTAAACGACTTTTAAGGATGGCTGTGTGGTTGGTTTTTCATTTTTCTTTTTTAAATTTTAAAAATGTCTCGAATGAAAAAGACCCACGGGAATAAATTCGATGGGCTTAATTTTTACTATTTAATTTTTTCATCACAACCTTTAGCTCGCCGTTGCTTGTTGGACGTATTTTACGTTATCAGATAAAGTAGGTGGGTCAGAGTGGTCTTTGAATCAGCGAATAGACTGGTGTTATTAAGTGGCCTGAGTCAATCTTTCCAATAAGCTGGCTGGCTTGTTTTGTGAGATGGACTAATGAACTGGCAAGGGCATTGAGTACCTGATAATCTTCCCAGCGCTTGTAAAGCTCTTTTGTATCGTCAATAGGCGGAAAACCATCGGCGTTACCTGAATGTAGGTTCAGAACTGTTTTTGAACCATCTATCACGTTGGCACACTCTCTGAGTGCTTGCCAAGTATCCTTATAGTTGCGAAAGTATCATAATTGCTTCAGTCATGTGTTCATCTCTTTTCTAATTTAGTTAAGTTACCGATGGTGTGTGTAAAGCCATCTACTTTCCTTTCTTTCTTAAAAAAACGTGGTTACTTTTTTGGGTCCTTTTTTAAGTAACCAAGGAACTTATCTACACCCCTTAAACAAACAAAAAGCGCCTAACCTTGCGGTTAAAGCGCCTTGCTAACATATAGCTCTGGATGCTCAGGGGATCGAACCCTGGACCCACGGATTAAGAGTCCGTTGCTCTGCCAGCTGAGCTAAGCATCCGAACAAGTTAATATTTTATCACGACTGCCTGCGAATATACAAGCACAAACCGCCTTTCTCTAAATAAATTATTTCTTGGCTGGTATAATATTAAATATGAGCAAAATTCTAGTTGTTGATGACGAGAAGCCGATTTCTGATGTCATCAAATTTAATTTGCAAAAAGAGGGTTACGATGTCGTAACTGCTTTTGACGGGCGCGAAGCCTTGGATGTTTTCGCCGCAGAAAATCCAGATCTGGTGCTCTTAGACCAGATGCTGCCGGAAATAGAGGGTACAGAAGTCTTGCGTCAGATCCGTTCTAAATCATCGACACCTGTCATTATCGTGACCGCCAAAGACAGCGAGATTGATAAAGTTGTCGGCCTTGAGATGGGCGCTGACGACTATGTAACCAAACCTTTTTCTAATCGCGAACTTGTAGCGCGGGTAAAAGCTAATTTACGCCGACAAGATGCAACGCTGCCAGGTGTTGACGCTGCTGACGGCAAGTCGCAAAAAGAAATTAAGGTTGCTGATCTTGTCATTAAACCTGATGCTTATACTGTCACAAAAAATGGTGTTGATCTGGATTTGACTCACCGTGAATTTGACCTTTTGCATTATTTAGCCCGTCGCCCAGGACAAGTGCTAACTCGTGAAGCCCTGCTGACCGAGGTTTGGGGATTTGATTACTTTGGGGATGTCAGAACCGTTGATGTGACCGTTCGCCGTTTGCGCGAAAAGGTTGAAGACGCGCCTAGCCGTCCTGAAATTCTAATTACAAAACGCGGAGTTGGTTATTTCATCAAACCAGATAGTGTCCATAAATAAATAAGTAACATATGAATAATATTTCCAACTCTATTTCCAGATTCTTTCGATCAGTCCATTTTAAAATTGCCTTGATCTTCACATCTATTACGCTGATAACTCTGGGTCTAGTTGGCGCTTTTTTTGTCAATCAATATTCGTCACAGCTGATACAGTCTTTTGATGCGCGTGTCTCAATTCCGAAAACAATTGAAAACCAGCTGATCTCCGATCTGCAAGTTTCTGATACTAGTCAGGCTAATCAGCGAATCAACGAGACATTGTCTACGATTGGTGGCGCTACTGATCAGGATTATGTCTATGTAGTTGATCAAAAAGGCGTTATCCGCGGCAGCCTGACTGTTGAAATGAAGCAGCTGGTCGGACAAGGTATTGATAGTTCTTCGGTGACGAGCAGCCGAGCACGTAACAATATCTATCGGGCTTTATCCAGCAGCGATTCCTATACGCGGCGTTTTCGCACGCGCCTTTTGGGCCGCCGCTATGAAACATTGATGGTACCTCTGGAAACAAAGCCCGGTGATCGTAAATCAACTGTAGGTGTGCTGGTTTATACAGCTAGCATGGAATCCATCTATGCTTCAATTGCAAACATCACCAGTATGTTTATTGGTGCTTTGTTTATTCCGCTGCTGATGGCCATTATGATTGGTTTTTTGATGGTACGCCTGTTGACACAGCCTATCAAAGAATTGGCAGATCAGACGGGGCAAATCACGCGTGGCAATTATTCGCGGAGAAATACGATTAAGTCAAAAGATGAAATCGGTATCCTGGCTACCCAGATTAACGATCTCTCAGATACGATTGCTTCTGAGACAGCGATTTCTAATATGGAGCGGGATCGTCTGAATTCTCTTTTATCCAACATGACCGATGGTGTTTTAGCGATCACGCGAGACGGGACGATTACGATTATTAACCAGGCGGCACTGGATCTGCTTCATTTGTCGAATTCGGACAGTGCAGTCGGGCATAATATTTCTGATCTCCTTAAGCTTGTTGATAAGAGAATCACGCTACGGGATCTTTTTCAGTCTGCACATGGTTTTGCCGTTCAGCCTGATGGCTCTAACGGCATTACATTAAATATTGTTGCCAGCCTTGTGCGTCGTCAATCGGGTTTTATTTCCGGCGGTGTTGTTGTTTTGCGTGATATCACGCGGCAGCTGAAGTTGGAAACTGATCAGAAGAACTTCGTCTCCAATGTTAGCCATGAATTGCGCACACCATTGACATCCGTCAACTCTTATATCGAAACCTTACAGGAAGGTGCCTTATCGCAAAAGGAGATTGCGACTGAATTTTTGGGTGTTGCTCATGATGAGACCCAGCGTATGATTCGTATGATTAACGATCTGCTTGAATTATCAAGAATGGATCAAGGGCGGACTAAAATGGAAACCGAACCGGTTAATTTCACAAAGTTTATGAATTACGTGATTGATCGTTTCGATGTCATGTTCAAACAAGGCCATTCGATGCACGCCAATCATACTTACCACATCATTCGAAACTATGACCAGGCAAAATCGACTTATGTTGAAATCGATTCGGAGAAGTTCATTCAAGTTGTCGATAATTTGATCAATAATGCCATTAATTATTCACCAGATGGTGGCAATGTTGAAGTTGATATCCAAGAGACTGATCGTAGTATCGTTTTGAGCGTGAAAGATCATGGCCTTGGTATTCCTAAAAAAGATTTAGATAATATCTTTACCCGTTTCTATCGTGTAGATAAGTCCAGAGCCAGAAAGCAAGGTGGTTCAGGATTAGGGTTAGCTATCTCAAAAGAAGTTGTTGAAGCTTTGAATGGCAAAATACGTGTTGAATCCACTGTTGATGTCGGTACGACTTTCTTTGTTACTTTGCCAAAAGTTGATATGAGTGCATCAAAACTCGACTTCAATTAATGTTCCTTTAATCTTTAATCCAGATAATATTTGACGGAGGCTCTTTGCAGTGACTGAAGATTCAAATCAAGAAAAAAAACAAAATACCATAAACGATCAAGGCACAAATGATCACCATAATCATGGCGGCCGCCTATTGGTGACGATTTTACTTGCCGGTATTCTTGGTGGTGGTATTACCGCTGGGGCTGGTTATCTTTATCTGCAGACGAACGGCTCGACCAATGGGCCGACTTTTTCTAGTTTGTCCGGCCGAAAAACAATTCAAGCACCTGTGATTTCTGGAAAAACAAATGCCAGTAAGGTTTATAACAACTTAAAGGGTGCTGTTGTTTCAGTACTTAACCAACAGCGTAATAGCAGCAGCTCGGCTGATAGTTTTTTTGCCAGTTCCAGCAGTTCATCCGGTAATAGCCTGCAGACCGTATCTGAAGGATCGGGTGTTATATACCGCTCTGCTGATGCAGCTGCTTATATTGTGACCAATCGGCACGTGGTTGCAGGTGCTAACCGTCTGCAAGTCGTTTTATATGATGGCACGCGAGTAACGGCCAAATTAATCGGATCGGACGCGATGACAGATTTAGCGGTCCTGCAAATTCCTAATAGTAGTGTCAAATCCGTTGCTCAATTCGGCAATTCAAATCAAATTCAGACAGGCCAGACTGTTTTGGCCATTGGATCGCCTCTTGGAACTGATTATGCCTCTTCTGTGACTCAAGGCATCGTTTCAGCACCGAAAAGACTTGTCTCAAATACATCCGAGGATGGTAAAACGAATTATGGCGATTCGGTCGCCATTCAGACTGATGCCGCGATTAATCCGGGAAATTCAGGCGGGCCTTTGGTTAACACAGCTGGACAAGTAATTGGCATTAATTCTCAAAAATTGACTCAGACGACCAGCGGCGAATCTGTTGAGGGGATGGGTTTTGCGATCCCATCAAACACAGTTGTTGATATTGTGAATAAATTAGTGCGGGATGGCAAGGTGACTCGTCCGGCCTTAGGCGTACAAGTAGTTGATCTCAGCGAGGTTTCCACTGATGATAGGCAGAATCGTTTGAAACTGCCTAATAGTGTCGAAGGCGGCATTGTTATTGCTGGTTTTTCGGATAGCAAATCACCAGCCAAAAAAGCTGGTATGAAGCGTTATGACGTGATTGTTGCTGTCAATGGCAAGCACGTTAGTGATTTAGCGGACATGCGGGATATTATCTACAAAATGGTTGTTGGCGATTCGGTCAGAATCCGTTTTTATCGCGGTGCTGATCAAAAAACTGTCACCGTTAAAATGAGTGAATCCTTAAAAGAATAGCTATCCACAAATTATTAAGGTTTTCTAAAATCTGTGGATAACTTTGGATACGAACACGCTAAAGGCCGAGAAATCGGCTTTTTGTATTATCGAAAAATTTTTTTGTTCGTGTGGAAAAGTGGAAAAGTAGACGAACAGTATAATTGTTTATATGCTGAATATTCGGATTATCGTCGTTGGCAAAATTAAAGAAAAATACTATTCGCAAGCATTGGCCGAATATACAAAACGGCTTTCACGTTTTGCCAAGACGGAAATTTGTGTTGTTAAGGATCAAGCTACTCCTGAAAAGGCCAGTCAAGCAGAAAATTTAGAAATTTTAGAAGTAGAAGGCCAGCGTTTGTTGGACAAAATCGGTCCCCGAGATTATGTAATTGTCTTGGCGATTGAAGGCAAACTTATTTCTTCTCCGGAATTAGCCTCGATGCTAAAATTGATTCCCCTAGATGGCTTTTCAACAATTGATTTCGTGATTGGCGGTTCTTTAGGGTTATCTGACGCAGTTAAACAGCGAGCGGACCAAAAAATTTCCTTTGGCCGTATTACTTTGCCGCACCAATTGGCTCGAGTTGTACTGTCCGAACAGATATATCGGGCCTTTATGATCAACGAAGGCAGTCCTTACCACAAATAAAAACCCGCAGATAAGTGCGAGTTTAATCAATTTCCGTTAATCTTAACAGCTTTAGGAAGCTCGACGCCTTCGACGCCCTTAGCCCATTGCTGCAGTTGAGCAGTACGCTTTAATTGGTTTTTCTTTTGTTGGTTGTGAGAGACAGGGCGCGGTGTTGAGAAGCTGTTGAAAGGCGACTTGCCGGTTAAATTTTTATTAGACATTACTATACCTCTAGGAATATTTTAAGCAATTGTTTATTTTACGTGCTTTTGCCCGAAAAAGCAAGTAAGACGGCAATCTTAGCTATAATTTAGTTAATGGAATTTATCAAAAAAAATAGATTGCTTTACTGGACCGTTGAAGTTTTGCTGCTCGCAATCTTGATCTTAGTTCTTTCTTCGCTGAGCTTTATTTTTGAGCCAATTGGCATTTTTTTCCGAACAATTTTTATTCCGATTATTGCGGCGGGTTTCCTGTATTATCTGCTGCATCCGGTAGTTGATTTTTTGGAAAAACATTTTAATCTGAAACACATGCTAGCTGTGGTTTTGACCTTCACAGCATTTCTGATTATTATTGCATCTTTATTTGTGACCTTTCTGCCCCAATTAATTGGTCAAATAAGCAATCTCTTAGGAACGCTGCCCGATTTTGCAAATGGTATCAGGAAAAATGTGAATAGTTGGTTAAGATCAACTTGGTTTAAACAACTCGGCTGGCAGATTCGGACCAATGATTTTCAACAGCAAATCAGTAAATATTCGTCAACCTTTCTCAGAGTCTCGCTCAGCAGCTTGGGGAATGCTCTGTCCTTTCTGACTACTTTTACGATCAACATCATTACAATTCCGATCATGCTCTTTTATATGCTGGCTGATGCTGATCGATTCGTTCCCTTTGTGAACCATTTTATTTTTCCTAGCCGCGCTAAAGAGGTCAACGATTTGGCGGCACGCATGAATAGTACCATCGGCCGTTATATTGGTGGGCAATTTATCGAAGCGCTGTTTGTCATGATCTGTGTCATGGTTGGTTATCTGATTATTCGGCAGCCCTTTGCGCCTTTGTTAGGGTTGTTTGCAGGTCTGTGCGTTTTAATACCATACGTTGGCCCCTTTATCGGTATGGTACCCAGCATGTTGATTGCGATCACAATTAGCACACAACAAGTTTTGGCTGTGGCTTTGGTCGTTATCATTGTTAGTCAATTAGATGGCAACCTGATTTATCCCAATGTGATTGGGCGTAATTTGAAAATTCACCCCTTAACCATTATTATCATTCTGCTTTCTGCCGGTAATATTTGGGGATTGCCGGGAATGATTTTGGGCGTGCCGATATATGCAATTATCCGAACTCTCGTGATTTTTGTTTACAACATTTATCAATTAAAAAAAGATGAACAGCATGCTGTGGGCGAAGTTAGTTCAGCGGACTCAGCGAAATTATTGAAAAAATCTGCTAATAAGGAGAATAAAAATGACGCCTGAGGAATTTGCATCAGCATTGGAAAAACAAGGTCTGCCGATTTCAGAGCAGAAAATTGGTCTTTTTAGAGAATATTTGACTTTTATGCTGGCCTACAATGAAAAAGTTAACTTAACAGCTATTACAGAACCAGGGGATATTTGGCTGAAACATTTTTATGATTCATTGACACCCTTGATCTTTCTGCCGGTGCCGAATCCAACTATAAAATTCTCGTTGATTGATGTGGGGTCCGGAGCTGGATTTCCAGGAATCCCTTTAAAAATTGCCGATCCAAATTTACAGCTGACCTTGTTAGATTCGCTGCAGAAACGCATTGTTTTTCTGGACAAGCTTGTTAGGAAACTGTCGTTAGATGACGTTGAGACCGTTCATGGCCGTGCCGAAGATTTTGGGCAGAATCCTAATTTTCGTGAGAAATATGATTTTGCCATTGCGCGGGCTGTATCGGGAACCAATACTTTATTAGAACTGCTGTTACCCTTTGTTAAGGTCGGCGGCAAAGCAATTCTCATGAAGACCGTTCACGATGAAAACGAAATTTTCCACGCCAGCAAAGCACTCGAAGAACTAGGCGGCCGCGCTTCACAGTCATTTTCTTTCGAATTGCCCAATGGCGATCCGCGTGTTTTGATAGTGGTCGATAAGATTGAGCCAACGAAAAACAAGTATCCACGGAAGGCCGGTACGCCAAAAAGATCGCCAATTGGTGGGAAAAATGGTTAGAGTAATTGCGCTGGCAAATCAAAAGGGCGGTGTTGGTAAAACAACCACAGCCTTGAATATCGCAGCTGGTTTGCTTAAAAATGGACAGAAAGTTCTTTTGATTGATTTGGATCCTCAAAGCAACGCGACTTCGGGCGCTGGTGTTGACAAAAAAGAGATTAATTTTGATGCTTACGATGTTTTAATTTCTAATCGTTCGGTTAAATCTGCCATTCTCAAGCGGACAGATAATTTTGATATCCTGCCGTCTTCACCGGAATTAGCCGGTGCAGAGATTGAATTGACCAAGAAGAAAAATCGGCAAATGATCCTCAAACGGAAAATTGCCCAGGAAAAAGAAAATTATGATTTTGTGATTATCGATAACCCGCCAGCATTAGGATTATTGTCCTTAAATTCCTTAATGGCAGCTGATTCTGTCTTGATTCCTGTTCAAGCAGAATACTTTGCTTTGGAAGGCTTGGCCCAACTTAAAAAAACCATTGATTTAGTTAAAGAACATGGTAATTTAGGCTTGACGATCGAAGGTATTTTGATGACAATGACTACACACACAAAAATAAGCCGGCAAGTGGTGGCGGAAGTTGAAAAGCATTTTCCAGAGGAAACATATTCGATTACGATTCCTCGCAATGTGCGTTTAACAGAGGCTCCGAGTTTTGGGCAGTCAATTTTTGACTTTGCCGGTTTTTCATCGGGTGCACGGGCATACAATAAATTAGTAAAGGAAATTATTAGCAAAGATGGCACAGAAGAAAGTGAACCAAGTTGAAATTATACATACTGCTGGTGATTATCACCTTCACGAGCAGAAGGTAAATGACTATCTGGCATATTCTGGTGGACATGTTGTTGCTTCTTTTGTAGGAACACCAGATGTTAATCATCGTCATGAACCCGGCCATTTTTATACGGTTATCGAGTTTGAGGCGACCATAGATGGCGAATAAACGCGGCTTAGGCCGTGGTATTGATGCTTTGTTTTCTGATGAGGATGATCAAAAGACGCTGCAGGCTGTTGCAAAAGTTGCTCCAAAAGACACGGCTGGCCAATCGTTACTACAATTAAAACTGTCGTCATTAGAAGTTAATCCATATCAACCCAGAAAGACTTTTGATCAGACGGCTTTGGCTGAGCTGGCACAATCGCTGAAGCAAACTGGCTTGATCGAGCCTTTGATTGTCAGAAAACACGGCAGCAGTTATCAAATTATTGCTGGAGAACGTCGTTTTCGTGCGGCAAAGTTAGCTGGTTTGACTCAAGTGCCGGTTATTGAAAAGACGCTTTCAGATAGTGCCATGATTGAATTGGCTATCATTGAAAATCTTCAGCGGGAGAATTTAAATCCGATTGAAGAGGCACAGGGCATTAATTCGTATATGAAGGAGCTGGCTCTGACGCAGTCTCAAGTAGCTGAAAAACTGGGCAAGTCACGAGCAGCAATTACAAACACGTTGCGTTTATTGAATCTGCCAGAAGCGGTTCAGCAGTTTATGATCGATGGCAGGCTCGCTATGGGGCATGCCAGAGCTCTGCTGGGCTTGGATACACCAGCCGAGATGGTGGCGCTGGCCAACAGAATTGTGTCAGAAGGATTATCTGTCCGTCAAGTCGAAGAATTAGTTCGCGGGCAGAGCCAAAAGCAGCCGGTTTCGTTGACGAAAAAACATAGTGAGACTAATATCTATGCCGAGGAAATCGAGAAACGACTTGAAGATAAGTTTTCAACGAAAGTTTCCTTATCTAAAAAGAAACTTGAAATCAGTTTTTCGGATCAAGATGAGTTAAATCGTATTTTGGAAATACTCGGTGTTAATGCCGACTAAATTTAATGAACTACACGCTAAATACAATTGTTGAAATGAAAAAGCCACACGCTTGCGGGGCGAATGCTTGGAAAATCGTTCGAATGGGTGCTGATATTAAGATTGAATGTACGAATTGCCATCGTGTGATTATGATGACCCGCCAAGATTTTGAAAAACGCTTGAGCAAAATTATTAAGGGCTGAAGAGGCCTTTTTGTTTGCCGGAAATTAAATAGTAGAATAAATAAGGAATCAGGAGTAAATATGTCATTAACTGCAGGAATTGTTGGTCTGCCCAATGTAGGTAAATCGACCCTTTTTAACGCGATCACGAAAGCTGGTGCTCAAATGGCCAACTATCCGTTTGCCACAATTGAACCAAACGTTGGGGTTGTCGAAGTACCAGATGTACGTTTGGTCAGAATTCAAGAAATCGAGCCAGCCGATAAGGTCGTGCCCACGACTTTTGAATTTACAGATATTGCCGGTATTGTCAAAGGCGCATCTAAAGGCGAAGGATTAGGCAATAAGTTTTTGGAAAATATCCGCCAGACTGATGCGATTATCCAAGTTGTCCGAGCTTTTGAAGATTCAGAAATTACACATGTTTCTGGTAAGGTTGATCCTTTAGAAGATATTGAAACACTGAATACAGAATTGATTATTGCTGATTTAGATCATGTCAATAATCGTTATAGCAAAGTTGAAAAGGCAGCTGTCAATTCTAAAGATAAAGAAGCCATTGCTGAATATCAATTATTAAAAAAAATCAAACCCGTTTTAGAGGCTGGAGAACCGGTCCGTAGCCTCGAATTTGATACGGATGAAGCTAAAATTGTGCACGGCCTCTTCTTTTTGACTGACAAGCCCATGCTCTATGTAGCTAACATCGCTGAGGATGACATGGCCGATCCTTCTCAATCACCTCTTTACCAAGTAGTCGCTGATTATGCGGCCAAAGATCACGCGGAAGTTATTGGCTTAGCGGCGAAAACAGAAGAAGAAATTTCTGAAATGGCTGAAAGCGATAAAGCTGATTTTTTGGAAATGGCCGGCGTACAAGAGGCTGGATTAAATCGTCTGATCAGAACGGCCTACCATTTGCTGGGCCTGCGGACTTTCTTTACGGCTGGCGGTAAAGAAACCCGTGCTTGGACTTTTAAAGCAGGCATGAAGGCACCGCAAGTAGCCGGTATTATCCATTCCGACTTCGAAAGAGGTTTTATCCGAGCTGAAACTGTCAGCTATACGGATCTGGATCAATTGGGTTCGATGGCTGCTGTGAAAGCAGCTGGGAAGCTTCGTTCTGAAGGCAAAGAATATCTGGTCGCTGACGGCGATATTATCAATTTCCGTTTCAATGTTTAATCAAATTCAAACGCGGACGAACAATCTTAAGAATTTGTTCGCCTTTTTAGTATAATTTTACACGGAGGCTTCATGGCAAATTCCGAACTTTCTAAACGAAATCAGGAATTTGTTTTTCATTTAACAAAACTTCTCGGCGAATCGAAAAGTTTTGATGATGATAAAACAAATTCAACAATCAGCAATGTCACTGAAAAACTTTTGGCAGGACAAAAAACTGGTCAAACGGCTCGTCAACTTTTTGGCACTCCCAGTGAATATTACCAGGATTTAGTCGACCCTAAGGGCGCAGCTGAACGTAGAAGAAAACTTGCACAGATGCAGCAAGGGAAAAAGGCTGCACCCGCTGATAGACGTGCGCGTCCAAAAATCAGTGAGCAGCTATTTGACTTTAGTTTTTGGCTGGAATTCATTGATACCAGCTGGACGCTTTTGATTATACTGGCAGCGTTGTATGGCTTGACAATGCTGACCAGTAATGGCCGAAACCAAGGCGTAGGTGTTGTGACGTTGTTTATCTGGGCGATTATTACCGGTGCAGCCTATGTCTTTGTTCTTAGAATTGTCAGCCCGAATCCTAGTAAAAAAGAGCGGCGCCCTGTTTGGCAACGGGTCTTATTCACCTTAGTTGCCGGTGTGGTCTGGGTTGGTGCGTTTTCCGGCTTGGCTTTGATTATTCCGCCTGTTATAAATCCAGCACTCAATTCAGCATGGCTATTTACGATTGCGGTGGTTGGTGCGGCAGTTTATTATATTTGGCGCAGGCAGTCACCGTTGCCAAAGGGAATTTTAATTATTGGCAGCTTGGCAACAAATGCAGCACTTAAGTATCGCGAGAAATATCCGAAAGCGAAAAAAGTTAGGACGAAGAAGTAATGACAAAAATTCTAGTGGTTGACGACGATAAAGAAATTGCTGAATTACTGGAGATTTATATTCGAAATGAGGGCAATGACCCTATTTTGGCTTATTCAGGCGAAGAGGCGCTTTCAAAACTCAATACTAATCCAGATATCGCACTTATGATTTTGGATGTGATGATGCCGGGGATGAACGGCTTTGATGTGGTCAAAGCCGTTCGCAAGGATACAAATATTCCTATTTTGATTGTTTCTGCTAAAACGGGCGATATGGACAAGATTCAGGGCCTGATTACCGGTGCAGACGATTATGTGACAAAACCCTTTAATCCATTGGAAGTGATGGCTCGTGTCCGCTCTTTGCTGCGCAGGTCGTCAAATGCAGTCCGAGACGAAGCGCCTGAAATTATTGATGCCGGCGCTCTGACAATCAATAAAGATTCTCATGAGGTGAAAACAGCTGCTGGTGAAGTGATTCAATTGACAGCCTTGGAGTTCGGCATCCTCTATTTGCTGGCTAGCCACCCGAATCGGGTCTTTTCTGCAGATGAAATTTTTGAACGTGTCTGGCAGACCGAATCTGTCGTTTCAGCAAAGACGGTGATGGTTCATGTTTCCCATCTACGCGACAAAATCAAGGAGAGTACAAACGGTGATGAAGTCATTCAAACCGTCTGGGGTGTTGGCTACAAAGTCGAAATCAATTAGCCTATGAAACTAACAGCTAGAGAAATTATTCATCTGATTCTTTTTGGAGCAGTCGCGGCCTTCGTACTGCTTCTTTTAGACTGGGCTGTTTTTGGCTTAATTGCAGCACTCATATCCGGTGATTTTAAAGTTGGCCGCGGGCGTTTTGAAACGACGGCATATATTTTGTTTAATGGCAAAAATTTTACACCAGCAAATTACCAATGGTGGGGCTTTGTTTTGATCTTGCTGCTGGGTATTGCGCTGTGGGTATTTTTATTTTTACGTGAATATCAGCAAATTCAGCTAAAACGGCTTTCGGCTGAAATTACGAAAATTAATCAAACAGAAGATAATGATCAGATTAAAATGTCATCGATTGATCCTATGGTCACGAGCCTCGTTTTGCAAATCAATCAAATGACAGCCTCAAAACAGAAAATCCTTGATACAGAACGTCAAAATGAACGCAAGCAGCAGGAGTTGGTCACTAATGTTTCCCATGATTTGAGAACACCGCTGACATCAATTATTGGTTATCTGGGTCTGATTGAATCGAACCCGAATATGCCGGTTAATCAGATGCGTAAGCATGCCTCAACTGCCTATACCAAAGCACAGCAGCTGGTATCGATGGTGGAAGATCTCTTTTCCTATTCCCAAACACAGACTAGCGGCGAAAATCTGCATTTCCAGCCGATGGAAATCTCTGAATTTTTTGACCAGCTGATTGTGCAGTTTGAGTTGGAGGCTCGCAAACACGCTATTACAATGTCTAGTCTGACTCACCCGGACCAGATTCAGATCGTGGCTGATCCGGAAAAATTGGCTCGTTTATTCATGAATCTGATCAATAATGCTTTTAAATATGGCAAAACCATGACTTTTATCAAATTGACCGCAGCCACAAAGGAAGACAAGGTCGAGATTAAAGTGCAAAATGATGGCGAGCAGATCCCTAAGTCGAGTTTGAGCAAGCTATTTGATCGTTTTTATCGTGTTGACCAATCGGGAAACAAAAATATCTCTGGTACCGGTTTGGGCCTTGCCATTGCACAAGGCATTGCTCAACAGCATCACGGGACAATTCGAGCGGAATCCAATTCTCAGTTGACGAGTTTTGTGATCGAACTTCCCTTGGACGCTTCTTTGGGGATGCCTCGTGGTTAATCGTCGGTCTAATTATATGTTTAAAGAGCACAGGTTTCGACACAAAATAATGGCGTGTTTGCTCGGCCTTTTGTGTTTATTTCTGGTCGCTTCTTGTGTAGTTGGTGTTTTTATCAACGAAAAAGTACCTAGCCGAGTATTACCGGTCATTAGTGGGAAACCGGCTCAGCTTCAAAACAAGGCTGCCGCATCATTGGTTGCCGACTTCGATAGTGGACAAATCATTGCAGAGAAGAATCCGAATCAAAATTTAGCTATCGCCTCTACTAGCAAGTTGCTGACGGCTTATTTAGTTTATCAAGCTGTCCAGCAAAAGAAATTGTCTTGGCAGCAGCGCATAAAAGTAACGCCGCAAATTCAAGCACTTTCCCGTAATAGCGAACTTATGAATATACCCTTGCAGGCAGGCCAGGCATATACAGTGAAGGAGTTATTGGATGCGACTTTGCTGATTTCGAGTAATGCGACAGGCATTTTATTAGGAGATGCCATCTCTGGCAACCAGAGAAATTTTGCCGATTTAATGAATCGTACAACGGCTTCCTTTGGTATCCCTAGTTCGCAATATCATTTTTATAATGCAGTGGGCATCAACAATGTTTACCTATCAGGCCAAGATAAAATACCTAAGGCTTTAGATAACGATGAGAATGTGGCCTCGGCTAAAGCACTCACAACAATTGCGAACCGTTTATTTAAAAAATATCCAAAAGTTATCAAAGAAATGCAATCACCGGAATTATTCTTTCCATTTCCTGCCAGCGATTATGCATTTCGCGGAGATTCTGTTTTAACGCGTTTTAACAAACAATTTCCTCAAGATGCAAAAGTTTTCTCTATCGTTAAAAGCGGTGCTTCTGAGGCGGCCGGATCGGTTTTGCTCGCGCTGACAAACAAAATGCCCAATGGTCATCGCTATATTGTCTTGACGATGCATGCTTCTGATTACACTAATCTTTGGCCAACTTGGGATTTGACGGCGAAGACTGCGGCACAGGTGTCACGGCAAGGCAGCTATTTATCGATACCTAAAAATACACAGATTTCGGGTGCTGAAAACCTTTATCTGCAAAAGACATCTCCTAGCCGGATTGCTTTACAAAATGCCTCAAGCATTAATTTTTGGACCTCTGGCAAGAGGAAACAGGTTTCAGCAAACCACATTGCTTATGATCGGCGGTCTGCCAATATTGCCAAGGATAGTATTTTAGTTACCAGGATCAATAATTTACGTGATTTTGATTATTTATATGGTCAAAAGCCGGTGGGCAAACTGTACTTAAAAACCATGAGGTCTGCCGTCTGGCAACTCAATCCTTTTGTCAGATATTGGCGTTGGCTAACTCATTAGACTAGCGAATTTGTTCACGTTTGCGCTATGATAAATTAGGAAACTTTGGAGGAAAAATGGCTAAATTAGTATTTATTCGTCACGGTCAATCTGAATGGAATGCTTTAAATCTATTCAATGGCTGGGTCGACACAAAACTATCTGAAGAGGGCATTCGCCAGGCAAAAGAGGCCGGTGAACTGCTCGCGGAAAAAGGTATTGAGTTTGATCAGGCTTACACTTCTGTGCTGACGCGTGCAATTCAAACGCTTCATATCACTTTGGAAGAAATCGGCCAGCTTTGGATTCCTGAAGAAAAATCATGGCGCTTGAACGAGCGCCATTATGGCGCTTTGCAAGGGCTGAATAAGAAGGCTTCAGCTGAAAAATGGGGTGATGATCAGGTGCATATTTGGCGCCGTTCCTATGATGTTTTGCCGCCATTGCAAGACTCAATTCAGAAATCAATTACTGTAGATGGTCGGACTTATCCTGCCTTAGATCGTCGTTATGCTGAGTTGGATCCTAAGACGCTGCCTTTGGGTGAGAACTTAAAAGTAACTCTGACACGCGTTATGCCTTTCTGGGAAGATAAAATTGCGCCAGATTTGCGCGCCGGCAAGAACGTGATCATTGCTGCTCACGGAAACTCGTTGCGTGCCTTGTCCAAGTATATTGAAAACATTTCCGATGCTGATATCATGGGCCTTGAAATCGCCAACGGGCAGCCAATCGTTTATGATTTTGATAAGGATTTAAAAGTTACAAATAAAGAATTGCTTGCTAAGTAATTTAAAAAATCCACTTGATCGTTAGAAATCAAGTGGATTTTTTTATCTAAAAATGATTTGATGCAAGAATCCGGCCTAAACCGCGAGGATCTTTGACGGATGAAGCTAGTAACTGTCGCAGATTGTCTAGACGGACGTCCCGTTCCGGAATACGAATCTCTTCTTGAGCAGATTCTTTCTTGTAGAAATCGATGTTTGCTCTGGAATAGGTCTGTTTCTCTTCATCTTGTGCTAATGAATTGATGAACTCGCTGGCTTGCGCGACCCTTTGCCGACTATCTTCTTCTAGTGCGGCCTGAGAAGTTTGATCCTCTGCTTGAATGCTGGCGGCCTCGGATCGGAGTGATGATGGCAAACTATTTGGACTGCTTGAGGAAACGTTAGGGACCGCGTCAGTGGTATGCTGCCGATTAATCAACTGTTGGGCGAAATTTTCTAACAAGATTTTTTGGCTAGGGTTTAATTGGCTGATCATCATGTCTAAATGAGACAGCGAGGCAGCTGTGCCATTGTCGGTTGGCGTTGACTTGTATGGTACAGAATTGTCATTTTGCTCTATGGGTGTTTCAGCTTTTAAATTAGTGACAAGATCTGGCTTCGTAGCTGCAGCAGGAGTCGTCTTATTTTCCGGAAGAGAAATTTGCACACGTGAAGGTGAAACAGGCTTAGGCTGTAATTGTTGTTCGGCGCGGTCGTTTTTTCCAATAATGACCCGATGGAGAAAGGATGTAAATTTCATGTCTCTAGTATCTCATTATTTTTTTAAATTAATGCCCTTGGAAACAGCGTAAATGACAATCGATCCGACAATCATTGAAGCAAGTTCACTGATAAAGAGCATGCCGTATGTCAGCCAAAAGCCGCCATCAGCAAATTTAGGATAAAAAATAATTAATTCAGCTGCGATCCAAAACATAAATATGCTGACAATCAATGTTGAAGCAACGAATTTGAGAATTGTGTTAGGAATGCGCCGCGTAACCTGATAAACTACCCAAGTCATGGTTAAAGTCTGCAAACCACCGATAATTGCATCAACGATTCCCAAACCAAAAAATAGATTAAAGACGAAAACACCAATTGTTTGGGCGATGATATAACGTTTATTGAAAATGGCTAGGTTGTTGAAGCCTTCCCCAAGACGGATCTGAATGGCACCGCCACGCAGATTAAAAGGCGGGATCATACCGATTAGAATGTATAAAGCGGCAACAACGCCGATAAGTGTTATATTTCTAGCTTGACTCTTTTGTTTTTTTTCCATACTTTCCATGATATAAGAAAAGTGCTCGATCTTTCAGATTAAAAACAATTCCTTTGCTATTAGACAAAAAAACACAGCGTCTGCTGTGTTTGAAAACACGGATTAATTTTTTAACCGCGGTAAATCCACCGGTCACCAGTCTCAGCCAATAGACGGTCGGAAGCAACCGGCCCCATAGTAGCGGACTCGTAACTTTCAAGGGGCGCTTTATCTTCAGCCCAGACTTTAGCAATCTGATCAACGAATTTCCAAGAAATGGAAACACCAGTCCAATCGGCAAAGTTCGAACCGTCTCCATTCATCGCGTCATGCAGCATTCTTTCGTAAGGATCCGGCGTCTGGGCTTTATCTTTATCAGAAATGGACCAAGCCAGCAAGTCAGAACGGGTACTGAATTCGGTTGTGACATCTTTGCCGTTCAAAGAGAATTGAATGCCGCCGACTGGATCAATCAAAATACTTAGGACAGGCTCGGTCAGTTTGTCATCATTCGTAGTACCAAAATCGAAAGTGGATTTCTTATAGACCACATCGACACGCGTCTGCTTAGCAGCCAAACGCTTACCGGTTCTAATGTAGAAAGGAACACCTTGCCAGCGGTCTGTGTCGAATTGCAGACGGCCAGCTACGTAAGTATCATTTTTGGAATCGGCCGGCACATCTGGTTCTTCAGTATAGGCCTTTTGCCAAACTTCACGGCCGCGGCCATATTGACCACGCACAAAGTTCGCGGCAACTTCCTCACCCTTGTACATCTTGAGTTTTGAAAAAGCAGCGTTCTTAGCGGCACGGATATCTTTGTCTGAAAATGAAGCTGGTTCTTCCATAGCGAGCCAACCGACAATTTGGAAGGTATGATTTTGAATCATATCAAGCAAAGCTCCGGCTGTATTATAGTAGCCGGCGCGCTCTTCAACACCCAACTCCTCAGCTAGTGTTACTTGAATATTTTTAATGTATTTATTATTCCAAGTTGCATCAATAAAGGCATTGCCAAAACGCAGCGCTGGGATATTTTGAACCATTTCCTTGCCAAGATAATGATCGATTCTGAATATTTGGTCATCAGAAAAACCTGATTCGAGCTGGTTTTGTAATTCTTGTGCTGTGTCAAAACTCGTACCGAAGGGTTTTTCAACCATTAAACGGTTATAGCCATTATCTGACATTAAGCCCTCAGACTTGATTGCTTGTGCAATCTGTCCAAAGAAGCGTGGCGCAACTGACATATAGAAAATGCGGTTGCCATTGGCATTGTATTGTTGATCCAGTTGAGCCAGAAGATCTTTCAGCTTGCCATAATCCTTTAAGTCGGTCACATCATGACTGCGGTAACGGAAGTGAGCGGCAAAAGCCTTAAACTGCCCCTCTGTACCGTTATTGGCGATAGATTGGCGAACTATTTCCTGGAATTTTTCATCATCTAAATCATGACGCGCAGTCCCGATCACGGCGAAACGATCCTGCAGGTAGCCCTTTTTAAATAAATTGAACAATGAGGGGTATAACTTACGCTTGGCAAGATCCCCGGTGCCGCCAAACAGCAGCAGAACTAAAGGTAATTCAGTAGGTTTATTATCCATATTCACTCCAAACTTTTACATATAAAAGTATAACCTATCGGATTAGTTAAGTTTGTGAAGATGTTACTATTTTCATATGGATCAATATTCGGAAGACAAAAAACCGCGTCGCAGACCGCCTTTGCATGTTCAAACGAGCACGATCCGCCCAATTTACGTTTATGCAGAAAATTTAATCAGCAACGCGGCTGCTGCAATGACCTGGCCGGTGACCTCTTTGTATCTGCATAATTATCTGCATCAGTCTTTTTTAATTATTGGCGTGATTTTAATGCTGGGATCCCTCGTTTCAATGCTGGCCGCTTGGGGAGCGGGACTTTTATTTGATCGCTGGCGGCCTTACCACAGCTTTATTATTGCTTTATCCATTTGCTTGTTTGGATCATTGATGATGCTCTGTTTTCATGACTGGCCAATATATGTTCCATGGCTCATGATTCTGAATATTGGTATTGGCATGCTTCAAACGCTGATAAACTCATATGGTGCCTACCTCTCAACAGATAATCCAAAGCACTTTTTCTCGAACATGGCCATTACTTTGAATATCGGCACAGTCATTGGCACTTTTTTCGGTACCTGGATCTTTGACAAAATGAAAATCCAGGGCATGATGCTCCTTGCTATCGTTTTTTATCTGGAAATGCTTGGGCTGGCTATTTTATTTTTTCGCGTCCAAATCCGGCCTGCGTCTATGGTGCTTGCCGCAAAACAACCGAGCCGTTTGGCTTTTTCACGCTTATTAATTGCGATTGGCGCCTTGACGATGATGACCTACTTAACTTATCAGTTTTGGGAAACAGTTATGAGCCCGCACATGGTCAGCTTGGGCATGTCAATCGAACAATATGGTTATTTGTGGACAATTAACGGCTTGGTCATTATCTTTTTCCAAAATTTGGTCACGAAAGCAACAAAAAATTGGTCCTTTATGAAAACGGTAGTCATTGGTACTTTTATTTTTGCTCTGAGTTTTCCGCCTTTGATCTGGGCCAATCGTTTTTGGCAAATGATCTTGATTACAATCGTGCTGGTCGTTGGCGAAATGTTATTTTCGCCCGGAACAACAGCTTGGATTGCTCATTTGGTGCCTGCACAGTTTCAAGGGCAAGGCATGGCTTTTATTAGCGCTATGATCAGCTTGGGACGTGCGATCGGGCCAGTTTACGCGGGCATTTTTATGGATCGGGGGTGGATTTTTGCTCTTTTTATGAGCAGCTTTTTCTTGTTGCTGATTCTTGATGGCGTTGTTTATATCTTTGGCAGATCAAAAAATAAAAGCCTGATATAAATCAGACTTTTATTTTTCGCTTGTTTTCTCTTCAAAATCACCGTTCGGCTGGTACTCTTTTTCTATCTTTTTAACTGTGAAAAAATTGATGTAGGCATCTTCATAATCATTGGCAGTGATATCGAAACGAAAATCATCATTTTCAACGGTTACGGTATCGCCTTTTCTGGTATCGGGGTAATTATTTTGGATGTATCCGGTTAAAGTGACAGCCTCGTCTTCATCAAAATCAGGAATTTTAGTTTTGAAAAAATCTTCCAAGTCATACAATGAAATCTTGCCAACCACTTGATAACGGTTATTACCAAGTTTTTTAATCATCTCATCATCTTCATCATCTTGTTCATCTTTTAAGTTACCGAACAATTCTTCATAGATGTCTTTATCAGTAATGATACCTGAAGTTCCGCCGTATTCATCAATGACAATTGCCATCGGCACACGGTGGGCGCTCATTTCGTCCATGACATCAGGAACCTTCATATTCTCTGGAATAGAAACGATATCACGCATGATCGTGGAAACTTTAGCTTGGTCGTCAATTCTCGCCTGACGAACAATATCGTAATTATAGGCATAACCAATGATTTTATCTTTGTCATTATCAGCCGTTACGGGAAAACGTGAATATTGTTCTTCCAGATAGAGCTTTAAAGCATCGGCAATTTTGTCTTCAACGTCGATCACGCTCATGGAAGTTCGATCTACCATCACATCGCTAGCGACTTTATCATTCATCTCAAAAGCACGCTGCATAAAGTTGGCATCTTCTTCGTCAACCTCAGAGTCGCTGGCCAAGGCCGAATTTTTCGTTAAACTAATGATCTCGGTCGGTGAATAAATATCCTCATCAGTTGCAGTCTTAAAACCTAGTAGATTAGATACCGCTGCGGCCGTACGGTCGAATAACCAAATCAAAGGGAAAAGAACAACATGAAAAAAACGCACTGGGCGCGCGATGCTCAATAATACCTTGATTGGTTCATCAATCGCAATGTTCTTTGGTACTAAATCGGTAAATACGGCATGCACAAAGGTAAAGATAAGGATACCAACGATAGATGAAACTACTAATTCACTTTCCCTGCCCAGAAATGCAAAAGCACCGGAATTCTGTAAAAATTGGGAAGCCGCGCCTTCACCTAACCACCCGATAATTAATGAAGTGAGTGTAACGCCAGTCTGTGCCGTCGACAGATATTCATTAAGATGATCTGTCATGTGAATTGCTAAGGCAACCCGCTTATTTGGCTTTTTCTGATCTTTTTGAATCGCTTTTAGAGCGGATGGACGCGAACGGATAAGGGAGTATTCTGTGAGTGTGAACATCACAGCTAAGATAAGGGAAATGAGTAAGGCAATCACTGAAACTAATATTGAGGGGTCGGAGTCCATTAATGTTTGATATCTACTTTCTTAAATAGTCTAATTGCTATTATATCAAGCTTTGAGTACAGAAAACACACTTATTGGCCAGCTTTAGACAGATTAGCAATTATTCTTGTGTATAATTTTTGTAAATCCGATTGAATGCCGGATAATTCGTAACTATAGAGTAATGGCTTATTGTACTTGGCTGCATAACGCTTGGCAGTCAGCACGTATTGAACGTTAAAGTTACGATTGCCGGACCCGAAAACGCCAAGCAGTTTTTTGTAATTTTCATGGTAGTCAAGGTAGTCGCCTAAAGCGTTAGTAAAAATTTCGTGAATTTCTGGTCCGATACCAGTGCCTCCTTCTAGGTAAGTCGGGACGTTTATAAAAAATGGTGCCTTTTCTTCAGCGAAATCAGTAGAATCGCTAATTTCGACGGCCTCAATTTCGACATTGTTCGGATTTTCCTGTATTTGCGTTTTTGCATAGGCTGCTAAACGCTGCATAAAATTTCGTGAATTTCCCTCAATAGATACATATAAAACACGAACTTTTTTCATGGAAAATACCTCTTTATCAGGAAATAACGTTCCGTGGTTTTTTCTTCTCAGATATTTGAACGAAAATCCTAACATTACCTTTTCTTAATATTCTTAATCTTTCAAAAATGCCCTTAAATAGGCATTTAGACGCTATTAAGCTTGCAACATTTTTTAAATTATTGCAAGTTGTTTAAGACAACGATCTGATAATAAATTGTAATATTTCGGCTCGATCCGCACCAGTTCTAGCTTTTGGGGCAGCGACCGCTTGTTCGCATGTGAAATTGCCCTTGTATCTTGTTTTCAAGGCGTTTATATTAATAAACATCCAATAAATAAAAAGCGCTAAAAACAAACATTAGGAGGTAAAAGATGACAGATATTACGGTTTATACAAAAAATGATTGCGTCCAGTGCAAAATGACTAAAAAGTTTTTGACTTCAATGGGAGCCGATTTCCGAGAAATCAACATCGATCAGCATCCAGAATTTGTTGCTCAGTTGAAAGAAGCCGGTTATCGTCAAACACCGGTTGTCAAAATCGATGGTCTTGATGCTTTCTCCGGTTTTCGTCCGAATGTTTTGAAAAAAGCACTCGCCTCTTCAGCCGCTGCTTAACTGTCTTTTACAAAATAATCTAGGCAAGCATCGGGTTTTTCTCGGTGTTTTTTAATCAAAATAACTAGGAGGATTCTATGCCGTTAAAAGAAATCGATCTTGAAAAAGTGCATTATTATGACTTGAATAATGAGGTCAATATCCCGAAGAATAATACAATTCAAGTTGGAAAAGACCAAGAAGCACTCAAAGCATTTTTAACAGAAAACGTTGAACCGAACCGCCTGAAATTTGCTTCGCTTAAAGAGCGTTTTGATTGGCTGATTGAAAATGATTTTATTGATCCAACATTCATCAATAAGTATCAGTTTTCATTTATTGAGAAACTGTATGACTTTTTGGATGCGGTTCATTTCCAGTTTCACAGTTTTATGGCCGCTTACAAGTTTTACACGCAATATGCACTGAAAACAAATGACGGCAACTATTACGTCGAGTCTTATGAGGATCGGATTGCGATCAATGCACTTTATTACGCCGATGGCAATGAAACCTTGGCTATGCGCATTGCTGATGAAATGATTCATCAGCGTTTCCAACCGGCGACACCTAGTTTTTTGAATGCTGGTCGTGCGCGCCGTGGCGAACTGGTAAGTTGTTTTGTTTTGCAAACAACCGACGACATGAATTCGATCGGCCGCGTTATTAATTCTGCCATGCAGTTATCTAAGATCGGCGGCGGTGTCGGCATTAACTTGTCGAATGTTCGTGAGGCAGGTGCCGCTTTTATGGGCATTGCCAACATGGCGGCCGGCGTGATTCCGATTATGAAATTGATGGAGGATGTCTTTACATATAGTAATCAAGCCGGCGCACGACAAGGCGCTGGTGTTGCCTATTTATCCATCTTTCATCCGGATATTGTTCGTTTCTTATCGACAAAAAAAGAGAATGCGGATGAAAAAATTCGTGTTAAGACTTTATCACTTGGCCTAACTGTACCGGATAAATTCTATGAATTGACAGAAAAGGGCGAGCAGATGGCGCTCTTTTCACCGGCAGATGTTGAAAAAGTCTACGGTGTGCCTTTTAATTATGTCGATTTAACCAAAGAATATGACAACATGGTGGCTGACGATCGAATTACCAAACACTGGATCGATGCCCGTACTTTAGAGACGGAGATTTCAAAACTTCAACAAGAGTCAGGTTATCCCTACATCATTAATTTGGATACCGTTAACAAGGCCAATCCTATTTTTGGTAAAGTTGTTTCTTCGAATTTATGCTCGGAGATCTTACAGACTCAGACTATTTCGCACATTAATAACGAACAGAAATATACGCTTTTGGGAGCCGACATTTCTTGTAATTTAGGTTCTATCAACATTGATAATATGATGCATACGCCTGATTTTGCTCAGTCAATCGAAGCGATGACGCGTGCCTTGACTTTTGTGTCCGAAAGTTCTGATATTTCGGTCGTTCCTTCGGTTCAAAACGGTAATCAGCAGAAACACGCGATCGGTTTAGGAGCTATGGGGCTAGCAGCCTTTCTGGCTAAGAATAAGATCTACTACGGTGATGATATTGCTTTGGACTTCGTCAACACTTTCTTTTTGATGACGAACTATTACACATTGCTGGCATCTAATAAAATTGCCAAAGAGAGAAAACAGACCTTCTTTGAGTTTGAGAAATCAGATTACGCTAATGGCAGTTATTTTGACAAGTATTTAGCCAAAGATTGGGGTCCAAAAACTGAAAAAGTTAAGAACCTCTTTACTAATTATCACATCCCCACGATTGCTGATTGGCAGCAATTAAAGGAATCAGTCATGACCGATGGTCTGTATAATGCTTACCGTCAAGCAGTCGCGCCAACAGGTTCCATCTCTTACGTTAATGACACAACCGCTAGTCTGCAGCCAATCGTATCCCGCGTTGAGGCCCGTGCTGAAGGTATGACGGGGCGTGTTTTCTATCCAGCCAGTGGTCTGAATAACGAAACGATGCCTTATTATGTTTCTGCTTACGATCTGGACCAGAGAAAGGTCATTGACACCTATGCAGCAGCTCAGGAACACATTGACCAGGGGATGGCAATGACTTTGTTTATGCGTTCCACGATTCCTGATGGCATCTATGATTGGAAAAAAGGTCACACAGAAAAGATGACCACGCGCGATCTGACGATTCTTCGGCATTACGCTTTTCGCAAGGGGATCAAATCAATTTACTACATCCGGACTTTTACGGATGACAATACCGAACAGGGCGTTAACGAATGCGAATCATGTTCCATTTGACTTGCTAGCATAAAATAGACTTAGAGGTAAGAGATGTCGGAAGAGAAAAATCAATTTACACACTATGATGCGATCAATTGGAACAAGGTAATCGACCCAATTGATAAAGCCACTTGGGAAAAGCTGACTGAACAGTTTTGGTTGGATACACGAATTCCTATTTCTAACGATTTGAAGGATTGGCGTTCGCTTGGTAAGAAAGAACATAGGCTTTACGATCATGTTTTTGGTGGTTTGACGATGCTGGATACCTTGCAAAGTCAAGATGGTATGGCCAGTTTGCTAGAAGCTGCTGTTACGCCGCATGAAAGAGCTGTTCTGAATAATATTAAATTTATGGAATCAGTCCATGCTAAGAGTTATTCTAGTATCTTTGAAACATTAGACACACCAGTTGAGATTGATGAAATTTTTGACTGGGCATCACAAAATAAACGTTTGCAATATAAAGCGAACAAAATCAACTCAATTTATCATGATCCAAATCCATTAAAACGTAAAATCGCTTCTGTCTTTTTGGAAACATTTTTGTTTTATTCGGGCTTCTATACGCCACTCTATTTTGCCGGGCATAACAAGATGGTTAACGTCGCTGAAATCATTAAATTGATTATTCGTGACGAATCGGTCCACGGTACTTATATTGGTTATAAATTTCAAGTTGCCTATAAAAAATTGACAGAAAAAGAACAGCAGGATTTAACTGCGTGGGCCTATGATCTGCTTTATGATTTGTATGCCAACGAAGAGGCCTATACACACGAACTGTATGACGATATTGATTGGTTTGACGATGTAATGGTATTTCTACGTTATAACGGCAATAAAGCTTTAATGAACCTTGGCTTGGAGCCTATGTTTGCTGATGGTGCTGAAGATGTAAACCCAGTTGTTATGAATGGTATTTCTACATCAACTGCCAATCATGATTTCTTCAGTCAGGTGGGTAATGGTTATCGCTTGGGTGAAGTTGAAAATTTGACTGATAGCGATTATGAAGTTGGTAAGTCGACGCAAAGCGGTTTTGATTCTGAGGACCAGGATTAAGTAAAAAAGATCTGCAATCATTGCGATTGCAGATCTTTTTTAAATTGCTTTTTATCAGGGGTGGATATAAAGATAGCTGCTTGCAGCATACACGCGGCGAATATCTGGTCCAGCACTTGAAAAATTCCCTTCGGAAATTGTAATACTGCCATCACCATTATTTGAAAGGACAACGCCTACATGGCCGTAAACACTAGCTCCTGCTTGTCCGGGGGCGAACACAACGACTGCCCCAGCAGCTGGGGAGTTATCGACTAAATATCCCCGTACAGCTGCACTTGCTGCCCAATTAGAAGCGTTTCCTAGGCTAGATGGCACCCAGGGAAGCATATTTTTTACGTACCAAGTGCAAGTGCCGTAAACGTAATTGTTGCTGCCGTTCATTACAGCTGTGTTATGAAACGCTATCTGCCGTGGTGCAGACGCTGCTTGCTCAGCCTGTTTTTGATCAGCGGCTTTTTTCTCGTCGGCGGCCTTTTTAGCGGCCTGCTCTTTAGCCTGCTGCTGATCTCTTATTTTCTTACTTGCAGCATCACTAGCTCTGCGCAGGTATTGATTAACAGCTTTTTTATCCGATGCGAAGTAGATAGGCGCTACTTGCGTTGTGCCTTGGCTGCTGGCTGCTTGTGCATTAGCTGATACACAGATTGCCGATAATAATGCCAACGCAAAGAGTATTTTTTTATTAATGAAATATTTTATCCCTTTGATCACCCGATTAGTTTTCCAAATGAAAATTACGATAAAATGTCTTTAGATAACAAATTTGTGACAGTTTGAAGAATTAACATAGGTTGTAT
>NZ_JBDNNF010000003.1:213319-271932 GCF_047725585.1 Oenococcus sp. | reverse complement strand
AACAAACAACACACAGTCAACTCAAGCAGGGAAACCTGCTTTTTGTGTGGGGGAATTCTGACTTTCGATTCTGGGAAAAAGTTTTATTATTTGTTTAGGATTTCAGGTGTAGGATACACGTAAAATAGTTTCCTAATATGACATAAGCAGAGGACAGACAGGTGCGAAAGCGATTTTTCCCAACAATAATAGTGATTGTGATCGTTGGACTGTTGTTTGTGACTTTGTTCTTGTTTATGCGGGGTGGATCCAGCAACCGGTCTAGCAGACGCGTTAGCAGTACAGCACCTGCTAGCAGAAAAGCGAATTTAACCATGACAAAAATTCCCAGTAATTATCGTCAGCGTGCAGCTGTTTCCCAGCGCGGTAGCGTGGAAAGTCTTTCTTACCGTACGACTTATCGAGGCAAGTCTTATCCTAAGAGTGCCCTAGTCTATCTGCCAGCTGGTTACCAGGCGAATTCGGATAAAAAATATAATATCCTTTATCTCATGCATGGTGCGGGTATGCCGCCGTCCGCTTTTTTGGGTGGCCAAGGCCGGGACCAGACAACCGGTATGAAAGTCCTCTTGGACCATATGATCGCTGATAAACGCGTTGACCCTATGATCGTTGTTGCACCAAATTATTATCCTGATAAGAGCTTTATGACCGGCAATTATTATGATGACGGACCACTAAATCGTGCCTTTGCACAAAATGAGTTAACACGTGATCTCATGCCGCTTGTTGAAAGCCGTTATCACACATACGCAAAGTCTACGAGCGCAGAGGCTTTTATCGACTCGCGATCGCACCGTGCTTTTGGCGGCTTTTCGATGGGTGCAATTACGACTTGGTTTGTTTTTGAATTCCATTTACCGTATTTTCGTTACTTTATGCCCATGGCTGGCGACAGTTGGACTGAGGGCGATGACGGCGGCGGGACGGCACCCAGACAGACGGCGGATAAATTAGCGAAAACTGTTTTGGACGACCATTTGCAAGCGAAAGATTTTTTGATTTCTGCTTCGGTCGGCGGTGCTGATGGCACGGGTGCTTCGATGGCCCCGATGATTCGTGAGATGCATCGTCTGCATGGCAGCTTGTTCACTAATCAGAGTCTGCTCTACCGAATTGACCCCGGTGGCGGTCATGACGAGACATCGTTTATTAATCAGGCCTATAATTCGCTGCCGCTTTTTTTCAATCAGCGCAAATAATTAAAAAAAATGACAAAATGACTTGACTTAGAGTTCACTTCAGCCTTTATGATGTCAATAACAAGTCAGACAAGGAGCCTGAAATGAGAAAAAAAGTTGTCATTTTCGCAGCAGTCATTGTTGTGATTGCTGCAGTCTTAATCGGATGGGATATTGCCAATCGAAGCGGAAACCGATCCGCACAATCCAGCAGCCAAACTTCTGTTGCCTCAGTATCTTCCGGCAGTGCCAGCGGTAGTTCAAAAAGCGGTCAAGTTGATAAAAACGGTAAAACTTTGATCGTCTATTTTTCACGCACGAATGGTGTTTACAATGGACCGTTAAAAATTGGTAATACAAAACGCGTTGCTGATTTTATTCAAAGAAAGACTGGCGGCGATGAATATGAAATTGTGCCCGTCAAAGATTATCCTTCGAGCTATGAAGCGACAACACGCGTGGCTCAACAGGAACAAAATGACAACGCTCGGCCGAAAATCAAAAATAAGCTGCCTGACGTCAGCGGCTATGATAATGTCTTTGTCGGTGCGCCTGTCTGGTGGGGCGAGTATCCGATGGTTGTCAGGACATTCTTGGATGGCGTGAATTTGAACGGTAAACACGTCATCCCCTTCACCACGCATGAAGGTTCTGGATTGGGCAATACGCCGGAGACTTTGCGGCGTCAATATCCCAAAGCGGATGTTTTACGCGGATTGGGTGTTCGAGGGTCGGATGCTGCTAATTCACAAGGCGCAGTCGATCGCTGGCTGACTAGGTTGGGCTATTAATCGAAGTTCTTTTGAAAAAGTCTTGACTTGGAGACGACTCTAAGGTGTTCAATGGGATATGTTCAAATAGAAATGGGAATCTTTCCCGAGTTTTGTAAAATAATTTGTTACATGGCTTGAATAGCTTTGAAACCATTTCATGCTGTTGTTTTATATCATGTCGAGGCTGCCTTGGACGGCAATCCACAGGGAAACTTCGACTGGCGGATTGAATGAACTTTGATCTGCTTGGACATTTTAGATTTTAAATATTATTTTCCCGCGACTGGGCGGAAAACTTTGAGTGTTTTCATGGTTCGTAGGAAATAAGATCAAAGGGGTAAGTTTCGTGAATATCAAGGAAGCTAGCGAGATAACGAAGGTGAGTGCCGACACGATTCGTTATTACGAAAAAATAGGATTGATTCCTGCTATCAATAGGACGGAATCCGGTATACGTGATTTTGACGAACGCATTATCGGCAGAGTCAATTTTGTCAAGCAGATGCGTTCTGCAGGGATGAGTATTCAAAACCTGCAGCAATATATGCAGTTGGCTGATTCTAATGAGGACCATATCCAAGAGCAGAAAGAATTATTACAGGACCAATTATTGGTAATGGAAGAAAAACGTGACGATTTGCAGGCCGCCATCAACCATCTGACTTGGAAACTGGACCATTATGAAGATCATATGGCTAAAGCCGAGGCAGAGCTCTCCAGGCTGGAAAAACAAAATAAAAAGAGCAAACGCTCTTTTAGGTAAACAGCATCAAGTGAAATTAATTGAAAGTTTCATCTGATGTTTTTTTATTATCTTATTTTGCAAGTTGCTGTCTTTTGCGCAGACTAGCCAATAGGATGCCCAAGGATGCAATTAATGAGAATAACATCAGCAACGCAATCACGCCAAAAGCATGATTGAACTCATTTAAAGGTGTCTTAATCTGAGCCGTCAGAGCGGTTACTAAGGATAAACCAAATGAATTGCCGATTTGATGAAAGGTGTTAACAACGCCTGATGCGGACCCAGCGATATCGGCACGTGTATTTGCAATACCGGAAATGGTCAGAGTGCTCAAAGCCAAGCCTTGCCCAATTCCGACCAGCAGCATTGGCAGTGCGAAGGCGAGAATATAACCGTGCTGAATACCGACTATAGCGCCTAGACCGTGCCCAAAAAGGTGATAATAATGCCGGTCATGACAATTTGTGTGTTGCTAAAACGCATACTGATACGCGCGACGAGCACGGCCACGATAAACTGCGAAACGGTTTCTGGCAAAAAAGCCCAAGCAGCCGAAAGGGGCGTAAAGCCGTAAACGTCTTGCAGCGCTTGTGGAATGATGAAGAAAAAAGATAGCATGGTGCCCATGTAGAAAAAACGCGTAATATAAGCGCTGGATCTTTCCAAATCAGCAAACAGGCGCAAAGGCATCGTCGGATATTTACCGCGGCTCTCAATGATCACGAAGATCCTCAGCATGATCAGAGCAAAAATCAGTGCGGCCTGTCTGCCGACTGGGCCATTAATACCGTACCGTAAACGAGACTGATAAAGCCCAAAATAGAGAGGTAATATTGCCAAAAATGTCCAGCGGCGTACGCTGCCGATCAACGTCCTTGATGGCAATCAGGCTCATGATACTGAGGACGATTCCGATCGGGACGTTTAACAAAAATCCCCAGCGCCAGGAAAAGTAGCTCGCGATGATACCACCGATCACGAGGCCGAAACTGGATCCTAATCCGGCTACAGCACCATAATAAGCGATGGCTCTTGTCCGCAGGCGGCCTTTATAGCTATCCATTAAAAGTGCCAAGCTGGAAGAGTCCAGCTGAGTTTGGAGGTTTTTGCCGTTTTTGATTCTAAATAATTAGAACCGTGAAATGAGTCAGGTTTTTTCACAAATTTCTATTTTTTATTTCGGGTATTTTATTTTTAATCGCGTCAATCAGTGCAGCACAAGTGACACTGTCCGCCTGTGACATAATCGCACTTTCTTTTGCTTGTGATTTAAAGGCGGCAATCACTTCTTTAATCTCACCATGGAAGTCATCGTGGTCGTAGGGCAGGTGAAAGGATTGGGATTTTCCAGCAGTGTTTAGCGTGAATGATTCCGGACGGTGGAAATTTTCAATCGTAATCATGCCTTTTCTTCCTGTCAGGACGGCAGTCGTCGGCGCATCGCGATCAAAAGCAGCTGTGACTTGAGCTGAAAAGCGGTCACCTAAGAGTTGTGCTTGTGCATAAACTTCGATGCCGTTTTCATGCATTTTGTAATCGACTTGTCCGACTGTCAGCGGCCCTTTGAAAAAATCTTCGATGAGGCCGATATCATAAATGCCCATATCCAGTAAGGCACCACCCTGGATCGGCTGATAGTGATAAGTTGTTTGTGATTCAGGCAGAACACGTGCAAAGGTAGCTTCTATATGCGTCAGCTGGCCGATAGCACCGTTTTGCACCAATTCTTTAATTTTTCGATAGGCCGGCGTGAAACGATTTTTCATCGCTTCCATGAAAAAGAGCTGTTTTTCCTGTGCTTTGTCAATGATATCTTGTGTCTGCTGAGCATTTAAGCCGGCTGGTTTTTCACACAGCACAGCCTTGCCGGCATCCAGTGCTTTTAAGACCCACTCCCGGTGCAGGCCATGCGGCAAAGAAACATAGACGATTTGTACTTGTGGATTGTCTAAAAGTGCCTGGTAATGGTCGTAAATCAGTTCACTAGGATGCTGTTGCTGAAAAGCGCGAGCCTTATCCATGCTGCGAGCGGAAATGGCATAGAGCTCAGCATCCGGAAAATTCGCCAAACTTTGTGCAAAACGGTTGGCGATATGGCCGGCACCGATAATTCCAAATTTAATCATAAGCAACCTCTTTATTAGTAATATTTTTTGCCTGACAACGGGCCGATCTCCAAAATGCCGCGTTTACGTTTTAAATTGATCATATTCTGATTGTATTCACGCGCAAATAGGATTGAGAAGAGTGTATCCAATAAATATTCAAAGCTGATCTGAGACGAAAAGGTGGAAACTTTTAGAAAATCATACTCATCTTGAACAATAACCAGTGCCAAGCTGGCTGTTTCAATCATTTTGGATTTTGGATTTCCCGTAATCACGATCGTTGGCACTTTTTGATCTGTTAGATAGTTCAGCATGCGCCCGTATTGCCGGACTTTGCCACCGTAAGAAATAAAAAGCGCGCAATCTTTGGGTGTCATGTTGGCTGCAGTCCAATCTTCGTCGGCATATTCTTCGCCGAGAATCAGAAACTTGTTGACTTTGACAAGCTTATTTTGGAAACTGCGCGCTCGAATTTGAGAATCGCCTTCCGCAAATAGAAAAATCCGGTCGGCCTTGGTTAACATGTCGACAGCTTGAATTAATTGGTCCTCTGATAATTGGGCATAACTTCTTTTAATCGTATTCACAGTCAAATCAGCTAGTTTTTTGGCAATGATAAGCGGTGAATCAGTGGCCGTAAAGGGAAAATTGGTATCGACGTTTTCCAGATTATAGAGGCGCGCCTGGATCGTTTTCAATACGGCGATCCGGAGTTCTTTGTAGCCGTCAAAGCCCATTTTTTTGGAAAAACGCACAATGGCCGAATGCGACGTGTAGCTTTGTTTGGCTAATTTCTCGATGCTCATTGATGAAATGTCGGTCAAATTTTCCAAAACAAAATCGGCAATCTTTTTTTCTGTCGCTGTGAGCTTGTCCTGATTTTTCAATCTATCGATTAGCAGCATGATTCACCTTCATTCTTAATTATATTTGTTAACTCGAAAACGCGCCTGTCTTCATAGGCCGAGAAGCTGAACAAAAGGGCCAAAGATAAAGAAAGCGCTTTCATTTATTGGTAATCCTGACCAGCTTGCCAAAACGCGATCAATTCACAAAATCCAGCCCGTACAATAATTTTGAAGATAACTTTACACCAAATCAAGAAGTTATTTCAGGAGGTTTTATGAAATGCTGACCATTGCTTACATTGGAAACGGGAAAAGCGCAAATCGTTACCACTTGCCTTTTTCTTTGAAGCTGAAAGACAAGATCAAAGTTAAGACGATTTATTCAAGAAGGCCCGACAGCAGTTGGCCAAAAATTGACGGCATTAACTATACGAATGACATTCATGATATTTATGATGATCCGGAGATCCAGCTGGTCGTGATTTCCACACCCAGCAATACGCATTTTTCCTTGGCTAAAGATGTTTTGGAGCATGGCAAGGGCGCGCTGGTCGAAAAACCTTTCACAGAAACTTCGGCTCAGGCCAGAGAACTGTTCAGCTTGGCTAAAGAGAAAGGCTTGTTTGTTCAATGCTACCAGAACCGGCGCTATGATTCGGATTTTTTGACCACACAAAAAGTGATTAAAAGCGGCTTGCTCGGAGATTTGCTGGAAGTCGAAATGAGTTATGACTATTTCCGGCCCGAAGTACCAGAAAGTGTTAAGGAATTTTCTGTCTACAACAGTTATTTATATGGACATGCCTGCCACACTTTGGATCAGGTGATTTCCTTTTTCGGCAAACCGAGGGACACACATTTTGAGGTTCGCCAGCTGCTGGGCAAGGGGCGTATGAATGATTATTTTGATCTGGATTTGTTCTACGACGGGCCTTTAAAAGTGTCGGTCAAGTCCAGTTATTTCAGGTTGAAAGCACGCCCTAGTTTTGTTGTTTATGGTAAAAAAGGCGTCTTTGTCAAACAGGAAAAAGATCGTCAAGAAGTGGATTTGAAACATTTTTACATGCCTGACCATGCTGACTTCGGGATTGACCGGCCCGAAGATTACGGTACTTTAACCTATCTCGATGATGCCGGCAAGTACCACGAAGAGAAAGTCGAATCTGAAATAGGCGACTACAGCCGGATGTACGCTGGTGTCTATGATGCGATTGTGAATGGCAAAGAAAAACCGGTCAAAGATGAAGAAACAGTTTTGCAGCTTGAAATGTTGGAAACAGCAATCAAGCAGATTCAAGAATAGTTTCACGGAATTTTAGAGGTTTCAAAAATGGAAAAATTCATGCAATCTTTTCAAACGAGAATGTCCAAAATTGCCATTAAATTAGATGGAAATCGTTATCTCAGCGCGATTAAAAATGCATTTATCGCAGCTATGCCTATCTTGATTGTTGGTTCTTTCTTCATTCTCCTAGCTAATCTACCAATTCCCGCTTATGCCGGTTTTATGCGTGGCATTTTTGGTACTGGCTGGCAGCGCATTTTTAATATCCCTTACAACATTTCAATGAATTTGATGTCCATTTATATTGTTGTGGAAGTCGCTAATGAAATGGCGGGGTCATATCATTTAAATAAAATTAGTGCCATTTTTTCAGCCATGGCCGCATTCTTTGTTGTCACACCTATGTACACTTTTAAAAATGGGGCTTTAGGTATCGGTATTCCCATGAACAATCTGAGTGCTTCAGGTCTGTTCGTTGCCATGATCGTATCGATTTTGGCCGTTGAAATACTGCATTTTGTCGATAAACACGGCTGGAAAATCAAGATGCCCGATGCTGTGCCGACAAATGTTTCGGAGTCATTTTCGTCCCTGATCCCATTGGCGCTTGTCGTGATCATTTTCAATCTGGTTAGAATTATTTTTGAGCAGACATCCTTTGGATCGATTCAAAGTTTTATCTTTACCAATTTGCAAACGCCTTTGACAATCTTGGGCAGCTCTTTACCAGCGACTATCTTGGTTCTGCTGATTGAAGGTCTCTTGTGGTCATTTGGTATTCATGGTGCCAACGTCGTCGGCAGTGTCATGACGCCAATTTGGCTGGCCTTAACAGCTCAAAACGCGACCGCCTTTGCAGCTGGTAAAGCGATTCCAAATATTGTGAATTATCAATTTTACAATAACTTTATTAAGATTGGCGGCTCTGGTGCAACTTTCGGCTTGTGCTTACTGCTGTTATTCTTTGCTCATTCTAAGCAATTCAAAGCGATTGGCAGACTGGCAATTGGGCCGGAAATCTTCACGATTAATGAACCGATTATCTTTGGCCTGCCAATTGTGCTAAACCCCTTGATGGTGATTCCTTTTATCTTGAACCCTATCATTATGGCTTTGGTCGCTTATATCTCCATGCGTATCGGATTGGTTCCTTTAACTAACGGAGTTAATATTCCTTGGACGACACCGCCGATCATCGCTGGATTCTTGGTCAGCGGCTGGCGTGGTGCAGTTCTGAATATTGTCCAGATTCTAATTTCTGTAGCTGTTTATCTGCCGTTCTTCAAGACGGCTGATAAATTAGCCGTCGATGCTGAGAACAAGAAAGCTGCTGAAGAGGCAGCCAAGCAGGAAGTTGAGGGCGAATTAAAATCAGCCGTCAATTAAGTTATTTCATCTATTAAACGAAAAGGAGAACTTTTATGAAATTAGCAATCTTAGGTGCTGGAAAAATTGTGAAAGATTTTCTCAGCATGGTCGGCCAATTTCCGGAAATTAATCTGCAGGCGATTTTCGGCCGCGAAGCTGATCTGGAAAATATGCAGGCCTTCCAAACGAGTTTCCGGATTCAGAAAATTTATACAGATGTGGACGCCTTGTTAGCAGATCCGGATGTTGACACGATCTATATCGGCCTGCCGAATAACTTGCACTTTGTTTACGCGAAAAAAGCTTTGACCGCTGGCAAACACGTCATACTAGAAAAGCCTTTTGTTCAGACAACAGCTGAATTTCACGAATTAAAACAGTTAGCTGTGAAGCGTCATCTGCACTTATATGAGGCGATCAGCAACCAGTATCTGGCCAACTTCCAGACACTGCAGGATTGGCTGCCTAAATTAGGCCCGATTCATTTAGCCGTTTTGAATTATTCACAATACTCTTCCCGTTACGATCAATTCAAAGCTGGTACGATTCTGCCAGCTTTCGATGTTAACCGCGGTGGTGGTGCCTTGCAGGATTTGAATGTTTACAATATTCATCTGGCTGTCGGATTATTTGGGCAGCCTCGGGCCATTCATTATGCGCCGAACATTGTGAATGGTGTTGATACCTCGGGCGTACTGTCCCTGTCCTATCCGGATCTCACTGTTGCTGCGATTGCGGGTAAGGATGTTTATTCATTGCTGCAAGGCGACAGTAGTGTGATCGAGGGCGAAAAGGGTTTCATTCGCGTCCAAAGCCCGACTAACCAATTAGCAGCGCTGTCCCTGCACACGGATGACGAAGATTTGACAACAGTGCCAGTCGATCAGCATCGTATGTATGACGAATTTAAGACCTTTAACCAGGCGATTGCTGATGATGATTGGGATTTGATGCTGAAAATGCTTGATCACAGTTATCAGGTCATGCGTATTTTGGAACAGGCGCGTACACAAATTGCGCCAAACCTGCATGTATCAGCTATTTAATAAAAATTAATTTCATGTTCTTGCATTTTTGTCAAAAGCGTGTATAGTGAATATCAAGTTAATTATGACGCACTTACAGGCGACAAGTTCATTCCATTCTTTTAATATCGTTCGACGATAAAACAGTTTTCTGACACTTTTTTTCTTGTGTAAGTTAACTGTTTTTTTGTACTCAAATTTAGGAGAATCTCATGAATATGACTGTTGCTTTGGTCGGCGTAACGGGTTATGCAGGCAGCGTACTGTATCAATTACTGCAAAATCACCCTAATGTCGATAAAATTTTACTCTTTGGCAAGACTAATGCTGGAAAACACCTTTCTGATTTAATCGCTGGGCTTGTCCAATATAAGCAAGCTGATCCTGTAATCGCTGCTTTTGATGCTGATGTGATTATGGCAAAAACAGATCTCGTCTTTTTTGCTACGCCAGCCGGTGTCACAAAAGACATCGCGCTGCCTTTCATCCAAGCTGGCTTTCCGGTGATCGATTTGTCTGGTGATTTCCGTCTTCACGCTGCTGCTGTTTATGAAAAGTGGTATCACAAGCCGGCGGCCGATCATGATTATCTGGCTAAAGCCAGTTACGGCCTTGTGGAAACGCATCAGCATCCAGCTCATTACATCGCCAATCCTGGTTGTTATGCAACGGCTGTGCTCTTAGGGCTGATACCGCTAGTCAAAGAGCATTTGATTGATCTGTCATCGATCATTGTCGATGCCAAGTCTGGTGTTTCCGGTGCTGGTAAAAGTCCCAGTGCGTCTAATCATTTTGTATCAGTCAACGATAATCTCAGCCTCTATAAAGTCAATCAGCATCAGCACATTCCAGAAATTATGCAGGAATTGCAGTTGTTTGACCCGCATTTAAAAGCCATTCAGATGACCACGACGCTGCTGCCGATCACGCGCGGCATTATGGCTAGTATCTACGTCAAGATTCCTGATGGTATTGGGGATGACGAGGCGCAAATCGCAGAGAAAATTAGTCAGGCTTTTGAAAACAGTTATCAAAATGATCCTTTCATTAAATTGTGCGGCCCGGCATTTCCTTCTATCAAAGATGTTGTCGGAAGCAACCTGACTGCAATCGGCTGGCAGTATAACCCGGCGACAAGAACCTTATTCGTCGTGAGTGTTATCGATAATTTGTTAAAAGGTGCGGCCGGACAAGCTGTACAGAATTTGAATCAGCTGTTTGGATTTGATCCGTTGGCCGGCTTGCCGCTGATGCCAGCGCTTGTATAGGAGAGTAGGAGAGAAAATGGAAATTTTGGATAAATTAATTTGGCCCAAAGGTTTTTCAAGCGATGGGCTGCATGCGAATTTACGGCATAATCCTGATAAACCAGATCTAAGTTGGATCGTCTCGGATGTTATTGCTGATGCCGCTGGCGTTTTCACATTGAATCAGTTTCCAGCAGCACCAGTCGTCCTGACGCAAGCGACAGTTAAAAAATCTCAGAAGCTGCAGGCTGTGATCGTCAATTCAGCTAATGCTAATTCATTTACAGGACAGCAAGGATATGAAAACGCCCTAAGCGAGCAGGAAATTGTCGCCAAGAAACTAGGAATTGAAGCGGATCTAGTCGCTGTATCTTCGACCGGTATTATTGGTGAACAACTCCCAATGGCAAAACTGATGACCGGGATTGCCCAACTTCAAAAAAGTCAGAGTACCCAGATTGCTCAAGCCATTATGACGACTGATACAAAGGAAAAAGTGGCGGCATTACAGTTTGGCAAGATCACAATGACTGGTATGGCGAAGGGGTCCGGCATGATTCATCCCAACATGGGCACGATGCTTTCCTTTATCTGTACGGATGCCAGTATTGACGGCCAGCTGCTGCAAAAGCTTTTGCGGGAACTGACGGAAATTACTTTCAATCAGATCACGATTGATGGCGATACTTCGACAAATGACATGCTGCTCGTGCTGGCAAATGGTCAAAGCCAGGAAGCTGAAATTTTGGTCGGCAGCCCTGAATACGATGAATTTAAAGAAGCGCTGTATTTGTTGATGAAAGATCTGGCAATCAAAATTGCCGAGGATGGTGAAGGCGCATCGAAACTGGTCACGGCTAATGTCAGCGGCAGTGGTGATAATTTACAGGCCCGTATGATTGCTAAAAAAATTGTCGGTTCGAATTTGGTTAAAGCGGCGGCGTTTGGTGAAGATCCTAATTGGGGACGTGTGATTGATGCGATTGGTAACGCGGGTGTGGATTTGCAAGCTGGTCAGATTGCCTTGGCCATTAATCAAGTGCCAGTTATTGATCAAGGCGAGATTGTTGCAGAGAATCTACCGGCCTTAGAAGCAGCCGTGAAAAGCAAAAAAATCGTTTTCGACGTATCAGCAGGCCAGGGGCTAGGAAAAGGCCAGGCTTGGGGATCGGATCTGACTTACGATTACGTGAAAATTAACGCCATGTACAGGACATAAGGAGAAAAAATGACACATTTATTTCATACATACAGCAGATTTCCAATTGAATTGGTCGATGGCCACGATTTTCATCTGACTGATAAACAGGGCAAAGAATACGTGGATTTAGCCAGCGGCATCGGTGTGATGAGCTTCGGCTATCATAATCCGGCCATTGTGGATGCCGTTGACAAGCAGCTGCATAAAATTTGGCATGTTTCAAATCTCTATGAAAGCAGCCTTCAAGAAGAAGTGGCTGGTAAACTGACACAGCTTGCCGGCTCTGATTATTTAGCCTTTTTTGCTAATTCCGGGACTGAGGCCAATGAAGCTGCTTTGAAACTGGCGCATAAATTCACAGGACGGAAAAAAGTCATGACTTTTACTGATTCTTTTCATGGCCGGACTTACGGTTCGTTGGCGGTAACCGACTATCCCGGCATTAAAAGCGGCTTTTTCGTTGATCAGACTAGTGTTGTGGTGGCACCTTATAACGATCCCTTCGCGCTGCACCTGCTGGATGATTCTTTTGCGGCTGTGATTGTCGAGATGATTCAAGGCGAAGGCGGCGTCAACATGATTGATCCAGATTGGCTGAAAAAGCTGGCCGATCAAGCTAAAGCTTGTGGTGCTTTACTGATTGTCGATGAAGTCCAGACCGGTATTGGCCGTACTGGAGCTGCTTTGGCGTTTCAGCATTATGGCCTGGAGCCTGACATTATTACCAGTGCTAAAGCTTTGGGAGCCGGTATTCCGATCGGCGCCATGATGGGCAAAAAAGTCTTGGGTTCTGCTTTCACACCTGGTTCACATGGCACAACTTTTGGTGGTAACTTACTGGCAATGGCTAGTGCCAATGCTGTTTTGTCTCAATTAACTGATAGCTTTTTAAAAGATGTTTCGCAAAAAGGCAGCTTTGTTTTCTCACTATTAAAAGAGAAGCTGCAGGATCTTCCGCAAGTCCAGGATATTCGCGGACAGGGCCTGATGATCGGCATTCAACTAGCCGATTCATTGCTAGTCACATCTGTGATCAGTGATTTGCAGGCGGCGGGTTATTTGACACTCTCTTCCAAACACAATACATTGCGTCTGCTGCCGCCTTTGATTATTGATGAAGCACATCTGGCTGCTGCCGTGGATACAATTGCATCTGTGATTAAAAAACAAAGCGAGGTAACAGCATGACAATGAATATTTTTAAGGGACGTTCCTTTCTCAAAGAAGCCGACTTTACACCTGATGAATTTTATACGCTGATTAAATTGGCCGAGTATTTCAAGGAATTAAAAGAAAAACATATTCAGCATGATTATCTGGCTGGCAAAAATATCGCTTTGCTGTTTGAAAAGACTAGTACTCGGACGCGTTCTTCTTTTACGGTCGGCGCGCAGGATTTAGGTGCAAATGCCGAATTCCTCGGGGCACATGATATTCAGTTTGGCAAAAAAGAATCTTTGGCCGATACGGCGAAGGTGCTGGGAAGTATGTTCGATGGGATTGAATACCGTGGCTTTGAACAAAAAAATGTCGAGGATCTAGCCCTTTATTCTAAAGTACCGGTCTGGAATGGCCTGACAAACGACTGGCATCCAACTCAGATGCTGGCTGATTTTATGACAATTGATGAATTATTCGACCACATCAAAGGGATTAAATTAGCTTATTTAGGAGATGCACGCAATAATGTCGCTCGTTCACTCCTGTTAGCAGGATCGATGCTGGGTGCTGAAATTCATCTGGTCGGCCCGAAGAGCCTGCAGCCGGGTGCAGAGGTGATTAATCTAGCCAGTCAATATTCGGACAACTTTCTTATCAGTGATGATCTGGATAAAGCAGTCGACGGTGTCGATGTGCTCTACACGGATGTCTGGGCCTCGATGGGCGAAGAGGATTTGTGGGAATCTCGGATTAAGCTGCTGCAGCCTTATCAGCTTAATGCGAAGACAGTTGCTAAAACGCATAACCCCAACACAGTCGTACTGCACGATCTGCCAGCTTTTCACGATTTAAACACGACGATGGGGCAGGAAATTTTTAAAAAATTCGGCCTCAAAGAGATGGAAATTACGGATGAGGTTTTCAACGCACCATATGCCCATCAGTTCCAGCAGGCAGCCAATCGGATGCACACGATTAAAGCTGTCATGGCCGCGACCTTAGGCGACTTATTTATTCCAAGGGCTTTAGAGTTATGAAACGGTATCTTGTTTTAGCAAACGGCTCTATTTACAGCGGTGAGGCTTTTGGTGCTGATGTCTCCGCCAGTGGTGAACTAGTCTTCAACACTGGCATGACCGGTTATCAAGAGACGTTGACCGATCCATCTTACCAAGGGCAGCTGATTGTTTTCAGTTATCCTTTGATCGGCAATTACGGTATTAACGTTGCTGACAATCAAAGCAGCAAAGCGCAGGCTGCCGCTGTGATTGTGCATGAAGCGGCAGTCACGCCCAGTCATTGGCGCAGTCAAATGTCTTTGGATGCTTGGGCAAAATCCGAACAACTGCCTGGCTTATCAGGCATCGACACACGGAAACTAGTCAAAGAATTGCGCGACCAAGGTGTCATGGCGGCCAGCTTGGTGGATGAAGTAAGCGACAAAACGATTGCAAGCTTGCAGTCAGGCATGCATGTTTTGCCGTCTTTGTTAGCACTCGCAGTGCATAAACATATAGCCGCAAAAGGGGATGGCCCGCTGATTGCTGTGATGGATTTCGGGATTAAAGAATCCATTATTCAGGCTTTGGCAGCACGTAACTGTTCTGTGATTGTGTTTCCGGGAAGAACAACCGCTCAAACAGTTCTCGCCATTCATCCGGACGGCATTCTACTTTCTAACGGACCTGGCGACCCCGAACATTGGCTTGATGTCCTGCCTGAAATTCGCCAGTTGCAGCAGGCTAAACCATTATTAGGTATTTGCCTGGGACATCAGCTGTTTGCTATGGCTAACGGCGCGACAACTTTCAAAATGAAATTTGGTCATCGTGGTTTTAACCATGCTGTCAAAAGTGACGATGGCAAGGCTTTTTTCACGGCACAGAATCATGGTTTTGCAGTTGACATAGCTTCGATTCCAGGCACAAAACTGCAAGTCACATACCGAGAAATTAATGACGGGACGATTGAAGGGTTTCAGTCCACTCAGGACGCGGCCTTTTCAGTCCAGTTTCATCCAGACGCTGCACCTGGCCCGCATGATGGCCAGGCAATTTTCGATCAGTTCCTGCAGCTGATCGGTCAAACCAAACAACAACTCACATAAAAAGGAGGACACATGTCACAAATCCAAACGTTTAAGAAAATTCTCGTGATTGGTTCTGGCCCGATTATCATTGGCCAGGCAGCTGAATTCGATTATTCCGGCACACAAGCGAGTCTGGCCTTAAAAGAGTCTGGTTATGAAGTCGTGTTGATTAATTCTAATCCGGCCACGATCATGACAGATCCTAAGACGGCCGATCATGTTTACATCGAACCACTGACTTTGCCGGCTGTGAAGGCTGTTATTCATAAAGAAATGCCGCAGGCCATTTTAGCGACTTTGGGTGGCCAGACAGCTTTGAATCTGGCCAAGGAGCTAGCTGAAGACGGTATTTTAAATGAGCTGGGTATTGAGCTGCTTGGGACAAAATTAGACGCGATTGAGCAGGCTGAGGATCGAGAGAAGTTCAAAAACTTAATAGCACAGTTGGGCGAACCGACACCGCCTTCACAGATCGCGAGAAATTTGTCTCAGGCATTGGCTTTTGCTGATAAACAAGGTTATCCCTTAATCATCCGGCCAGCCTATACGCTAGGCGGCAGCGGTGGTGGGATTGCCAATAACGAAACTGAATTGCGGCAGATTGCCGCTCATGGTTTGGCCAAATCGCCTGTCACAGAGATTCTCGTTGAAGCCTCGATTAGCGGTTATAAGGAGATCGAATTTGAAGTCTTGCGTGATGCTGATGATCAGTGTTTGGTTGTTGCGTCCATGGAAAATTTTGATCCGGTCGGCATCCACACAGGTGATTCGATTGTCTTTTCTCCAGTGCAGACGCTGTCGGATCACGATTATCAGTCTCTGCGTGATGCAGCTTTTAAAATTATCCGGGCGCTGAAAATTCAGGGTGGTGCCAACGTTCAGCTGGCTTTGGATCCGCATAGCCAGTCTTATGACATCATTGAAGTGAATCCGCGTGTTTCCCGGTCGTCAGCTTTGGCCTCTAAAGCGACCGGTTATCCGATCGCGAAATTGGCTGCCAAACTGGCAGTCGGCTGCACTTTGGACCAACTGCTTAATCCGGTTACCGGTCAGACCAAGGCGGCTTTTGAACCAGCGCTTGATTATGTCGTAGCTAAAATCCCGCGCTGGCCTTTTGATAAATTCACAACGGCTGACCGGCAATTAGGTACGCAGATGAAAGCCACCGGTGAAGTGATGGCCATTGGCCGCAATATCGAAACGGCTTTAATGAAAGCGATACGGTCGCTGGAAATTGGTGCTTTAGCTTTGGATGATGTGCTTTTTCCCCATCAGACAAGTAACCAGTTATTAGCACAACTCTTACCGGCAAGTGACCAGCGTTTATTCCAATTGGCCGAATTATTGCGCCGTGGTGTTGATGAAAAAACACTGCATGACAAGACCGGTATCGACAGCTTTTTCATCGAAAAAATTGCCCATTTGGTGCAGCTGGAGCAAACATTAAAGTCTCATCCTTTTGATGCAGATCTGTTAAAAAAAGCTAAAGAAACGGGTTTCCCTGACGCTGCGATTGCCCGTTATTGGCAGTCTTCAGCTGCAAAAATCCGTCAATTTCGGACTGGCCTAGATCTGCTGCCTACTTATAAAATGGTCGATACAGCAGCCGGCGAGTTCCAGGCACAGACACCTTATTATTATGCAGTTTACGAGCAGGAAAACGAATCTGCCCCTCTTCGCAATAGTGTGGTCGTCTTAGGATCCGGCCCGATCCGTATTGGCCAAGGTGTCGAATTTGATTATGCGACCGTTCAAGCTGTGCAGGCCATTCAAGCAGCTGGCTATAAAGCGATTGTGATCAATTCTAATCCAGAGACCGTTTCGACTGATTTTTCGATGTCTGACAAACTTTATTTCGAGCCTGTGACTTTAGAGGACGTCTTAAATGTCGTCGACCTAGAAAAACCGCTTGGCGTGATCGTCCAATTCGGTGGTCAGACTGCGATTAATTTAGCCGCACCTTTACAAAATGCTGGCGTGAAATTGTTGGGCAGCAGTCTGCAAACTATTCAGCAGGCTGAAGATCGAAAGGCCTTTTCCAAACTGGTCATGGATTTAAAACTGGCTGAACCGACTGGGCAGACTGTCTATAGTGCCCAACAAGCGCAAGCGGTCGCTGAGCAAATTGGTTATCCGGTATTGCTGCGTCCTTCTTACGTCTTAGGCGGAAGTGCCATGATTATTGCTCACGACGATCAGGAACTGGCCGATTATTTGTCAACGGCTGTTCTATCCTTGCAGCACCCATTGCTGATTGACGCTTATCTAGTCGGCCGTGAGGCAGAAGTCGATGTCTTAAGCGACGGCGAAACGGTTGTCGTGCCCGGCATTATGGAACAAGTCGAAGGTGCTGGCGTCCATTCTGGCGATTCGATATCACTCTATCCTTGCCAGAGTTTCAGTCCGGCTGTTCAAGCACAAATGCTGCAAGCAGCTATCAAATTGGCTCACGGGCTGGGGACGGTTGGCCTCATGAATGTCCAATTCGTTGTGAAAGATGAACAGGTCTATATCATCGAAGCTAATCCAAGAGCGTCTCGAACCGTGCCTTTTATCTCAAAAGCGACGGCAACTCCTCTGGCTGATTTGGCGACCCAGGTCATTTTGGGCCGTAAGTTAAAAGATCTCGGTTTTCACACGGGATTGCTGCCAGTCGGGCCCTTAGTCTACGCCAAAGCACCTGTCTTTTCTTTTAGTAAACTGTCGGGTGTCGATGCCTTATTGGGACCAGAGATGAAGTCCACGGGTGAAGTTATGGGCGTGGCCGATACTGTGAACGGCGCATTAGACAAAGCTTTTGTGGCTGCGGGATACCCGTTATTGAGGCAGGGATCGTCAGTCTTATTAGTCGGTCAGACATTAAATCAGGACTTTTTGTCTCTAGCTGAAGACCTGACGAAATTGGGCTTGGCAGTCTGGGCCGACGCTAAAAGCTGTGAGTTTTTGCAGGCACATCATTTGTCAGTCGAACACTGGGATAACACGAAAAACAGTCTGTCAGCTTGTGGGATTAAACTGCTGTTAAGCTCGAAATCACAATCCGCCGCCATGAAAGATCTGCGTCACCAAGCAGTTGAACAAGCCGCGATTGTTATGACTTCCTTTAAAACAGCACAAGCCTATGTCTCTGTTTTAAAAACTCAGCAGTCACAGCCTAATGAGATGGTTGTTTACGAACAAGCAGCTGATAGAGAGGCGGTCGCACATGAGTGATTTAGTCGATCAAGCTTCGCAAAAACAGGCTGCGTTATTATTAGAAGCGCTGCCTTATATGCAGAAATATGCTGGCCGGACGATTGTCGTGAAATACGGCGGGAATGCAATGACGGACGACCAGCTGAAATTGTCGGTCATGCGCGACCTGTGTCTACTGCAGACTGTCGGCATCAAAATTGTACTTGTCCACGGCGGCGGCCCAGCGATTAATCGCGCTATGGAACAAGCCAACAGGGAAACGCATTTTATTGACGGCTTGAGATACACAGATGAAACGGATTTGCAGCTGATTAATGCGGTTCTATCTGGTGAAGTGAACAAAAGCCTGGTGGCCGGCCTGATTAAATCTGGTGCCAAGGCTGTTGGCTTTTCTGGCGTCGACGGCAGTTTGATTCAAGCCAAACAGCGTTCGGCTAAATTAGGTTATGTCGGGGATGTCATGAAGATCAATCCTGATCTGCTGACTCTGGCTTTGGAACAGGGCTACATGCCTGTGATTGCTAGTATTGGTGTCGACAGCGAGGGTCAGCTATACAATATCAATGCTGATACGGCAGCTGCTGAAATCGCCGCTGCACTAGGAGCTGAATCCTTTGTTTTAATGACCAACGTCCGCGGCATTTTACAAGATCCAGCGGATCCAGATTCTTTGTATCGCGATCTCACAGTGACACAATTACAGGAATTAATCGCTTCAGAAACGATCCAAGGCGGCATGATTCCCAAGCTGGAAGCGATCATCCAAGCCATGCAGGCTGGTTTGCACAAAGCAGTGATTTTGGATGGCCGTGTACCACATGCGCTCTTGCTGGAACTTTTTTCTGATCGCGGTTATGGCAGCTTAATTAGTAATTGATGGTCAGCTTGTCTAGACCGTTGTCATCTTAGCTGACAATCTGAGCAGAAGCAGACACCAAGACCTTTATATTATTAACTTATGGATAAAGCAAATACTGTATTTTTAATTATCTCGAGTGTTTTGGTGCTGTTTATGACACCGGGTTTGGCCTTCTTCTACGCGGGCCTCGGATCAAAAAAGAATGTCGTCAATACACTGACGTCCGTCTTTATTATGTGCGGTTTAGCCGTCTTATTATGGGTCGTCTTTGGTTACTCAATGTCCTTTATCGGCGATTTCTCCGGTATTGTCGGCGGTTTGCAGGGCTTTCTCTTACATGGCGTAAAACTGACAGCTCTGACTGCGACAAAAATTCCGACCAGTATCTATCTGATTTTCCAGATGATGTTTGCAGTGATTACACCCGCCCTGTTCGTTGGTGCGGTGGTCGGCCGCCTGCGTTTTAAGTTCTTGTTAGCTTTTACGACATTATGGTCAATTTTCATTTATTACCCTTTGGTTCACATGGTTTGGGCAAACGGCTTTCTGGCCAAACTCGGCGTGATTGATTTCGCTGGTGGGACGGTCGTTCATATCAACGCCGGTATCACAGCTTTGGTTTTGGCCTATGCTTTGGGTCAACGTGACAGTTTCCGCAAGAATTTACAGGAAAAACACTATAACCTGTCCTGGGCTTTGCTGGGTACGACCGTCTTATGGATCGGCTGGTATGGTTTTAATGCCGGCTCTGCTTTAGGAGTCGATCAAATTGCAGTGCAGGCTTTTCTGACAACAACGGTTGCGACGGCTAGTTCAATGATGGCTTGGACGCTGATAGAAATGTCTTTGAAGGGCAAAGTATCGCTGTCAGGTATTTGTAATGGGACTCTGTGCGGCCTGGTCGGCATCACGCCGGCGACAGGTTATGTCACAGTGGCTGGTTCATTTTGGATCGGACTCGTCGCTGCGGCGGCCAGTTACTTCTTTGTCAACAAAATCAAGCAGCGTATTGGTTTGGATGACGCTTTAGACGCTTTTGGCTGTCATGGGGTCTGCGGGATCATTGGCAGTATTATGACTGGTTTATTTGCTAGCAAAGCTGTTAATCCATCGATTGCGTCGAACGGCTTGTTCTACGGCGGCGGCTTTAAACTCTTTGGCCTGCAGTTGTTTGGCACCTTCTTTACGATTGTCTTTGTGAGTGTCTTGAACTTTGTCATCATCAGAGTTCTGAAACTCTTCATGAAGATGCGCGTCGACAGTGCTGAAGAAAAAGCCGGACTCGATCAAGGCGAACATGGTGAAGTTGCTGACGAAAGTATTTCGGCCGTGACGATCACCGAATAAAAAACTGCCTGAGGGCAGTTTTTTAATTAATTGTTTTTTTACAAAAATTTTGTCATATAATGGCAGCAAGCAATTTAAAATATTTTAATTAATTTACCATATATGATAATGATGATGGTGACGAGTTGCTTGTGGGAGGCCTCATGGCAAAAAAGAGTAAACAACAAAAATCTGGGTTAACCGCACTATTCAAATATGCGGAAATCAAAAAATCTTTATTAACGACTGGCCTGATTTTTTCCATCCTCAGTGCTGCTTTGTCCTTGGTCTTTCCACTGTTCATTGCGAATTTGATTGATAGTTTTAGAAAACATTTTTCGCTTCCGCTTGTGTTGGCCGTAATTGTGACGCTGCTGTTTTCCACCTTGTTCAGTGTGTTGAACAGTTACACGATGGGCAAAGCCAGTCAGACTTTTATTGCCTCGATTCGGAAAAAAGCATCAGCTCGCTTGATGAATATACCGATCAAATTCTTTACGGATAAACAATCCGGTGAAATTTCTAACCATATTGCCAACGACACCCAATCAATTGATCTCTTGATCCGTCAGAATGTCTCTTCCTTTATTAGCGGTGTGATTTTGGTAATTGGCTCGATTGTAATCTTGTTTCTGATTAATTGGTCTTTGACGCTGATTGTCCTGCTGGCTCTGATTGCCGTGTTTTTAATTCTTTCACCAATTAGCAACATTCAAAATAAGACTTCGGCCAGTCTGCAAAACGAACTGGGCCATTTCTCCAGCCGCTTGAATCAAGTTGCATCTGAAATTCGCATGATTAAAAGTTTCAATGGCCAAGAATCGCAAAAAGAAAAGCTGGATGACAGTGTCGACCGTCTGTACCGTTTTAATATGAAGGTTCTAAAAATCAATTCATTACTGGACCCAATCGAGTACACGATCCTCTTTTCCAGCATTTTCTTTGTCCTGATTATCGGCGGCCTGATGGTCTCTTCAAGCGGCATGACGATCGGTGCTTTAGTTTCCTTCTTTATCTATTTCTTGCAAATCATGACTCCAATTAGCAGCATCGCTCAGACGATTAATCAGTTTCAATCAGCCAATGGTGCTTCTAAATGGCTGGTCGCTCTGCTGCAAACAGGTGAAGAGACCGACAATCAGCAACTGGTTCCGGCAGGTACTTTTGCTTCGCCCTTAGTCTTTGACCAAGTCTCTTTCGCCTATAATCCGAAAGCTGATGTTTTGTCAAACCTAAATTTCAAAATTCCAGCTGGCAGCGTGACGGCTTTCGTCGGGCCTTCAGGCGGCGGCAAATCGACAATCATTTCGCTAATCGAAAAGTTTTATCTGCCCAGCAAAGGGGAATTATCCATGGCCGGAAAAAATATCCAAAATTTCGGCCTGCATTATTGGCGTGATCATGTCGCCTATGTGCCTCAACAGGGTTCCGTGCTGGTCGGGACGCTGCGTGATAATCTGACGATTGGATTAAAAAAAGAGGTTTCCGACGAGCAAATCAATCAAGCTTTGAAAGATGCTTCGGCTTTTGATTTCGTTGAAAAACTTCCTAAAAAATTAGATACTGATTTGTCCGAACGTGGTGCCAATCTTTCTGGCGGCCAGCTGCAGCGGATTATGATTGCCCGGGCCTTTTTAAAACAAGCCGATATTTATATTTTTGATGAAGCCACAGCCAGCTTGGACAGCCAATCTGAATTCTTTATCCAGCAAGCTATCGATAAGATCAAAGCCAAGGCCACGATTATTATGATCGCTCATCGGTTGGCAACTGTTAAAAATGCCGACCAGATTCTCTTTTTGGATCACGGTCAAATTACCGGCGAAGGTACACATGATGAGCTGTATAAAACCCACCCGCTTTACCGTAAATATGTTCAAGAACAGCTGCTCAAACAGGGTTAAAAATATCCCATCAGCTTAAGCACACACCTCTCAAGAGTCCTATGAATAGACTGTCTTAGTTGTAACTTGTTATATGAAAGGAATTCGATCGATGGACACAAAAGTGAGAAAAGTCGGGAATGCATTTGGCGTGGTCTTTTCTATAAAACTTGTTCTTAAAGAAGGGCAAATCTGTGTGACCAAACATGCGGTCCATGGTCTTTTATTAGGAGAAATTCAAACAAAAAAGTCCGAAATCGAGACTGGTTTTAATGATTTTAAAAATGGTCGCTATCGTTCTCTAGAGGATTATGCCAAGGAATTAGGAATAAAGTTCTGAGAACCGTTCTATTTGCCCTTGGATCCTACTCAACTACAGTTTGAAACACATGAGTGAGCAGATCATTGACTCAGAAAAAATTGCTTTACAAAACTGAGCCACCAAACAAGGCACTTGACCAAAATAAATTATTCTTTTAAACTTGCCCGACACAGCCACAATGTGACTATGGCGACCAAAAATAAAATCAAAAAATTGATTTCCAATCCCTGTCGTGCTCCTAAGAGCACATTGCCTTGCTGCGCCTGCATAAAAGAAATAATCGATGATGAAATTGCGATTCCCACTGCGGCTGAATAGGATTGCGCCGTCATATAAATCGCGTTGCCATCGTTTCTTAGATGAACTGCTAGCTGAGATAGGCTAAAGGTCATGATGTTGCTGTAGCTTAGGCCGAGTCCGACCATAAAGAACATATAGATGACAATCAATCGGTTAATGTCTGACGTGATCAGCATGGCATACAAGAAGGTCAGTCCGATTATCGTACATCCACTGATAATTGGTAAACGGGGCGTGGTCTTATCGTAAATCATACCAGCAGCGACCGATAGCAGGGCATCAATCACAGCCGCGGGAGCCACTAGAATGCCAGCCAAACCGGGAGACTGATGGAAAAGTATTTGGAGAACATTGGGAATCAAGTAGGACATGCTAAGAGAACTGAATTGCAAAAGAAAAAAGGCACTGAGCAGTCTTACAAACTGTTTATTTTTAAAAAGACTTAATGCCAACAATTGATTGCTTTTATTTTTCTCGCTATGAAGGAAAATCATGCCGCTTAAGCAGGCTACGCCCAGCAAAGACAGATTCAATTGAATTGAGCTGCTATTGGCAGTTAAGTTGACCACAAACATCAAAGCAGTTGTCAGAAAAATTGCTAAGAAAAAGCCGCCGCGCGCATCAAAAGCAACATGGCGGACTGGTGTAACCTGTTTGATGCTAAGTTCGCCGACTACCCAGGCAGCAATAATGAAAGGCACTAAAATGATAAATAGAAAATGCCAATTCAAGGTGTCCTGTATGATGCCGCCATAGATGGGTCCTACTGCTGGTGCAAAAGCAATCACAAGACTACCTATTCCCATAAATGTGCCCACTTTTTTCTGTGCCACTTGATTTAATATCGTGGCGAACATTAAAGGCAAAGCGATGCCATCAGCGATTCCCTGACATAAACGACCGAGTAAAACCAATTGAAAGCTGTTGGCATAGCCTGCAATCAAGGTACCTGCTAAAAAGCTTAAGCAGGAAACTCTAAATAAGGTAATCACGCGAAAGCGTTTTAAAAAGAATGAACCAAATGGAATTAGGCTCGTCGAGACTAGCATGTATCCGGTAGTCAACCATTGAACTTGACTGATAGGAATGACAAAAATCTCTGTCAGTTGTGGAAAGGCAATGTTTAAGGCTGTTTCGACAACTATTCCCAAAAAACTCAAAAAGCCGATCGAAATAATCGCAGCCAATAATCTTATATTTTTCACTCGATACAAAAAGCTGCCTCCTGGATGTGAGTTTTCTCGTTGTTTTCAGAAACATCTATGAACTAGCGAAACTTCAAAAGCAGCTCTAAGTGCTGGACTGCTTATGATTTTAATGACAATGTTCATTATGACTTAAATTAATTTTCAAAGTCAGCCTTACTAATTCAAAATCGCAAACGGGCCACTAGGGCATATCTAATTGGTCTTTTTGATTGCGTGTTTTAATAGAAAAAAGTTGAAACGGCATTAGAAAGATGTTTCCTAGCTAATGCAGCAGACCGTTGGTAATAATATTTGGATTGCACTGGCACGGTGTATCGGGATTATGCTGGTGGCCTACATTTTTGCAGTGCGTGCTTACCAGCGGAAAACGGCTTAATATTTTTATGGTTTAATTTGTCATTGATATGGACAAAATCGTCTTATTTGAGGGCTGAATCGTCACAATGACGCTTTTCCACCATAAATGGTCAAATTGGGGGAATTTTCTAATTGACGCCGGTCCAAAATCGGCCCAGCTGCTTTGATTAAATTTCTAACAGCGGGCAATTTCAATGAATCATTATGGGCGGCTTCATTCTCCCAAACTTCATAAACATATACAGCATCAGGCTCATGTGGATCCATTCCGACAATATAACAAAAACAATTGCCAACTGGTTCTAATTCTTTCGATGCTTTTAATAAAAGTTTTAGCAGTTGATCACCGTTTCCCTTGGTGGCCTGTAATTTACTAAACTTACAAAACTTGTTCATCATAATGGGATGCCTCCTTTTTGTTCGTAGTGTAGACTTTGCCGCCAGGTTATTCAATGATGATGTTGCCAAATTTTATAACAAAACTCGGTGTCGCAACTGTCTTCTCAGTAGCTATTTGGCATCCAAGCAAGGATAATAGTTAATATGCCTGAATTACCAGACAATTGTTATACCTTTTCCGTTGCAGAACTCGCTGAGATTAAAGAGACTTATCAATTACTGTTAGCTGATAAGCAGCACATAATAGACAGTTTAAAAAACGAGAGAGACATTTCCAATGGAATCTGGTCATTCTATTAGTTTCCTTTGTTCTCAGCCTCAGTCTTTGTTGGCTGACCATTCGTTTGTTGGGCTTTGTTTTCGGCATGCTGGCTCAAGGCATGGATTTAAGATCGATCTCCTCAACACTTGCTAGGTATCCCACCACAATTTTAATCATCATGAGCGGTCCGCTGGTGATGTTGCTGGTGATCATTGAATTTGTTTGGATCAAACACAAGAAGGATTTGGACCGATACCTGTTCAACCAATTCCCAACTTCTGCTGTCCGCTATAACCACACTCCTTACCTGAAAACTTTTCATATCCAACAAATGATCAAATTACCTGACTACTTGATTATCTGGCCAGTAGCTAAAGAAAGGCAGATCATACCCACACCTGACCAGGTTTCTTGCTGGATCATTAGAAAAGCCGACCAGCCAGCTATCTATAACAAGCTATCTACGACTTACTACAATAATCTGTTAAAGAATCCGAAAGCTAGTCGTTGGGTTGATTACTGGCTAATCGATGGGACAAAGAAAGACAATTAATTAACTCGAAATATTGAAGAGCTATGAGACCCACTGCTATCAGCAATGGGTTTTTGTGAGATTATAGGGTAGTTGTATATAAAGGGTATTATCTTTAATTTCAACTGTATTGATAGATTCAGTTGGCAGAACGACTGGCTGCATAGGTTGTGAACTCCTTAGTTGCAGAAAACCAAAAAATGAAATACAATGATGTAGTACGATGGTAAACATTTGGAGGCGAAATACAATGAGTACAAGCGTGATTAAAAATAAAACAGTTTCAACACGTGTGACTTTGGATATTGATCAAAGAGCCAAAAGCAATTTGGCCAAGCAGGGCCTCACTATTTCTGAGTATATTCGTTTATCTTTAGTTAAAGCGGCCAACAATGAAGTTCGTTTAGTCAGCTTTTTAGATTCTCCTGAAGCCTTAGAAGCAAAAAGAGAAGCTGAAACAGGACAAGTCAAAACGATTGGTTCCTTAGATGATTTCGATCACTGGGTTGATCAGTTAGATGCAAATTAAACAAACACCGTCATTTGAACGCCAACTAAAAAAATTAGCCAAGAAACATTTTCCTGTTTCAGTCTTAAAGGCTTGTTTAAAGGCTCTGGCCGAACAAGATCAGGCTATCTTAAAACGGATTAAGGATCACGCTTTAAAAGGAAAATGGCGGGGCTATCGTGAATTTCACCCTGCTAGGTATGGCAGCTATGGTCAAATTTACGATAGCTGGATTGTGATCTATCAGCTAAACGACGAAGAATTAGTTCTGTTATTAGTTGCAACTGGTTCCCATGAAATCTTAGATCAATGAAATCAATACGCAGGATTATCCTATGTTACTGTCGACCAGTATACAGGTAACTTCCGGGGTTAAAAGAAAGATTTAAATTAAAAGCCTCTCCATGATTTCTCATGGCAGAGGCTTTTTTATATGTACCATCATTAAGAGGATAATAAATTTAATTCTAAGAAAAGGAGATAATCCGTGTTGCAAAACAATAACCAAAAAGCCGGCCAAGTGTTCCGTCGCTTACGCAAAGACCGCGGTTATTCAGCGAAAACAGTTACGACCAATATTATGTCAGTTTCTCTGTTACGCAAATTTGAAGAGGGTAGTTGTGATATTGTCTCAACAAAATTGTTAGCCTTGTTACGGCGTCTGCATATCAGCTATAACGAGTTCTCTTTTCTGCTGCAAGGACAGCAAGAAGATGAATACACAGCTTTTTTAACCGAACTGTCTGATCACTATTACAAAAATGATCTCAAAAAACTGGAAACGATGTACCACTGCCAAGCTCAAAATTATCAACTGACTCAAGATCCATTTTATCTAGTGACTCAAGCCACGGCCGCTGTCTTGATTCAAGACTTAGAGCCATCTTTTGTGATTGATCATGCACTGGCCGATCACTTAAACAACTATCTTCTAGCCACGAATGATTGGGACAGCTTTCAGATTGCGACTTTAGGCAATTGCCTACCTATTATCAATTCCAAGATGATCATGCTGATCCTTCGTGAATTAGATGAAAAGGTTCACACTTTTGAAAAGATCGCCGATAATTATGAACGCTACCTGTCTCTGTTGGCAAATACGATTGAAACTCTCATGAATCGTCGCTTGATTGACCAGGCCAAAAGCGTCTTGCATCACATGCAGCAATTAGCCATTCCGGAAACAATGTCACAAGCTAGGATCAAGATGACCTTCTTGGCCAACCTATTAGAAAACAACAGACAACAAGGTATCGATAAAAATCAGCATCTCTTAGAACTGCTCAGATTGTCTGGGCCCACTTTAGCTCAAAGCTACGAAGATTACATGACCAGTTTTTTGCAGCAATCCAGCTAAAAGTCACCATATCTTGTTACTTTGTTTCACGGCCCACAACAACAGGTATACTAATGACAAATTATGGAGCGTTAATATGAATCAGATCTACTTCAAATTTGAAATGAACAAACTCTGGCAGCGAAAAACGACTTGGCTGTTTTCATTGACTTTAATTCTTTGTCTGCTTATTGGCTTTGGTGGCCAGTTCTACTTGCAAAGACAATTTGTCACGCAGTATACAGCTCGATTGCAACAACATATTAAGCGCGGCCGGCGGCAAGAAAAAGTGGGCATCACTAGCCGTCGCTTCATGAACCCTTTTCAAACAGAAAAGCAGGCCTTAAAACAGCCGACGCGTTATTTTCGCGATTACTATCGTTTTATGCAGCGAGCCAGAACCGCTGCCGACTCAAGCAAAGGTGACTTGTTCAGCCCGCTCATGGTGGGCTTTGACAGTTCTGGCAGTTCCGGTTTCGATCCTATGACGATTCAAGCCACTTACGACCAGCTCACACTGATCAAACAACAGCATCTGCCAACTATGTTTCCCACGCGCTTATTACTCAACGAAAATAGTCGTGCCAGCTATCAGGGCGACCTGACCAACTGGTCGGCTGATGCTGCCCTCTATGGGGCTCACTTTTATACTTATGGCTGGTATTTTCTCTGGTCGCTAGTGACTAACAATTATGTATCTTTTCTCTTATTTGTTGTGTTAGCCTTGTTGGCTTGCGCTTTTGTCAGCAGGGAATTGACTAAAACACATCCTACTTATCACTTGCTTTGGACTCAAGGAATTAAGCCGGGCAATTTTTATCGGAGTAAATACGTCCTGTTGTTAGCTTACTTTTTACTGAGTTGTTGGTTAGCTGTCGGTGTCTTGTTGCTGGTGACTCTCTTAACTGGGCATTTAGGCAGCCTGGCCTATCCGGTTTTTCATTGGCAAACAGACGGTAGTTATGACTTTCGTCCTTTATCAAGTATGCTTGCTGCTGGCGGCTTGGTCTTCATCTTGGCTGCGGCATTTGTTTTAGCTGTCAGTTTTTTTCTTCTCAATTCTGATTAAAGAGTTCTGGGGTGCAAGCATCGCCACGATCTTTGTGATTGTTAGTGGGGCCTTCGTCAAGCAATTGTGGTTTTTGCCTGTCGGCTATTTGAATATCGGTCAGACAGTCGACGGCTATCTTTTTTTAAATCACTTCTCAAACAGTCTCTGGCTGCCTGCCGCTGTCCTGCTGAGTTATACCTTGCTGATAGTCCTAGCCGGCTGGTCCTTATTAAAATGGAAAAGAGGTCTCTAAGATGATTTTAGACATCCAACAACTTTCACTGTCCTTTAAGAAAAAAAGCATTTTCAAGCAAACGGCATTAAGCATTTCCCAGCCGGGTATCTATGGTTTGGTAGCACCCAACGGTTCTGGAAAAACCACACTTTTAAATCTGATTGCTAATCTATTAGTCCCTGATGCAGGTTCGATTAGTTTGTTTGACAAGCCGGATAACCAGCAGCGCTTCTTTCAATCGGCGAGTTTTTTACAAGATAATACCGTTCTCTATGATTATCTGACGGCCTATGATCATTTAAAACTGATTTGCCAGCTGCGTCAGATTCCTTTATCTCAGATCACTAAAATTGCCCAGCTGTTAGACATGACTGACTACCTGACTCAGAAAAAAGTTTCGGCCTTTTCTTTAGGCATGAAACAACGCCTGCTTTTATCCATGGCCTTGATTGCAGATACGCCGCTGGTCTTGTTAGACGAACCGCTAAATGGGCTTGATCCAACTAGTCTGCAAATTATTAGAAAGACCTTATTAGCCATGAAAGAACATGGCAAAACACTATTGGTCTCTTCTCATAACTTAGATGAGCTGGATAAAGTCACTCGCAAAATCTTTTTTATCAAGAATCAACAAATCTTTTATAAAGAGCTCTCGAGTAACGAATCCTCTGAAGCCGTCTATGAGAAGCTCTACATGAGTCAGCCATGAGAAACTTAATTGCTTTTGAATACTTAAAGACACGCAAAAGCCTCAGCCGTTTAATTCCTTTAGGCTTCTTTTTGCTTCTGCCAATCGCGATCTTCTTTTATCAAACACAGCAGGTAGCTCTTTATCATCGTTCCATGTCCGGACAGATCCAAACGACGCATGCCGCTATTAGCAATAGCTATTTAGCTGCCAGTGCGCAGCTAAAAAAGACAAGTAAAGGTTCGCAAACCTACATAGGATTATCTGCCCAAATGACTCAGTTGTCCCATTTAGGCCGTTTAGCTAGCAAAGTTTCCAATGATTTTGATAGCCAGCAAGGCCAGCCATTTTTAAGGGATACTTTGACCTTGCACCGGCAAATGACCCAGTATACGACTCAGCATCCTGAAGCTGATCTCGGCTTTTTCATTAGTGATCAGGAACTAGCGCGGTATGCCTATCTATCTCGTCATCATCTGGCTCTAGAACAGCCGACTGTTTCGGCGGTTTTCCCTAATTTTCTCGTGATCTTGGCGAGCTATCTGTTTTCACCTCTTGGGATTTTCGCCATAGTCTTGGTCATTGCTATTGGTTTTTTAATTGACGCTAAATCTCCGACTTATCGCTTGTTCTATACTAATTCACCTGATAGCGGTCGTTGGGTTCGTGCTTTTCAAGGCTATTTTGTCGGGCAGTATCTGATAGGACTGGTTGTTTCATTAGTTATTGCTATTAGCCTCTCATTATTTTCTTCAACGCCCTATCTGCGCAGTGGGCATTATTCTTGGACACGGCCTGTCTTTTTAGGCATGCAGCTGCCTCGGATCAGCTCGCGCTTTTTCTTACAATTATTAAACGGTTCCTTAGCTGTTTTCTTTGCCTTGGCTCTCTTTCAAATCGTTGTTTTAGTCAATAAAAAAGAGCTCACGGCTCTGATCAGTTTTATTGCTTTACTAGTCGCGGGTGAACTAACAGCCTTTTTCGGTCACAGTTCTTTTAATCCTCTGAACGCCTTGGCTTGGCCTGTGCAGATTGTGCAAGGCAGTCCGGTCACAGAGCACCCGCTTAGCCTCTTATTCTTGGTGCTTTTTACTGTTTGCCTGCTATGGCTGGCTGGCCGATTGCGTAATCGGACATGAGAGTATGATGGCTCGTTTTTGAAAGATTGAGTGAAAAAGGAAATCAGTGGATGGGAACATCATTAAAAAACCTTATGAGCCCAAAGGGCTATTCTGGCAACCTCGGTTTTTCTCAGCCTTTAAATTGGGCCTTTGACCAATTTGCCGAAGATGATTCTGGTGCCAGCGGCGTGCCGGCCATCGATTATGTCAATGTCTCTCACGAAGATGAGGGGGTCCTAGCTTTAAACGCATCCGTCCAATTAAGCCGGATCTTTGATACCGAGTTTGCGCCTTTAAGATCAGCTTACCTGGGTGGTTCTTTGACTTGGGACGGACCAGAAATTACCTTGTATGACAATAAACTGTTAAAGCTCACGGCCCAATTAACCACCAGTGTAAGTTCAGGTGATAGCGATATTCAATTCAATATTTCAGCTGGCCAGTTAGAAAATGGGTTTGAGGCATCACTATCGACTTTCTTAGGACCACAAGTTTCCGCTAAGCTCAAAGGAAGCCTAGCAGATAAACTCGAAGATATTGCGGCCGGCATTGACACAGGGCTTTTAAAAATATCATGGCCTGGTTCAGGAACTGGAGTTGGCCTTTCTATTACTTTGATTAACAACAAAAGTGAAATTAATGGTGTGGAAACCAGTTCAGCCATTATACTAAAGGCAAGTATTCATTTGGTACCCCTTAGCCAGCAAGAAGCATCCAACGAATATCAAGAAGGAAATCAAAATATAGCACGTTTTGGACAGATGTCACCTCAAGAACAACGAGGTCTGGCAACGTTGCTTGTTTTTGGTTTAGCAGCAGCTGCTGTAGTGGTGACCGATGGCACTGGTTATCCGCTCATTCTAGCATTATTGGACTCTTTACTAGGCTAAAAATAGCGACTTGATATGACTAAAAATCCAGACAATTTTTATACCTTTTCTGCTGCAGAACTGACTGAGATTAAAAATGCTTATCAGCTGTTACTAGCTGATAAACATGCGCATAATCGACAGTTTAAAAAGCGAGACCGCTTCTTTTCAGGAGCATTAATTGTGGGGGTTATTGCCATTCTGCTCGATCTGCCTGACTCCTGGATAGCCCTACAAGTCATGTGGTCAGTTTCAAAGCTCCTGATCAAAGGGATGGATCTGTCTCCTTTATCCGTGTCTATCCAGCGTATTGGGTTAGCTACTTTTATTTATGGCATGTGTTCGCCCCTGATAGTGGTCTTGATTGTAGTCATCATGATCCTATTAAAACGCTTGAAACATTTCGATCAGTTTTTGTTGGCTCGTTTCCCCACCAAAACTAGCCACTTTGATTCAATGCCTGCGGCTAACAGCGCATTAGATGATTTAAAGATCCGACAAATGATCAAATTACCTAGCTACTTGATTGTCTGGCTGGCAGCTAAAGAAGCTCATACCATCGCTTCTTGCTGGATCATTAGAAAAGCCGACCAGCCAGGTCTCTATGAAAAACTGCCTACGACTTATTACAATCATCTGCTTAAGAATCCTAGAACTCGTCGTTGGGCTGATTACTGGCTAATCGATGGGACGCAGAAAGACGATTAATTAACTTCAAGTATTGAAGAGCTATCGGACCCACTGCTATCAGCAGTGGGTTTTTGTTAGACTAAAGGGGCAGCCGTTAATAGCTGCACCCTTTTCAAAAACGAAGGATGGAAGACCTGTTGAAAGACAGGTCTTTTTTGCTGTGCTGACAATGGCCAAACTTATGCCTGTGTGGCTGTTTCTTTAATATCCAGCATTTAATCTTTAATCCCACTGTTGGATTTTTTTAACTAAGTTTAATTGTGATACTGTTTCAAAGGTTAAAGAAAAAGCACTGCTCTAGTAGCGCTTTTTTCTTAATTAATTGCGCAGCCTGGACTGGCCGTTTGGACTCACAAGATAAATGCCGACTGTCCCACTGCCACCGTTAGCTGCCAGTGATTTAGAAGTCACGACGACTTGATAATCACCATTCGCAACCGCACTGTCTTCATAGACAAAGTCACCTTTATCGATGCCTTGTGCTTGTAAAAGCTGTCTTTGCAGGTCCACAGCTTCTTGGGCATTATGCACACGAATCGTCCGGTCTGGCTTATCTGTTGGGGCATTGGGTGCCACTTTTTTATATCGATCGAATTTAGCGGCATCTGCAGGTACCTGATTTTCTGGCCGGACTTGGCCGTTGGCATAAACCAGATAATTCCCAGTCTGATTCAAGTTATCAGCCGTATTCGGAGCTGATACAGAGCATTCATAAATCCCATCTGTATAAGCCAAATAGCTGTAGGTCAGAGCAGGATTATTAATAGCAGTTCTTAAAGCCTGCAGTGCTTGGTCAGAATTGCTAACCGTCTTGGCGCTGGCTTGACTAGATGAGGTACTGCTTGATGAAGAGGACTCTGAAGAACCGGCACTGGCCTCGGCTTTTGATTGGCTGCAGCTAGATTTAGACCTTTGAGAAACAAGATCAGTGGGTGACTGGTTGTTTTTGCGGTTGGTGAACTGAAAAAACAACAAGACTAGGATTAATAGGGCAATGACGCTTGTTGTTGCGATGATAAGCTTTCTTTTCATGTATGCTCCCTTATTGGTTACGAAAGCATTTTATCATAGGATATTTTTTGATCCGTTTTATCACGCGACGACGCTGCATGCCTATCCAAAATATTTATTTCGGCTGCTGGATTTTTTCGTAAACACGACCATCATCGGTACGCTTGAAGAAAGCAAAATCGACCAAGTCCCGCCGTACAGAAACATAATCTGGGAAACTAATAACCCCTTGGATCTGGGCGTTGATATCTGTTTCGCTGAGTTCTCCGGCAGGAATTTTGTCTGCGATATAAGCTAGGACTTCGGTCAAACGATTCCTTTTTTTCGGCAGCATAAAAATCAAACCGTCATTCATATAATTTTTAACAATTGTTTCGCTATCGGCCATCTTTAATCTTTCTTGGAATAGATATATTTAAATTATCATAAATCGCAGGTTGTCTTTTCACCACCTAATTTACAATCTGCAACTGGCCGTTAGCCAACTCCAAAACCTGGTCATAATCCTCGTACCAAGCTTGTGGTACCTGATGTTCAACATCAATCAAGGTCATCGGCAATTGCATCATACTTTCATGCAGTAATTTCGCAGTTGCCGCATCGAGAGACCCCAGACCCTCGTCAACAATCAACCAGCTGCGTTCGTGAAGCAGAGCCCTAGCCATTTCAACTCGCCGTCGTTGTCCGCCGGATAATTTGTCTCCTTTGGGCCCAATCACAAAATCCAGGCCGCGCTGTTCTAATATAGAAGCTAATTGGCTCTCGAGCAAGGACTTTTCGATTTCAGTATCCGTAAAATCCTGAAAAAGGGTCAAATTATTTCGCAAACTGAGATCAAATAAGTTAGCATCCTGCTGCACATAGGCAAATTGGCTGGTATCAACAGTTAACCCGGCCTGATCGTTAACCAAGACTTGGCCTTGGCTCGGTGTTAGTTCACCCATCAGTGTCTTTAAAAGAGTTGTCTTGCCGGCGCCGGATTCACCGATCAGTAAAATTTTCTGGCCAGCTGCCACAGTTAAATTGAGATGGGCAAAAATCGACCGCTGATTCTGTTTGATAGTCACATCTTGCAGGCTGAGTTTGGTCATTTGTGGCAGCGAAGGCTGTGCTGATAGTGTTGGATCAGATTCATTAGTCGTTTGCTGGATTAAATGCTCGATGATTGGCTCAGTCGATTTAATCTGGTTATAGTAGCTAATCGCATTCATTAAAGGCGAGGTGATACTGCCGGCAGCCATAAAAGCGGCCAATAAACTACCGACTGACAGCTGGCCATTTAACACGAGCAGGCCGCCTAGGAATACCGGCAGCAGATTGGCAAAAATCATGAATAAGTCCGCAAAGGTGTTGACTGAAACGCGATCAAAATTATAGTGGTAATAATACTTTTCTGTGCGGTCCACCAAAGTCTTGATAAATCTCAAAAAAGCTTTCTCGGCTTGATAGCTGACAATGGTTTCAGCACCATGAACGGCATCGGTGACCTGTTCAGTCGTCTGCTGATTGGATTGAGACCATCTTTTGGTGTTGCTTTGTAATTTTTTGGCAAACAGTTTTGGCACAAACAAGGGCAGAAGTGATGTCAGCACAAACACAGCACCAACCTGCCAATTTAAATAGAAAACATAGCTACTGGCAGCTAAAAACAGAAAAATGCAGTTGACCAGATTAATTGAAGCTGAGACAGCGCCATTTTCAATTTGTTTAACATCATTTAACAGAAAGGAAATTTCAGAGGCTGCACTTTCTTTCATCTGACCCACGGGGCTTTGGTAAAAATGAGTCAGCAGAGCCAGCTTGGTTTTCGTGTTGATCTGCCAGATTGTGCGGTACATATATTTTTGCCAGAAGAAACCAACTAGCTCGACAAAATACTGGCCTAAAAGCCCCCACAAAACAGCGAGTATTAACAGGTGCAATGACCGTTTGAACAAACCATCTGCGGCATTACAAAAGCATCAACACTGATCAGCAGTGCAAAAATAATCGAGAGAAAGTAATCCTTTTTATTCACAAATCTTTTCAGAAAAACAATCATGCCATTTTTAGTAATTGTTTGATCACGAGCCGTTGTTCAGATTTTTCCTTTAATAAAGTATACGACTATCAATAGATTGTCTAAGTGCACATAGTTATTTACAGGCCTAATTTTTAAAATAATTGTTTTTCTTCCAAGAAAATAGTCGTCTGAATTGAGAAAAACAGTTTCATTGTCATAAGATATTTAATAAACAAAGAATAGTGCGTCAATAGGAGTAAAAAATGAATCTACATATCGATCCTTTATCTGTTTCAAATTCAAAAATCAATGGTTTAAAAATTTATCCAAGCCAAAATGGTGACCGAGGGGCGTGGCACTGTCCGCGAACTGTATCGCCAGAGTAGTTATGCAGACGTTTTGCCAAGGACTGTCTCTGCTTGGAGCCAAGTGAATCTCACTAGAACTCGACGTGGTGCTGTCCGCGGCCTGCACGGTGAAACTATGGCCAAACTTGTGACGGTTGCTTATGGATCGGCTTTTGGCGTCTATGTGGATACAAGGCCTGAAAGTGATACAGCCGGCGCAATTGAGACGGTGGCTCTTAAGCCGGGTGTCCAAGTTTTTGTTCCTCAAGGTGTTTGTAACGGGTTTCAAGCACTCGATGATGATACTGAATATCTGTATTTTTTTGATAACGAGTGGGTCTCAGGCATGTCGGGAACGGCCTTATCTCCCTTAGACCCTGCCTTGGCAATTGCTTGGCCGATCCCGATTGATGCAAATAATCGTGAACAGATATCTGAAAAGGATGCTAAAGCCCCGAGTTGGCGCGATATCACCGGTTTATAAAAAAATGACAGATTTCTGTCATTTTTTAATTTGCGATCTATAAACTGTCTCCAATTTTTTAATAATTAATCTGCTTCGACATAGGCTGCTTGTTCTTTCCAGGCGGCTGTCAGTGTCTGGCCTAGTTCTTGGATGCCGCGTTTGATATTGGCAATTGATTCGCCTGTGAAGTTGATGCGAGCGCCGTTTTGAATTGTGCCGGAAGGGAATAGATTCGTAGAAGGTGTGAAACGCACGCCTGTCTGCGGAACCAGTTGTTTGTCTAAAAAGTCTGCCATATTAAAGTCTTCGGGCATTGTCAGCCAGACGAAGAAGCCGCCTTCAGGTTTTGTAAAACAAGCCTGGCTAGGCAGATACTTAGCCATTGCATCCAGCATGGCATTCTTCTTCTCACGGTAGTTATCACAAACGATCTGAATATGTTTTTGCAAGTCGTTTTCATCCAAATAAGCATTCAGAATCGACATCATCAAATTGCTGGATTCGATATCGGCACCACTTTTCAAAGCCAGAATATCGCGATACAGATTGTCGTCAGCTGTCAGCCAGCCCATACGCAAACCTGGTGCAATAATTTTAGAGAAACTGCTGACGTAAATCACACGACTTTGTGTGTCCAGCGATTTCACCGTTGGCAGATTTTCACCATCGTAACGCAAATCACGATAGGTGCCGTCTTCTAGAATAATCACATCGTAACGGTTGGCTAAATCGATCAAACGCTGCCGTTTCTCCAGAGACATAACCACGCCAGTCGGATTCTGGAAATCAGGAACTGTATAAATCATTTTCACAGTATGTTCTTTCAATACTGCTTCAAGACTATCCATATCCATGCCGTCTTCTGCCATTGGTATCTCATAGAAAGTCGGCTCGTAAGCCTGAAAAGCAGCTAAAGCACCAATGTAAGTCGGGCCTTCGACAACTAGGCCGTCATCTTTATTCAACATGAGACGGGCTGTTAAATCAATTGCCTGCTGAGCGCCTTGGGTCAGCATGATATGATCAGCATCCGTATGAATACCGTCTTTTTGAGCCATTTTGTCAGCTAATTTCTGCCTTAAAGCTGGCAATCCAGCGGCCGTATTGTATTGCAATAATTTGTCCTGGCCTTGTGAAAAGACATGCTGCGTTGCGCGGTCCAAAGCGTCTTTGGGAAAAAGGGCGGGATCAGGATAACCGGCTGAGAAAATAATTTGATTAGGCTGCGCCGGCGCAAAGAGTTTGTCCAAGCCGCTATGTGATGTTCTTTCGATTCTGCTTGCTAATTGATCCATGTGATTCACCTCAAAATTTTTAAAAGTAACCGGCTATTTGGGTCTTGTACTTTTCCTCTCTAATGTTATCCTCAGGTTATGGATAAGTAAAATTCAAGTTTTTCATAAATAGATGAAATAAATTCACTATAAGGAGTTTTCATGGCTAATTTTTCTTACGAAGTCTTTGCAGCAGTAGTCGAAAAGGGCAGCTTCTTCCATGCCGCCCAGTCTTTGAATGTGACACCAAGCGCCGTCAGCCACTCGATCAATCAGTTAGAGACAGATCTAGGATTTGCCTTGTTTTTGCGGAATCGCAGCGGCGTTGAATTGACTAATGACGGTAAAACAGTGCTGCCCGTCATTCAGTCGATTTTAAATACAGAAGAAGAACTGCGCCAGGTTGCTGATAATATCAAAGGACTGAACAGCGGGCGGATTCGCATTGGTGCTTTTAGCAGTGTTTGTATCAATTGGCTGCCGACCATTTTGCGGCGTTTTAAAAGCGAATATCCTCAGATTGAGGTGACGATTTTTCAAGGCGATTTCAATCAGATTGTCGCCGGTGTCCGTGAGGGGACGATTGATATCGGCTTTAGTTCGCTGCCGATCGAAGACAATCTTTTGGTTCAGCCCTTGATCAAGGATCCGATTTATTGTGTCGCCCCGACAGATTTTGTGCCACAGGACGGCAAGGCCGTGACGAAAAAAGACATTGGCAAACGGCGCTTTATTCTGCAGCAGATTGATTATGACCGTGATACGAAAAACGCTTTGGATCGCTACAACGTGACACCGAATTCATTAACTTATTCCATTGACGACCAGTCGATTTTATCGATGGTCGAAAGTGGTTTGGGCCTTGGCATTCTGCCAAAATTAGCTTTGAAAAAACTGACTGGGGATGTCCATATTTATCCTTTTGATAGAGAATTTGCCCGGACAATTTGTTTGGTTATGAATAAGACACAAGCACAGGCACCTTCAACCAAACGCATGACTAGCGAGATCAATCGTTTTCTGAAAGAAAGCTATCCTGATCGCTTATTCGCCTAAATAAAAAACGAAGAAATAAATTCTCCGTTTTTAAAAATGACTGATTACTGATCTTTAAGCCAATGACTTTGAGCTGGCTTTGTCTTTTAGATAAGCAACCAATTCCTGGATCGTGATAAATGGCAGATGAAACTTTTCAGCCATTTCTGCTAGATAATCTTGACGTGCCATGTGGCCGTCAGGCAGTACAATTTCGCAAATAGCACCTACTGCTGGTTCGCCAGCCAGCTTAGCCAAGTCAACTGCTGCTTCAGTATGCCCCTGGCGTTCCAGTGTACCGCTCGCTGCTGCGACCAATGGGAAAGAATGGCCGGGATGAACAAAATCACTGGCTTTGGCATCGCTTTTAGCCAGCTGCATGATCGTAGCCGAACGATCGAAGGCCGAGATACCGGTTGTAACGCCAGTCGCTTCATGGCTGCCGTCCAAAGAGATCGTAAAAGCCGTTGCATTGATTTCTGTGTTGTGTTCGACCATTGGCTTAAGTGCTAATTTGTCGGCAATTTCAGCCGAAATTGGTGTGCAAAGTAATCCGCGTGCTTGCGTAATCATGAAGTTGACGTTTTGCGGTGTCATTTGAGAACCAATGCCCAGAAGATCACCTTCGTTTTCACGTCCTTCATCATCTGAAATAATAATCAAACCGCCTGCTTTTAACTGCTTAACTGCTTCATCAATCGTCGAATAGCTCATTTTCCGTCCGCCCATTTTATTTTTTTGTGAAACACTGCAAGTGTACTGCGCCATTATTTCGAAAATGTAACTGGAAGATTGTTTTAATATTATTTGCTGACTGATAGGTGAATCGAACTTTTGATTTGCAATTAATACTAATTTTGTTTATAATTAAATTTGATTACACCAAAATAATTACTAAGGAGAAATACTTATCGAGTACAAGAAAAATGATTCAGAATTCAATCACATGATCCATGGCGAGCTTTATCACCAGGACGAAGAGCTGTTTGAGCTAAATATGCAGGCGAGGGACAAGCTCTATGAATATAATCATTTGACGTATCGAGATTTAGATAAGAGAAAAGAAATTCTAGGCGGACTGTTTGGCGATGTCGGCGAAAATGCTTTCGTAGAGCTACCATTACAGGTTGACTATGGTTTCAACATTCACATTGGGGATAATTTTTTTGGTAATAATAATTTGACACTAGCTGATGCTGCTCAAATCAGCATTGGTGATAATGTCCTGATCGGTCCCTATACAGGCATTTATACAGGCGGGCACAGCATTGATCCAGAGTTGCGTACAAAGGCTGGTGCTGAATATGCCTTTCCAGTTACGATTGGTGATAACGTCTGGATTGGGGCTAACGTCACGATTACGCCAGGCACTAAGATTGGTAAGAACAGTGTTATCGGTGCTGGTAGTGTTGTTACTAAAGACGTTCCGGAAAACGTTGTTGCTTATGGTAATCCAGCTAAAGTCGCACGGCAAATCAATGATAAAGATCGTGAGTTCTACTTTAAAGATCGTAAAACGCCACAGCGTTTCTTTAATCAGCTGGCCAGCGATGAAGTCTTCCACCGTTAAATCAAAAACATCTGCTAAATAGCGGGTGTTTTTTTATTTCTCTTGAAAACTGCGTATAAACAAGCATAGGAATTCGAAGGAGGAAATGAAATGATCACAATGATGGAAACTTATAGGAACGAGCTGGCTTTGAAATATCAGCGGTTAATCGAGAACCGCTGGTTTTGGGAAGTTTTCGCGGTTGTTGTGCTACTAATAGTTGCTTCATACGCATTTTATTGCACACATAAAGGGCTGAATTTTTCAGGGCATATTAAATTACATTGGCCACATTTTTGGGAAATGGGTATTGCCTGCAGACGATAAAGTTGGATGCAATTAAGGTAGATTAACATGTTAAGAGTTGAACATTTAGACAAGAGTTATCAAGGAAGATCTGTTATTAATGATTTAACGATGGCTTTCGACAAAAAAGGTATGACTGTGATTGTCGGCACTAATGGTAGTGGCAAGACGACTTTTTTTAATGCGATTTGCAATTTGATTGATATTGATAGCGGCGAAATCACAATTGATGATATGCCGTCGGGGTCTGAAATTTTCAAACAGCAACTCTTTTATTTGCCGTCAGATTTTTATTTATCAGAATTTATGACTGCGTTAGAGTATGGCCATTTTGTTCTAAGCCGTTATCCAAAAGGGAACATGACACAGTTTAAGGTCTTGCTGCAAATTTTTGATTTGTCTGGACAGAAGGATCACCTCATTGGTGGTTTTTCCTTTGGCATGAAGAAGAAATTACAAATTGCGGCTGCTGCAGCATCGGGTGCACAGTATATTTTGGCCGATGAAATTTTCAGTGGTCTGGATTTTCAGAGCGTTTTACTGCTGCAGGAGGTGTTCGATCATTTATCTAAAAAACAGCAAATCGTATTAGTCTCTCACGAAAGCAATTGCTTATTGCGTTTTCCAGACAATATTTGGATCATGCAGCGGGGGAGGCTGACACAGTTCACGGGTACAATCACGGAATTAACCCAGACTATCAAACAGGAAAAAGAAGTCCATGACAAACTCGCCCAAATTGAAGAACATTTCAACCTTAACTAAATTTATATACCAAGATGCTTTTCATGGTCTGTTTAAAAGGCCTTTTTTCCAGAAAAAACGTAACCGTTACTTGCTGTTAGCTGCATTCATTTGGTTGTATCTGGCATATTTTTATGTCAATATGGTTGCTTTTGTTCGGTTATCTGAAGGAGCAGCAAACGCTCAACCAGATGTCTTTGCCTTGGCTGCCAGGACGACTCTCAGTAGTTGTTACAATACAATTTTAATTTTTAGTGTTTTTATTTTTACTATGGTTAATGCAAATTTCAGCCTCAGCCGTAATTCTTTGTTTTTTATAAAGACTCTGCCTTTCAAATATAAAGAAATTTTGTTGAGTTTGAGTGTTTTCCGTCTCAGCGTAGGCATATTTGTTTTTGAACTGATTCTAGCTATGATGATGCCAATTTTGAGGCTATTGTCCCTTTCGGTGCTTGAATCACTTTTAGCTTTGTTAACATTTCATCTGTTATTTTTTACTGTTTTTCAATTATTGGAACTAATTTATTCTGCAACTACCAGATTTAAAAATCGATTTGCCAAATATTTACCGTTGGTATTAGATGGTACATGTTTGCTGCTGAGCGGTATCCATTTTACTAAAACACGCTTTATAGTGGACTATTTCTGGGCTACGCAAAAAACGGCATTACTTACGATGATGATTTATGCATTGGTGCCGCTTCTGTGTATTTTGGTCGTGACATTATTTGCACGTTGGCACTTAACAGTTGATATTGCGGGCAGAATTAAATCATCCTTTATTCATGTGGTGCCTAAATCATCCTCTATGAAATTAATCAAATTACCTTGGATGGCTATTTTGCGTTTCAAAATTACGAGTTATTATGCTGTGATTGTTATTGGGCTTGCTGCCATGTCGATTCATTTTTCTGGATGGAACGAAATGCTACAAAATATGCTTTTTGTCTTGCCACTTATTGGATTGATATGGACCTTTTACGCAGATGCTTTGTTAAATTTCCGACCGCTATTCAATCTATATCGAATAAGTATTTATGCTGAATTATGCGCGATTTTATTAGCGATGGTATTCATTTTGCTACCATCACTAATAGTTGGGTTTGTGGCTCATGCTTTTATTGACCCTTTTCTTCTCGGATTAGGGGTCTCGCTTGCTTCTCTGACTGCTGGTTTCTTATTTCCGAAATCACAAGGCAATATGAACGAAAGTTTATCGGCCTTCTTGAGCATCATTATGATGCTGCTGTTGGCTTCTCTGATAAGTATTCCTTCAGCTTTATACATCGTAGATGGTCTGTTATTGCTGTTGGTTGGATACATCTTAAATAAAGAAAGGAAAGTAAAACCATGAAAAAATATATGAAACAATTTAGTATTGCCTCAAGCTGCTGGATGTTGATCTTTGTCTTGGATTATATAATTGAACTTTTTCAAATCGATGAAAGCGGGGTTGTCACCACCTTGACCGGTCTCAGGATTGAAACACATATCACACCGGATGAACTGAACTCGTTGTTCTCGTTAACATGGCAGGCTGTGGGCTTATATGCATTGTTCCTTGTAATTTGGTTTGCGGTTTACCACATGTTTCAAATTAAGAAAGCAGCATGATCCGGTCAGTACTAACCTTGTTAGCCATCTATGGTTTGGTTTGTTTTATTCTGGTGTCCTTGCATGAAAGCCTGCACTTCATAGCAGCCAAAGTATTTCATTTGCGGCCAGTCTTCAAAATAAATCGATTTTTATTGCCAATGATCAGCTACAAGAATCCAGGGCGGGATGCACAAAATTTGGTGGTCGCTCTATCAGCACCGGTTGGTTTGATTATTTTGGGGATGTTGATTAATTCAGAAATACCGTATTTTGGGCTTGCCAAAATCCTGTGCCTGACTAATGTTGCTAATTTATTGCCCATTACAACAGATGGCGAAGTGATTTTTCTGTCTGTTTATAACTTGATCAAGGAGAATAAAACATAATGAAACGAATGAGTCTTATTATATTGTCACTATGTTTGTTAGGAGCTGGTTTTTATGCAACTTATGTTCTAGCAGTCAGACAAACTCAGACAAAAACACCAGTTTATCAAGATAAAAGCCCACGCTTTATTCACGATGCACCTGCAAAAACATTGGCGGCCATGACCAGAGAGGCTAAACCAGGCATCTATTACTTTGGTTATCCAAATTGTCCTTGGTGTGTCGAACTGCTGCCGGTATTCGATCGTGAACTAAAACGTCAGCATAAGCAGGCACAAGTGGTGAATACGCGTGCAGATAACTATCGAAGTGTCGATAACATTGTTTTAGAAAAGTTTTTCATCAAGCATACTTTTGAAAAACGCTTGTCCGTACCCTTTATCGTCGTGATTCAAAAGGATGGTAAAGTGAAAACACATATCGGTACAGTCAAAGGCCACAATGCACCACTTGCATCGATGACGAGAGAACAGCATTCACGCTTAGAAAAGCAGCTAAGAGAATTGATAACGGAATAAGCTGTGAGATTATCCTGCTAAATTCTTCAATTGAAAACGTTCAAGGAATAGACGAAATTTTTGTATAGATTATTCATCCAAAGAATTCACTTGAGCGATTAATTTTTGCTGCACTTTGGGAAAAGCGTGCTGTAGAAAATCCTCTTTGCTAAAGAATCGGCCTGGAAAACGACTTAAGTCGCTTTCAGCCGTCAAATCAGCAGATAAAAGTGTCATAAGCCATTTGCGATGAGTGAAAACATGCGTGACTTTCTTGACGGGCAAGAACTGAAAGGCCAGAGTTAGCCCATATTGCTGGGCAAAATAATCCGTCATGGCTGTCAGCGCATCATCGTCTTCTGCAAATTCGTCTTGTCCGCTAAAGGCCAGCAGATCTTCTTTGGCCACGAGAGGAAAAGTCCAAAAATCAGCTAGGATGCCGCTATCCGGCCGTTTTTCCATCAAAATGCCAGCCGATGAACGAATAACCAAAGCAAAATAGTCGACTTCGATAGGGCGGGGCTTTTTATTTTTCACAGGGTAGTTCAGTTCAACGCCGTCAATGTAGGCTTGATTAAAGGCCTTAACAGGCGAGTGGTCTGAATCTGGATTGGCTGCAGTCATATAGCTGGAACCTAAATCCATAATGGCTTGGTTGAAATCGCCAGGGCGTTCTTGAGAGATAATTTTGCTGATAACTTGTTCGAAAATTTTGCGTGTTTGCGGCTTGCTGATTTCATCATCAATTTCTAACAAGCGCGAGAAAACGCGAAAAGCATTGCCATCGACTGCTGGGACTGGCTGATTAAAAGCGATACTCGCGATGGCACCAGCCGTATAAGGCCCGATGCCGGCCAACTTTTGCAACTTAGCAATATCACGCGGCCAGACATTGTCATAATCCTGGACAATTTGCCTAGCCGCTTTCTGCAAGTTTCGGGCACGTGAATAATAGCCTAGTCCCTCCCAGGCTTTCATTAATCTGCCTTCATCTGCGTTGGCTAAATCAGCCACACTCGGAAATTCACCCATAAAACGCTCGTAATAAGGAATGACCGTATGGACTTGCGTCTGCTGGAGCATGATTTCTGAAATCCAGACATGATAGGGGTCATGGTTCCGCCGCCAGGGCAGATCGCGTTTGTTATGATCGTACCAATCTAATAATGTTTTTTGAAAAGCATGAATTTTGCTTTCTGGCCACTCAATCATGTACTATTGCTGCTCCTATCTCACTCAGACTATATTGTAACGCCCGAAGATTTTTAAAAATTGATATAAAAAAACTGGACTTGCCATTTTTGGCAGATCCAGTTTTTGAAATCACAGTCGTTTCAAATAACGCTGCAAAAATTCTTGCGTCCGCGGATTCTTCGGAGAAGAAAAAATCTGTTCGGCGCTGCCTTGTTCAGCGATCACGCCTTGGTCCATGAAGACGACATGGTCGGAAATATCACGGGCAAAACCCATTTCATGCGTAACAAGAATCATTGTTAGTCCGGTATGTGCTAGATCTTTCATGATATCAAGAATCCCGTCAACCATTTCTGGATCTAGGGCACTAGTCGGCTCATCAAACAAAATCATATCAGGCGACATTGCCAGTGTTCGTGCGATTGCGACACGTTGTTTTTGCCCACCAGATAGTTGTGCTGGTTTAGCTTTGACATACGGGCCCATACCAACTTTTTCTAATTGAGCCAGTGCATTCTTCTCAGCCTCAGCAGGACTCTTTTTCAAAACGGTTGTTTGAGCCACAACACAATTTTCCAAAGCATTTAAGTTATTGAAGAGGTTGAACTGTTGGAAGACCATACCGACTTTAGCACGATACTGAATACGGTTGAAATTCGGGTCAAGAATATTTTGGCCGTTATAGAGAATTTCACCAGCCGTGGCATCATCCAGCAAATTCAAGCATCTCAGTAATGTTGATTTACCGGATCCGGAAGATCCGATGATGGTCATGACCTCACCGCGTTGCACCTGCAAATCAATGTCTTTTAAAACTTCGTGCTGTCCGAAAGATTTTTTCAAATGTTGAATCGTTAGAATGTTATCTTTTTCCATTTTCGCTCACTTTCCGGCAATTTTCGGTGTTGCAATTTGGAAATCATTGGTCATTAAATCATAGTTTTTCGGACCATTTAATTTCTTTTCAATCAATCTGAAGATTCGTGTAATCGTGAAGGTCATGATCAGATAGATGAGAGAAATGGTCAGATAAGTGTGGAAGAACTGGAAGTTCTGTCCGGCAATTGTTGAACCGGTGAAGAACAGTTCTGACACAGAGATGATACTTAGCACCGATGTGTCTTTGATGTTCACAATAAATTCATTGGTCACGGCCGGGATACTGTTGCGGACAGCTTGCGGCAGGACAATTTTATTCATTTGCTGAAAATGCGTCATCCCCAAAGCAGTCGCAGCTTCGAATTGGCCTTGGTCAATTGAGATAATACCGCCACGGATAATTTCGGCCAGATATGCACCTGTATTAATAGAAACAATAATCAATGCCGAGGTGGTTCGATCCAAGTTAATGCCGAAGGCTTGAGCGGCGCCGTAATAGAAAACTGCCGCTTGAACGATCATGGGCGTGCCTCTAAAGACTTCAATATAGACAGACAGCAGCCAGTTAACGAAATTAATCAGATAACGCTGCAAGCGCTTTTTGGGTGCTGGGATGGTTCTCACAATACCTATCAGCAGCCCGATAATAAAGCCGACAGCCGTTCCGACAATTGCCAGCAGCAGCGTCATACCAATACCGCGTAGCAGCATGCCACCGTATTGCTGCCAAATATCAATAAACCAGTTACCCTGAGAACTTGTCTGCGGCTGCTCTTTAACGGCCTGCTGCATCAGACGTGATTGCTCGCTATTGGGCAATTTGGATAAGACAGAATTGATCGTTGCTTTATTCGGATCATTTTTACGCAGGCCGATTGCTTCCTGTGATTCGGTCTTGTCCAGCACAAATCCGCCTTTGCCTGATAAATTAATGTAAGTGGCATTAGGGTCAGCCACGGCCATACTGTATCCTTCCGGTAGTTCGGCTACGTAGCCATCAATCGTGTTGGATTGCAGGGCAACACGCATCGATGAAAAATCGCGCATGGCTGGTTCTCTGATAGCACCCTTAATCTGTTTGATCAGGTCATATTGAACAGTGCTTAGTTGCCCGGTCAGCTTAGCACCTTTGAAATCCTTTAAAGTTTTTGCTTTGGCATATTTGCTGTTTTTATTGACAACAATAATCTGTTTGGAGTTGTAATATGCCCGAGTAAAATCAATCGTTTTCTCTCTTTCTGGTGTCGGCGTCATACCAGCGATAATCGCATCGATTTTTCCAGAAGTCAAAGCTGGCAGCAGGCCATCCCATTCAGTCTTGGCAACTTCGACAGGTCGTCCCAGACGTTTGGCAATGCGCTTAGAAACTTGTACATCATAGCCGTTAGCATAAAGATTGGATCCTTGAATGGGCACGGCACCATTGCTGGCATCCTGCTGCGTCCAGTTGAAAGGCGGATAGTTGGCCTCCATACCAACTAAAAAGACTTTCTTTGATTTCTTTGCGGCTTGTGCTTGGCTGCTATGAAAAGTTCCTGCAGCTATCACGAGTATGGCAAAGAGCAGACCGATTATAGACAGCCAGCTTCTTTTCTGTTTCAAATACATTTTCTCTCCTTCATCAAACCTGCAACGACAAAAAACCTCTATTAATAACAGAGATTAATAGAGGTAAAAGGTATTTTAAATTAAGAAGATAAGATTCCCAATTAATAGCACCCCCTAGGTGATCCTAGGACAGTCCATGCAGTCTTTCCACATGGCCCAACAAAGATTAAATGACAGGTTCAATCTTGTTTCGGCGGCGATCCTTACAATTGCATCAACGCTTTTGTCTGCTCAGCAATTTTCGTGATAACCGCGCCTCTATTTTATTGCGGTTACTAGATTCCTATGCAGTATATTATGGAAATCAACACAAGTCAAATTTGTCAGTTGATACAGTCTGCTTAAAGTTGCAGAAAGTTGCCAAAAACGTTTGACCTTTCCTGACTATTGTTTATCATATGAGTTGTAAGAGGTGAACAAAATGGCATTAGAAGAAGCCGAAGCAGAAAAACTGAACATTGAAGGTTTGTCCGTTATGTTAGCCAAGAATATTGACGCATTCAATGCGGATGAAGACAAAAATGTGGAAAGGTACTTGCTTAAGTCAATTTATGATAATACGGGTGTTCATAAGTCTGAAAAGATTGACGAATATCCTAAAGTTGACATGAAAAAGGTTGCTAGCCGGATTGATGAGCTGGCCAGAGATGAATCACAGGATCCTAAGAAAACATTTGATGATTTGCGGACTTGGGCAAAGGTTAAATAATTTAAAAAAATATGATAAAAAGAGCATCAGTTAAAGGTGCTCTTTTTATTTATCATATTTATCTAATGAAAACAATCGCCAAAAAATAATGGCAGCAGCCCAAGTGCAGGCAAACAGCAGTACTAAGGCGATACCCATTTTATTGAAATCTAGTTGGCTGATCCAACTGGCCGTTGCATTGTGCCAGTGGAAGATCACACTGATAGATTGATAAAGGTCAATCAGCCCGATTGTCAGGGCTGAAATTACTGAGATAGTTGTGATGACGAGGTTGTAATACAGTTTTCTAAAAGGTGATGAAAAGACCCAGCTATAGGCTGTGCTCATAAAGAGACCGTCGCAGGTATCCATTAAACACATACCAGCTGTGAACATGACTGGAATCGACATAATTGCCATCCAAGGAAGGCCTTTATCAGCGGCGGCAACTGAAGTGGCCAGCACAGCAACTTGTGTAGCCGAATCAAAGCCCAATCCGAAAATAAAACCCACAATCATTACCTGCCAATTATGATTAATAAGACTGAGTGACTTTGTAAAAAGATGATAGATGGGGCCTTCAGTGCCGCGTTTTTTGTTTTCTTCCGAGCTGTGTTTAAAATTCAGCCAAATGGATCTGATAATAAACATATTGACAACAGCCAAAATGATCAGCATCATTCCAGCCAGAAAAGTGCCGATAGCCGCACCGAATTGATTAAGATCCGGCATCCTTTTTTTGGCCCATTGGACTAGCAGTACTGTGATAATGGTCATCATTATCACTACGAGTGAGTGACCAAAAGAAAAGCTGAAGCCGACACCATGTGCATTCTTTTTGTCATTTAATAATTTCCGCGTCATATTATCGATGGCGGCAATATGATCAATGTCAAAAGCGTGTCGCAAACCAAAAGTGAAAGCCAAAATTGCCAAGGCTAAAATAGATGGATACTTGAATGCGTGCGTTAACAGCAAGCCGATGCCCAAGGAAAAAATGAGTAAAACATATAAGCCATAACGAATAAAGTCATGGATCATTGAGTGATTGATTGTTTTTTTCAACGGAAACTCCAAAAAAAGAGAAATAAAAAACAAAACAATTGAAACAGTTATTGTTTTGTTTCGGGATACTAATGTTAACGAAGCAGTTTGCTCCAAATAACCACCTTGTGCTGCTGCAATGATTTTGGTACATCGATGATGCGCTGATTAGCACTGCCGCGGAATTGCAGGGTCAGGTCCTTTTGAGATTCGAGAAAACGGCCATCGATCAACATATCCAAGTAACTTAAGAGCTCTAATTTATCGTCTGATTCCTGCATCAGTTCGTCCCATTTGTAACCGGTCCAAGACCAGATATCTCTGTCATGGCCGAATTCTTTCCGAATTCGTTTGCAAACTTTAATCGTGACGCCTGTATTTAAGAAGGGTTCGCCACCCAGTAACGTCAGGCCTTGGACATAAGGCTGGGACATATCTTTAACGATCTGATCTTCTAATTCTTGTGTGTAGAGATGGCCGTAATGGAAGTTTTGTGCGACGGCATTGTAACAACCAGGGCAGTTGAACAAGCAGCCTGAGACATACAAACTGCAGCGAACACCTTCCCCGTCAACCATATTAAAGGGTTTGTAAGAAGCGATGTAGCCTAGGCTGTGATCCTTTGAGAGCCATTCTTTAGGTTTTGGATTCTTCGGACCGACTGTCATTTAATCAAGGCTCCCTAAAGTCATATTCTTAACACGGGATGCGATTTCCTTATGGCGGCCGTGAACCATTGGCCGTTTTTGCGGATTGCCCAGATAGCCGCAGGTTCTTTTAACAACATCACAAGTGTCTGGGTCGCGGTTCCCGCAGACTGGGCATTCAAAGCCCTTAGCGGTTGGCTTGAATTCACCGTCAAAACCGCATTTGTAGCAATGATCGATGGAAGTATTGGTACCTAAATAACCCACTTGGTCATAGGCCCAATCCCACACAGCTTCCAACGCTTTTGGATTTTGCTTTAAATTCGGATATTCGCAGTAATGGATAAAGCCGCCAGAAGCGTAGACTGGATAATCCCTTTCGAAAGTTAACTTTTCAAATGGTGTTGGGTTCTTGCGGACATCATAGTGGAAACTGTTTGTATAATATTCCTTCTCTGTGATGTCCGGGATTTTGCCAAAACGATCTTCGTCAAGCTGGCAGAAAGTATCAGTCAGCGACTCAGCCGGTGTTGAATAGAGGCTGAAATGATAATCGTATTCTTTTTCCCAAGCAACGCAGCAATCATGCATCTGTTTAACGATTTCGACTGTGAAATCGTGAGCCGTCTGATTGTGTTCCCATTTTGGCCCGAAGAAAACTGTCCCGACTTCGTATAGACCGATGTAACCAAGTGAAATAGTCGCGCGGCGATGGGTAAACAGCTGATCGACAGACTCGTCATCCTTCAGTCGTTTCCCAAAAGCACCAGACTGGTATAAAATCGGGGCGTTTTGCGGCTTGGCCATTTTGGCATGTTCAATTTTATTTAGGAGGGCTTTTTTGGCAATTGCGGCACGTTCATTGAAGATTTCCCAAAAAATGGCCATGTTTCCCTTGGATTCAATCGCGATTCTTGGCAGATTAATCGTAACAACGCCCAAGTTCATGCGCCCGGCGTTAACCTCTTTGCCATTTTCGTCTTTCCAACCCTGCAGAAAACTGCGGCAGCCCATCGGTGATTTGAAACTGCCTGTCAGTTCGATGATCTTGTCATACATCAAGATGTCCGGGTACATTCTTTTTGTCGAACATTCAATCGCGAGTTCCTTGACATCATAATTAGGGTCACCGGGCTTTAAGTTCAAGCCGCGTTTCAAAGTGAAAATTAATTTAGGAAAAATGGCTGTTCGATGCTGTTTGCCCATGCCTTCGATACGGATCTGAAGGATGGCTTTTTGAATTTCACGCTCAATCCAAGAAGTGCCTAAGCCGAATCCGACCGTCGTGAAGGGCGTCTGGCCTTGAGAAGAAAGTAGTGTGTTGATACCGTATTCCAAAGCCTGCATGGCATCATAAATGTCTTTTTTCGTCCGCGATTTGGCAAACGCTTCACGCTGATCAGGTTCAACCCATTTTGCCGCTTCAGCCAAATGCTTCTTATAATTCATCTCAGCATAAGGTGCCAGCAGTTCGTCAGTACGGTCCGATGAACATCCGCCATATTGGCTGGAAGCAACGTTAGCAAAAATCTGCACCATTAAAGCTGTGGCCGTCTCGATAGAATGCGGCGGTGTCACATCGGTATTGCCGATTTCAAAACCATGTGCCAGCATCTCTTTAAAGTCGACCAAACAGCAGTTGGTCATTTCAGTCATTGGCGAATAATCCAAATCATGGTAATGAATGTCGCCGCGCAAATGAGCTTTAGCAACTGTTTCCGGCATCATTTTTAGTCCCAAAGATTTGCCGACCATACCGGCTGTCAGGTCGCGTTGGGTACTAAAAACATTGCTGTCTTTATTAGCGTTTTCGTGGACAATATTATCTTTTTTGCTTAAAAGTTGTTCAAGTTTGATTCTTGGGTCAACAGCTTCCTCAAATTTTTTTATATCCTGTTGTCGGTAGGCTATGTACTTTTCTGCGGCCTGGTCTAAACCAAGATCACGCAAACTCGCGATCATAAATGTGTGGATATCGTCCGTTGAGATTTCATTTCTGCCCTCGCAAAAAGCCAGCAGTTTGGCGATAATTTCGTCTCCTGCATCTGACTGTTCATCGGACAAAATCTGGTCCAATACAAGTCCTATTTTATATAAGTGGAACTTCGTCTTCTCGCCGTCATTTTTAATGACAGCTAGCTTATCCAGCAAGTATTTATCTGTCTCTAAGTCAGTTTTTGTTTCTGCCATCATAACTCCTTTGATCGATTTGGTAAGGACTATCGTAAGAGATATCAGGGCAAAAAGCAACAGAAAAATTGTTACGAAAACAGCTGTAAAAACCACGTAAAGTGACTTCACAAGTATGTGCGACTAACAGTTTGCAATGACTGCCGGCCAAAATACCAATCAAAAAAATTAATCAATTTTTAACATTGCCCAACAAAAAATAATCGTGTTAGTGTGAGTTAATTATCATAGTCCTAAGGAGCAGAATCGCATGGATAAATTGGAAATAAAAAACTTGCATGTTTGCATTGAAAATGAAGAGACAAAACAGCGAGACGAGATTCTCAAGGGTGTCAATCTGCTTTTGAGGACTGGTGAAACGCATGCCATCATGGGGCCAAACGGCACTGGCAAATCCACCTTATCCGAGACGATTATGGGAAATCCTAAATATCAGGTCACTGAAGGGGAGATTTTACTGAACGGCCATAATATTTTACAAGACTCGGTCGATCAGCGAGCACGCCTGGGACTCTTTTTAGCCATGCAGTATCCAGTCGAAATAAAGGGTATTACGAATGCAGAATTTATGCGTGCGGCGATTAATGCCCAGCGACCGGAAAAATCGCCGATGCCAATCCGTGAATTTTTGTCAGATTTGGATCAGAATTTGGCTTTGTTGAATATGCCGGAAAGCATGGCTGACCGTTATTTAAATGAAGGATTTTCCGGCGGTGAAAAAAAACGTAATGAAATTCTTCAGCTGATGATGATCCGTCCTAAATTTGCTATTTTAGATGAAATCGATTCTGGCCTGGATATTGATGCTCTAAAAGTTGTCGCTAAGGGTGTTAATACGATGGCAAGTCCAGATTTTGGTACTTTGATGATTACGCACTATCAGCGTTTGCTGAATTATATTCATCCTGATCAGGTTCACGTGATGATGGACGGCCGGATTGTCAAAACAGGTGATGCTTCTTTGGCGGAAAAATTAGAGGCCGAAGGTTATGCTGGTTTACGCGATGAACTGGGTATTCAAGTGGATTTAGTTGACGATGATCAAATAGCCAATCAGGGAGGCCAGGCATCGTGACGACGCTTGCTCAGTCAATTGAAACGCATACTGATTGGCCTGCACGGCTTTTACCTCAGGCACCAAAATGGCTGGCTGAATTTCGTGCGGATAGCTGGCAGCAGGCACTGAATCAGCAGCCGCCGCGTTTTCCAAAAATTGATTATCGTGATTGGCCTTTATTTGATTTAAAAGCGATACCGCCGCACATTGATGTGCCTGGTAATTTGGTCCGAAAGGCACAGGCGGTTGTGACTCTTGGTCGGAAAACGATCAAAATTGATTTGCCAGCAGATTTGATTGCGCAGGGTGTGGTTGTTTGCGATTTAGAAGAGGCTATGACGACACGGGCTGCCTTATTTGAAAAATATTTTCGAAAATGTTTTTCCAATAAGGCTCAGGACGGTTTAGCTTTGTGGCAGGCTGCTTTAGTCAATAGCGGTTTGTTCATTTATATTCCGAAAAATGTTCATCTGTCTTCAGCACTGAAGATTTTGCAGCTGCAGGATAGCCGTCAAGAAGAGAATTTCATCAATTTGATGATCATTGTTTTGGAGACTGGTGCCCAAGCAGAAATTTCTCAGGAAGTCTCTACCTTGGGTGATTGTGCTAATGCAGCAGATTTGCGCACTGTTATTTTTGCCGACGCCGACAGTACTTTGACTTATACGGTTTTAGACACACTATCTGCTAAGACGAGCGCGCACATTTACCGAAAATCGCAACTGGACCAAGATGCCAGGGTTCAGTCGACTTTTGTTGAAATGAATCAGGGTAATGTCGTCAGCGAATTTTATTCTGATCTTCTCGGCAGCGGATCCAACGCCGAGACAAAAGTCGTGGCGATCACTGCTGGCAAACAGACACAGGGTATTAATACCAAAATTACGAATTATGCACGTCATAGCGTGGGCAACATTGTCCAGCACGGCGTCTTGCTGGATGAATCCAAACTTGTCTTTAACGGCATTGGCCGGATTATCAAAGGGGCTCACGCTGCTTATTCCCAGCAGGAAAATCGTCTGCTGATGTTGTCTGAATTTGTACAGGGCGATGCCAATCCGATTTTATTAATTGATGAAAATGATGTTATAGCCGGGCACGCAGCCAGTATTGGACAGGTTGATCGCCAGCAGTTGTATTATCTGCTCAGCCGCGGCCTGACAAAATCCAAAGCCCAGTCTTTATTAGTCAAGGGTTTTTTGGCTGAATCTTTGAGTGAAATTTCCGATAAAGCGATTGCCGACTACGCGATTTTCTTGATTGAAAGGAGCCTTTTTAATGGATAATGGATTGAACAATTCCAGAAATGATTTCGAGATTTTCCAACAGCTGATTAATGGCGAAAAACTGGATTATTTGGATAGTGCCGCAACTGCTCAAAGGCCAGTATCTGTCTTAAAAGCCGTCAGTGACTTTTATCGGCATGATAATGCCAATGTCCATCGTAGTATCAATACTTTAAGCAGCCGCGCCACAGATAGCTATGAAGCGGCACGCGACAAGGTGGCGGGATTTATTCACGCAGCTGACAGCCAGTCGATTGTTTTCACGCGCTCGACGACTGAAAGCCTGAATTTAGTTGCCCGTAGTTTTGGTGATTTGGTTGTGACAGCCGGCGATGAGATTTTGATTTCCGAGATGGAGCATCACAGCAACTTGGTTCCTTGGCAGCAATTAGCTCAGCGCAAACAGGCCAAACTTGTTTACATAGGCTTACAAGCAGATGGCGAACTAGATATGACTGATTTAAAACGCAAACTGACTTCACGGACTAAAATTGTCGCCATTGCACAAGTCTCCAATGTTTTAGGCACGATTAACCCGATTAAGAAAATCGCGCGTTTGGCACATGAGCAAGGTGCTTATATGGTCGTTGACGGCGCACAAGCGGCACCGCATTTTGCTGTCGATGTGCAGGATTTGGATGCTGATTTCTATGCCTTTTCCGGACATAAAATGCTGGCACCAGCAGGGATTGGCGTTTTATATGGTAAGAAGGCATTATTAGATCAGATGCCGCCAGTCCAATTCGGTGGTGAAATGATTGACCGCGTGGATGAACAATCGGCGACTTGGGCGGCCGCCCCTTTGAAGTTTGAAGCAGGTACGCCCAATATTGGCGGCGCAATTGGTTTGGCTGCGGCGATCGATTATCTGCAGGCACTAGGTATGGACCAGGTTGAGGCCTACGAACAAGACTTGATGGCAGCTGCTCTAAAAGGTCTGTCGCAGATTGATGGTCTGACAATTTATGGACCTTTGGATGCTGCAAAACATGCGTCAGTCCTTGCTTTTAATCTTGGCAAACTGCATGCACACGATGTGGCCACGGCCTTGGATCTGCAAGGCATTGAAGTCCGTGCTGGCGACCACTGTGCCCAACCTTTGATGCATTATTTGGGTATCAACGCAGCTGTTCGTGCGAGTTTTTATTTTTACAATACGCGTGATGATGTCGACCGTCTGATCAGCGGGTTGCAGCGGACAAAGGAGTTCTTTTCTAATGCAGCTAGATAAATTAAATCTTTTATACCGTCAGCTGATTTTAGAAAACGCAGCCCATCCCCAGCATTATGGCCATTTGACAAATTTCAGCGACCACTTAATGCTGCGCAACCCGACTTGCGGCGATACGATTGATGTTGAAATGGTTTTCCAGGCAGAGAAGGTGGCCGAGATCGCTTTTACAGGTCAAGGCTGTACAATTTCTCAAGCCTCAGCTAGTATGATGACAAGCGTTTTGCTGGGTCAAAATTTGGTCGATGCTAAAAAATTAATCGCTTCTTTTAGCCGCTTGATCATGGGCGAGCCTATTTCTGATCAAGAAAATCAGGCTCTCGGGGATGCTGCAGTTTTAGCTTCTGTCGCAGAATTTCCAACGCGTATTAGATGCGCAACGCTGGCTTGGCATGCAGCGGATAATTTGTTAGACCAGTATTTGGAGAAAAAGCATGAGTAAAGTGTCGGATGTTGTCCAAGATAGCAGTTATGAATTTGGGTTTCACGATAATGTGGCACCTGTTTTTTCGACCGGTCGTGGTCTGAATGAAGATATTATTCGACAAATATCCCAAGAAAAAGAAGAGCCGAAATGGATGCTTGATTATCGACTGCATGCCTATCAAATCTATCAATCTTTGCCGATGCCGAATTTTGGCCCGGATTTATCCAAAATGGATTTGTCGCAGATGCTTTACTATCAAAAACCGACTGATAGAAAATATCGGGATTGGGATCAGGTACCGGATAAAATCAAGCAGACGTTTGACCGCTTGGGTGTTCCTGAAGCAGAAAGAAAGTATCTGGCTGGTTCTTCGGCCCAATATGAATCCGAGGCTGTCTACGGCAATATGCGCGACTCATTTGCAAAACTAGGTATTATCTTCACGGATACGGATTCGGCCTTAAAAGAATATCCGGAATTGTTTAAAAAATGGTTTGGCAAACTGGTCAAATCAGACAACAATAAATTTGCTGCTTTAAATTCAGCTGTTTGGTCGGGCGGCAGTTTTATTTATGTGCCTAAGGGTGTTAAGACGACTGTACCGATCCAGTCTTATTTTCGTTTGAACGCTGAAAATTCCGGCCAGTTCGAACGGACTTTAATCATTGTTGATGAAGATGCCAGCATCAATTACGTCGAAGGATGTACGGCACCGAATTATCAATCGGATAGTCTGCACGCCGCAGTCGTCGAAGTTAATGTGCTGCCACATGCTTATTGCCGTTATACAACGATCCAAAATTGGTCAAAAAATGTCTATAGTTTGGAGACCAAGCGTGCTCAAGCTCAAGAAGGTGCCATCATGGAATGGGTCGACGGCAATCTGGGCGCCAAGGCCACGATGAAATACCCGTCGGTGTATTTGAATGGCGAAGGTGCTCGCGGTACGATGCTGTCGATTGCTGTTGCCGGCAGCGGCATGGATTCAGACACAGGTGCCCAAATGATTCACAATGCAAAAAATACATCTTCGTCGATTATTTCCAAATCCATTTCAAAAGATGGCGGCCGCGTTGATTACCGTGGCAAGGTGCGTTTTGGCGAACATTCGGACGGCTCTTTTTCGCATGTCGAGTGCGACACGATTATCATGGACGACAAATCTTCCAGCGACACGATTCCTTACAATGAGATTTATAATGGCAATGTCTCAATGGAACATGAAGCCAAAGTGTCCAAGATTTCTGAAGAACAGCTTTACTACTTGATGAGCCGCGGTATTTCCGAACAGAAAGCCACAGAAATGATTATTATGGGTTTTGTCGAGCCCTTTACCAAGGAATTGCCAATGGAATATGCGGTCGAGTTGAATCGTTTGATCAGCTTTGAGATGGCAGGGTCGATTGGCTAAACATTGTTCATGACTCAGACTGATGGACAAAAAGACGCTTTTGAAACAAAAGCGTTAGCATCGTTATCTAAAATTATCGATCCAGAATTAGGCGTCGACATTGTTAATCTCGGTCTAATTTACGGTATCTCTCTATCGGCCGATGCCTGCTGCACAATCACAATGACTTTGACGATTATGGGCTGCCCTTTATCGGATTATCTGAATCGGTCCATTCAAGAACAATTAGAGGAATTGCCTGAGGTTAAAAAAGTCAAGATTGATTTAGTCTGGGAACCAGCCTGGTCAATTGATAAGATGTCGCGCGAGGCCAAGATGGATCTGGGCATTCATTAATTACCGGATGGCAGCGGGAAACTTTCTGTATCTGCGACAGCGTCTTCTTGACGATCGGCTGCTTTAAATTCTCCTGTCTGGAAATAATGATCAACATAATCGACCACCGATTGGTTGCCGCTAAAACGAGCAAAGGCCTGAGCTTGCTGCAGTAAGCTCTTAACCTGCTCAGAATCGGCTTCGGTCTGAGTCAGTGCATACGCTCTAGCATAAAGGAGCTGTTCTAGATATGAAAAGACTTTTGTCTCTTTAATAATGTCCAAGCCTGCTTGACTAGCCTTGAGGCTCTTCTTGAACTGCTTGTTCGATGCGTAAAAATTAGCTAAATTAGCCAGCAAATGAACTGATCTTTGATTATCCGGGAATTTCTTATCTTCGACAATCACTTGATTAATCTGGTCAAAATAGTAAGCAGCTAAATCGGACTTGTTCTTTTCAAAGTAAATAATGCCCAAGCCTTTGAGTGCAAAGAGTTGTTCATAACTGATTTGGTCATTTGCCGTATGCTCCAATATCCAATTAAAGAAAAATTGTGCTTCGTCAAAATCCTTTTTCCAATTTAATGCAAGATTGCCTTTGAGATAATACAATACATTGAGCAGGCCCTTGTCCCGAGCTTGATTTTCTTTAATCGAGTCCAGCAATTTGGCAGCTTTCTCAAAATGGTAGCTTGAAGTCAGCTGAAAAACCTGATCTATTTTATTTTGAAGTGCTTCTTTAACTTCGTCGTTAAAATCTGAAAATACATCATTTAAAGTCAAGTTCAAACGCTTGCAGATTCTTACAAGAATATCTGGCGATGGTGCCAAACCTTGGCTCTCTAATTTGCTAATGGTGGCCTGTGTGCAAATGCCTGCAGCCAGCTTTATCTGAGATATTTTCATTTCTTTTCTACGCGCGACTATGATTTTATTTAAAAACATCATGTTCTCCTAGAAACGTTTATTCGTTTATTGTGAAAATTGACTTAACAATAATCCCTATTCTTAAATCATATCATTATTCATGAAATAAAAAAAGATAGATAGGCAATCAAACAATGTGATTAATAAAAAATCAAGGACCGGTTATAATAAACAGTCATTTTATTAAATGCCGTTTGATCAGAATTCAGTCATTTTGAATTGTCAATCCTTTGGCAATAATCGCGATATCACGCTGGTTTGAGGTTTTTTCACACAGAAAAATCTGATCGTTAAATGGATTTTGTATGGAATTTCATGATTCGAA
>NZ_JBDNNF010000003.1:0-213309 GCF_047725585.1 Oenococcus sp. | reverse complement strand
TTATAAAATAATTATTATAGTCTGGATCCGGTACAGCAGATACTATAGCGATTAACTCTGCAATCTAATCAAATCACAGAGAAAAATAGTTCCAGCTTAATTGACATAACTTCATTTCGAAAATGTTTTCAATATTTTTCCAGAGCCTGTGTCGATTTTCTCCAAAGTGACGAATCTATCGTTGCTGCTTAAAGTAAGAAGATAGACTTCTGGCATGTTCATAGATTGCCAATCTTTAAAAGAAAACTGCCCAGCGGTTAAATGGTTGAACAACATGCTGAGAGCCGTGCCATGACTGCAGATGATCATATTATTGTCAGCTGAGCGAATCGCTTCTGCAAAAAAAGCGACCATTCTTTTTTGGACTTGGGCCATATTCTCTTCATTAGGAAATTGACATTGAAAATCTGCCCATAAAGATTGCAAATGTTGCTGCCAGTTCGTTTGCCAACTGCTTTGGCGTTCCCTGAGCATCTCGGATTGTGTAATCGGCAGCTGCAAGCTTTTTGCCGTGGGTTGGATCGTCTCCAAGGCACGAAGATATGGCGATGAATAGATAGACTGGATCTGCTTGTCTTGAAAATAACTGCTTAAGGCATCTGCTAATTTTTTGCCTTGCTGAGTGAGTGGCGCTTTCCGGTCATTTTTAATTCGGTTATCTCGAATACTGTGGCGAACAAAATAAATTCTTTTCATATGTCTCCTGATTTTCCTTATTTGATTAGTGTTGTTTGCCTGAGATCAAATTCATTTTTGCAAATTCATCGGAATCGTTGTTGGCGGCTACTCGTTCAATTGAGATTGCATTTATCAATGTCGAGAAGCACAAATCCTGGATTTTGATGCCAGCTATTATCTTATCTGTATTGCCCTGATTAACTTTGGCAATTGTGATATGCGGCTGAAAAGGAATATCCCTACGCAAGAAAGGTGCAAAAACCGGATCGCTATACAGCTGATCGTGTAGTTTCGTAAATGTATCCCTGCCTTGATCTGCTTCTAGCCAGATATAGCCATTATCATCGTGACCTAATCTGGTAAAGGCCGCTGGAAAAGCTGAGGTTCCAGATATTATTTGCGTGACTTTCGCGATAAGTATCGTATCAGAAATTTCTGATTGGAAAGGAAAGACTAACGAAATGTGAGGGCGGATATGAGACACTAAGGGATCAAAATGCTCTCTGACACGTTGTAATGCAACAGCAGTGGAAATTTTAGGGAAAATCAGTATGGAACGCCATGGCATGGACATCTTCTCGATTTTTCTTCTTTTGTTATGTATGACATTGGTTAATAATCTCATAATCAGTGATTCGTTATGAAAAAAATTGCAAATTTCGTCAATCTTGCCTTTTCTAAAGCGCTATCACAAGTGTTTTTTATTATGCTTAGGTTATGAAAAACGGCACGCATATTTTAACTTTACCAAACGGCTACCATCTATGGTCTCATACGGAAAATGCTGGCCAGTCCGACAAAATGATCGCTGTTCATGGCGGCCCGGGTGACACGCACGAGTCTTTTGAAAGCTTTCCTGCGGAAATTCCTGGTGCCGAGATCACTTATTACGATCAGCTGGGATCTTGGTATTCGGATCAACCGGATTTTTCCGATCCGAAAGTCGCTGAGAGAACTTTGAAAATTGATTATTTTGTCGATGAGTTAGAACAGGTTCGCCGACAGTTAGGCTACGAGCAATTTACACTACTGGGTTATTCTTGGGGCGGCATGATTGCTTTGGAATATGCTTTGAAGTACCCCGAACATTTGACTAAATTAATTATTGTCGGTATGGCTGACCGTGACGCAGATTTCACAGATCGCATGAAAGAAGAAGTTGGCAAGGTTTTGACAAAAGATGAAGCTGAGTATGTCTTCTTGGAAGCAAAAAAAGGCGAATTTAGCGACGCTCTTTTCAATCAATTTATGGGGAAATTCTATCGTGATTATTACACACGTTTTTCCCAAAGCCAGACCAAACATGCTGTTGACACGACTAACTATCAATTAACTGATTTAATGATGGGAAGAAATCCTTTCCAGACCAGTGGCGTGATGGCCGGCTGGACTGTCGAAAAACGTGTTTCTGAAATTCACACACCGACTTTAATTCTGATTGGTGATCAGGATATGATTCCGATCAAGAGTGCGCAAACCATGGTCGAGCAGCTGCCGCATGGCAAACTAGCTATTATTCCGGATGCTACCCATGTCTCAATTCGCGACAATCCAGAATTCTTTTTTGAACAGGTGAACAACTTTTTGACTGAGAGTGATACTAACATTCAGAATTGATCTGTTAAAGGTATTTGGTACAAGGATTGGGCGTTGCAGGAAATGGTGACAAATGACAGAAACAAAATTATTGCAGGCAAACAATTTTATTAGCAAACAGCTTTTGGATCGCGCTGACTGGCGTAAACCCCTCTACCATTTTTCAGCCCCCGTTGGCTGGATAAACGACCCTAATGGCCTCATATTTTTTCAAAACAAATGCCATTTATTTTATCAGTACAATCCTTATTCGACTCAATGGGACGACATGCATTGGGGACATGCTGTCAGCGATGATTTGCTGCATTGGGAAAATCTGCCGGTAGCTTTAGCCCCGGATCATGATTATGACAAATCCGGCGTGTTTTCGGGTTCAGCCATTGAAAAAGATGGTCGTTTATATCTGATGTATACAGGCCACGTCGTAGACCAAGGAACCGTGACCGAGACTCAAAATATTGCTTATTCTGATGATGGTATCCATTTTCAAAAATATGCGGGTAACCCTGTTATCGATGCTCGACAACTGCCGACTGGATCGCTTACTTCTGATTTTCGTGATCCAAAATTATTTGCTTATAACGATCGCTATTATGCCGTTGTGGCTTCGGCTAAAGATGGACACGGGCAGATTTTACTTTTTCAATCCGAAGATTTACTCCAATGGCACTTCACGAGTACTTTGTTAGATTCCTGCCCTGAGCTCGGTATCATGGCCGAATGCCCGGACTTATTTCAGACCTCGGATGGGCATTGGGGGCTCGTATTTAGTGCCATTATCGGCGATGGGCAGCCAAATGTCGTTCATCTTGCCAGTGGTGATATTAATTGGGAAACAGCCACGTTTGATCTAGCCAAGATATCCGTATTGGATCAAGGACCGGATTTCTATGCCCCTCAGTCATTTGCTTATCATGGCAAAAGGATTCTGATTCCGTGGTTGAGAAATGATCGCTTGCTGGATTTTTTGGGGAAACAAGGCCACACATGGAATGGCCAGATGGGCATCCCGCGGCAGTTATCAATCGTTAATGACGTCTTGTATCAAGAACCTTTCCTGGATCTACCAGCTTCTTATGATAATCAATCCTTTGTGATTGAGACTAAAAAGCCTGTTGCCTTTGCTGGGAAAATCATTATCAGCTCGAATTCTGGTTTGCTAACGGGCGATGAATTGATATTTGATAATGACTCTGGTGATTCGATTCGGCTCAAGCGACAATCATTAACGCGGTATGAGCTTAATCTGCATCTGGCTACCTTCACCCATCAGCAAGAGCTGACGATTGCAGATCCTGTACGTATTCAAAAACTTGATATATTGATTGACAACTCGTCGTTAGAAATTTTTATTAATCAGCAAGTTGCAGCCAGTTTTGTCATTTACCCCAAAAGTGTTCTTCAGAGAATGTCTTATCAAGGCAGCAGCTGTTTTATCGGTCGGAAATTCAAACTATAATTTTTATTTTTTAATCATCTTGGCTAACACCCGATTCAAGCCATGCCTCTTTACGATAAACACGATGAAAAATAAGTCAGTCGCCGATACTGCTGATAGACGATTGAAATGATCCTATATTTGGTAATCAAAATTTAGATACAGTATACAAGCTGCATCTAAATTTTGTTTTGATATTCTGTCGCAAGAATGTCAGACATTTCTTCAGGGCTCAAGTCGCAATTGTGGTCTAGCCATTTTTTGATGATGGCCGTGATGCCTGTTCTAAAAAACTCCTTATGGTAGTCCAGGTTTCGATTATCGAATAGTCTTTGAGCGAGGTGGATATCGTAGTCGCTAATGTTCACTAAGGTATCTAATTTTAATTTAAAGTAGGTTGTGTAAAATGGCTGGTTCTGTTGGATATGGCGAAATAATTTGGTAAAGTCGTTAGAATTATGCTGGCCCTGGTTCTCTTCCTGATATAGTCCCTTAAAGTCGGCTAACATACGGCTTTGCAGCTGATCGATCAAATCGTAGATATCAAGGAAATTAGCATAAAACGTGGATCGGTTCAGATGCGCTTCCTGACAGATATCGATGATAGAAATTTGATGCAAGTCGTGTTCTTGCAGCAGAGTAACGAGCGCTTTTTCAATTTTTAAGACGGATGTCCGTCTTTTTTTATTATTCTGAACGTTGGCCATATCATGTATCCTCGGCAAACTTTATTAAACCAACAAATGTCGTGATATTGATGATTTTTTTTCATTTTAACACACGTTACACTCAATGTATCAAAGAAGAAAAGGACACTAAAATGATGGCAAAATCAAAACTCATTCAAGCAAATCAAAAAATTGCAAAATCCGTTGTCGAAGCTCATGAAAAAATAACGGATAAAGTCGTGGGTGCTTACACCAAGATCGAAGATAAATTTGTTGATCAGTATTTAACGCATGATGGCGAAAGCATTGCAGATGCTAAAGCAAGGTTAAAATTAGCAAACGAAGAAAGGCGGGCAAAGCTGAAAGATGAAAAAAAGTAGTTATATCACACTTCTTTTGAGTACTTTAGGCTTTCTTTTCCTAGGCTTGGGTATGTCGATGTCTTTGCTCCCTACCTGGCATTTATTTCAAACTGGTATTGTTTTGGGCATCATCGGACTGATTATTTTATTCATTACTTGGTTGGTTTATCGCAGGATGACTAATAAACCAAGACTCAATCTCAATAAACGAACCATCGGTATTAGCTGCTTGACCTTTCTCGGCGTGATGGTCTTCGGGCTTGGTATGAACTTGACAATGGTTTACCATCAAGAGATTCTTGGTATCGTTATCGGGACAATTGGTATTTTTCTGCTGCTGGCCCTGATTCCAGTGACAGTGGGACTGAAAAAATAAAGCAGGCAATGCCGCGATTTCGACTTACTGTAAAACAGGGTTACGAAAAATCCACTGTTTCATAAGGGTGGATTTAAAAAAGCAGGTTAATATTGATTAATCATTATCATGCAAATATATATCTTTTTGCTGCTGCCAGTATGCATGATCCTCTGGAGTGATTTCTCTTAAGACGTGGCATGGGTTTCCGACCGCTACGACATTATCCGGCACATTTTTTGTTACCACAGAACCAGATCCAATGACGACATTGCTGCCAATGGTGACACCTGGATTGATAACTGTGTTTCCGCCAATCCAGGCACTGTTGCCTATCGTGATCGGCTTACCATATTCGAGTTCTTCGTTTCGAATTGCGGCATCAATAGGATGCCCAGCCGTATACAAACTGACTCTCGGCCCCAAAAAGACATCGTTGCCAATTGTGATAGGGGCAACGTCAATAAAAATGCAATCATAGTTGGCATAAAAATGATTGCCAATCGTTGTATAACGGCCATAATCAATTCTAAAGGGCGGCTCAATATAGCTATTGGTTCCGATGCGACCCAATAATTCCTTTAGCAGGTCGTTTTTTTGGTTCACATCTAAATCAATCATTTGATTAAAACGATGAGTCATTTTTTTGGCCCGCATACGCAGTGCCACAGCTTCAGGACTGCCAGCAAAATATAATTTGCTTGTCAACATTTTTTTAATTTCATTTTTAGCCATAGAAAGATTCCCTGCCTTTTGAGTTTGAAATGTATGCGCTTTCGTCAAGTATTTTAGCATAGCTAAGTTGATTGATGACATGAAAATGTTCGATCAATGAGTGATCAACTTGTTAGTGTGTTTTATTGGTTAAACAAATCTTTGCATTCATTTGATATTAGGGCCGATAGGATATAAGCTGGAAATAGAAGAAAGAAGGACAAGCTTATTACATTTGGCATATACGATATCAAACACAACTGGTTTATCAACGAAAAGAAACAGAGTCCGGAGGCGTCAATCAAATTGTTCGATAGTATCGAACAAGCTTCGGACTTTGCGAATAAATACTATCTGAACAGTCGGCAGACTGCCATGTACAGTATTTATGAGATTAAAGATTGATTGGATATCCGAGAAACGCCCCAATAATGTCGGCGTTTTTTTGTTGCTTTTTTAGAAAACCATCGCGTTCTTCGTAATATTCAATATGGCTGTTTTCCGGAATAGGTTTTCGCAAGTTTTTTTAATTAAAAAGAAACCTTTACTGACTGTGTGTACAGTTTTTGCTGCTAGCTTTGTGGTAACTGCGATCCTATTAACACTATTTTTAAACTACCAGCATGCTGCCACGAATTTACCAATTGATTTAAAAAGCCAGATTAAAGATTTTACTTTTGTTCAAATCCTATTTAAGAATTTAATCGTGGCCTTAATCTTGGTATCGGGATTCTTCCTGATTAAAATTCCAACGATTCTGGCTCTGATAGTGAACGCTGCGGTGTTGGCTTTCATTTTGGCAGCCAATATTTATACGACTGGTGCCTGGCTTTACTTTATTCTGTTAGTGAGCATCCATGGGGTGGCTGAACTGGCGGCTTTGTTTATTGCGGCTAATATTGGTTTTCAAAAAATTAATCTTGCTAAAAAACAGCAGAGAAAGCAATTAGTGAATACAATGCTGCTGATAGTTGTTTTGCTGGCTTTAGCAGCTATTCTAGAAACTTGCGTGACCCCGCTATTTTGGAGATAACTGATGACCATCGCTTTTGTGAGTTCTTTACGAGCAGCTTATGCGAATCTTCCCTTCGTTAAAAAGATGACTGCGAGAAAACTTTTATTGTGCTGCTTGTTTGCATATACGGTTTCCGTCGTTGGCCTCTTTTTTTCTGCATGGGCTTCGCTGAGGCTATTTCCGTCATTACTTCGATGGATCGTCCAACAATATCCTTTGCTAAAATCTGTTTTAACTGAACCGATGATTGCTGTTTTCTTCGTTATGCTGGTCAATTTTGTTGTCTTTGTGCCGGATATTCGATCAGTAGCGGCTGCCACTAAAAAGCAGCCATTACTTGCTATGCTTGCCCGTGATAGTTCTTATCGTTGGCGAGTGGCTGCTGGTTTTTTCGCCCAGACCTTTTTTAAGATTATTCGAATACCAATTGTCACAACAAGTTTAGTTTTGTTCTTGACTAGCGGATTCATGATTCGCCTAACTGCGATTGCCATGTCGATTATCACTGTAACTGCAGCCTTATCTATTTTTCTGCAACGTATTGAATCAAAACGTCGTCCACTACTATGGCTGAATCCACTATCTTTTGCCACAGCTTTTCTCATAGCCATTCCGATAAAAGATTTCATTGAGGAAGCGTTGTCTGAATTGCTCATAAAAAAATCTATTGGAACTATACACTTTCATTTGGATGCCTTTGCTTTAGATTGGCATAGTGGGTTGTTGCTGGGATCGTCTTGTCTGGTCTTGTTTCTACCAGCTTGTTTGCTTAAACCTGTTCAGCATTTCTCTTATATGAAAGATTTTAAAAGCAGCATCGCGAAAAAGTCTCTGTCAGATGTGTTCATAGTTGCAACACCTATTTTCTATTTATTGTCAGGATTTGGGTTGTCCATACTTGGCCAGATGACTGAAGTAAAAGTTGCTCTAGGAATTGCTTTTATGCTGCTGGTATATCCGGCTGTTTTCTTAATGCCTAGTATCCTGCAGCGTTTCCCGGAATTTTTTGAAATTAAATGCCATTTGGATTTCTTCATTTGGCGAAAAAATTATGCCTTACTGATTCGAAATATGCTGGTTGCGATCTCGCTCTATTTAGTCCTTCGTTTAGCGCCACTTTATCTGCTTGCATTATGTCTGGCCGCTTGGAACGGTTGGGTGTCTATCGCTATCCCACTAATATTATTGACCTCTTCGCTGCTGCTTTTATTGACGATGGTTCTCCAATTAGCTGGGCTAACTGGCCGCTCTGTGGGCATCCACAGCGCTTTTGATATTCAACGAAAGAAAACGGTCTTAGCTGTTCGCAACATGATTGAAGCCATTATGTGGATTGTCTGGCTGCCTGTGTCATCACTGCCGATCCTTGCTTTTGTTTACTATGATGTCTCTTTTCCGATTTATTCTGGTCTATCGGTCCTATTTATTGTTATCAATGCAGCAACTATCAGTTTTATGATCGCCATCAGCATCCGGCAAAGCCGAGAAAGGAAAAGTATTCTATATGCCTAATATCTGTATTGAAAACATATCTTTTGCCTACGAGGACGCGGCGGTCATTGAAAATTTGGACTTGAATTTTGATTATGGTCAAGCTTATCGTATCGCCGGTCCCAACGGCATCGGGAAAACCACTTTATTAAAATTGATTCATGCAGATTTACGTCCTGATAGTGGGTCGGTGAGGGTACAAAGCCACGCTGAGGATAATGTTTTTTTGAGTGACAAGAACAGGCTTGATCCCCATCTATCTTTTAATGACCACCTGACTTTTTTGAAATCCGTCAAACAGCTGAAATGTCCTGAGGCTTTTTTGGCTCAATTGGTTGAACAATTGCATATGCCGACATACCGAGATACTGTGACTGCGGATCTATCTCTGGGAACGCAAAAGAAACTATCATTTATTTTGGCCTTGGCTCAAAAACCAAGAATTTTGATTTTAGATGAATTCTTCTCCGGTATTGATTCAGCTGGTATGCAAGTAATTTGCGGCTACTTGAATGCTTTTGTGGAGGAAGGCAATACCTTGTTATTCGTGACTCATGCTGATGAAAAACTGGGATGTTTACAATACAAAACAATATCTTTTTAGCAACAAAAAATATTAAAATTTGGATATTATATTTAATTAGATTCATTGAGAAAATATGGTTTTAACATAATGTGTTAAAATACACAAAAAGCCTTGGATCTTTGACTGATCTGATGTGATTGTGTCAGGAGACTCAAATGTTAGGGAAGTTTTTATCTTTTTCAAAGAAATATTCACTGTTATTACTATTTTTAATTCCAATTGCCTCTTTTGTAGAAATATCTGTTGCCTCGATTCTGCAATTATTGACAGATGCTGCTAACGGCAGGGCACATATCACTTATGGTTTATTGGTTCTGCTGGTATTGGCTTATATCGTTGTCGATGCACTCTTTTATTTTTTTAGTTCTTATTTCAGGGAGAAATGGCTGAATTTGACCGCTGCTGCTGTCAGAGCTAGTCTTATGCGCAAATATTTATCTGAGCAGCAAGCACTGGCTTTAAGCCACGATGATAATGAATCCAGCTCTTTCAATCAGTTAACTAATAATATGGCTGTGCTGCAAGACGATTATTTACGTGCAGCTGTGTCTATCTATGCAGAACTATGTCAATTTATCATTGCTATGGCCATTTCACTTTTTATCCAGCCAATGCTCTGCTTGGTCGTCCTGGTGTTATGCTTGCCTGGCTTATTGATTCCGCTTTTAAATCAAAAATTGTTGAAAGCTTCGAAAAAAGATGTCCTCGCTTCTTCGGAAAAATATACACAGATTTTACGGAATATCTTAGATGGTTTAAGAACGATTCAGCTTTTTAACGTCAATAAAATTATGCGTCGTCTCTTTGACCGGCAGAATCAGGATTGGCTGGTCAAACAAAATAAAGATCAGAAAAATCGCAAGCTAATTGGCAGTTTATCGCAACTACTTGATAATTTTCTCTATCTTGGTACCTGGGTTGGCGGGATTTATTTCGTCATGAACAAATCAATCTCATTGGGTCAGTTAGTTGCTTTTTCGCAATTGATGATTTTTATCGCTGAACCGCTGCAGTCGGCATCGGGACTCATGGCTGACTATTTGGGAGGCCAAGAAGCAGCCAAAAAGATTCAAGCTAATTTAGCCTTGCAGCAAAAAATTCCAGTCGGTCAAACAATCAATAAATTAAAGTCGATCGCCTATCAAGATATTGTTTACACAAAGAAGGATCAGACAATTCTTCGTCACGTTAATTTTAAATTTGAGACTGACAAGCATTACTTGATTGTTGGCAAGACGGGTTCCGGTAAGACAAGCTTTATGAATCTGCCTTTGCTGGATAAAAACGGCTATACAGGTAAAATTCTGATTAATGGCCATGATCAAAAAAATATTGATCTGGCAAGTCTGCGTGCTCGTTTGGGTATCGCTGAACAAAGCGGTGCAATTTTCTCGGCCAGTTTTCAAGATAATCTCAGTCTGTTCAGACAAAAATTTTCAAAGAGTCAGCTTCAATCAGCCCTAACGCAAGCTCAATTAAGCAATTATGCCAATGACGAAGCCTTCGCTAAACAGTTATCTAGTTCTGGACACGAATTATCCGGTGGTGAAGCTAAACGTTTATTCATTGCCAGAACTCTGCTGGATCACTTTGATTATTTACTTTTTGACGAACCCGCTAGCGGATTGGACCCGCATACGGCACAGGCGATTGAAGAGATGCTCATGCAGCTGGATTCGGGTTGGACTGTCATTACGCATCATTATAATGAGGCCTTATTTGCCTTTGCTGATCAGATTTTGGTCATGGCCGATGGCAAAATCGCTGCCAGTGGACAACTACAGGATCCGACGATTCAAGCATCTTTGATGCGGCTCAATTTGTTAAAGCCATAAAGTGTCCGTACCCATCAAGTACCATACGAATTAAAATTAAAAAATTCACAATTTTGTCTGTTATATTGTTTACTTTGTAACAAAGTCCGAGTAAAATGTTTGGTGGATATGGAGGTATTCGATATGACGGATCGTTTAAAGGGCAAAGTTGCGATTGTTACCGGCGGAACGCTGGGCATCGGCTTGTCGATTGTTGATTTGTATTTAAAGGAAGGTGCTAAAGTTGTTTTCACCGGCCGGCGTGAAAAAGTTGGTCAGGCAGCTTTGAAAACACTTGGCAATCCAGCTAACGCTAAGTTTGTTGTTCATGATGCTTCTGATGAAGAAGGCTGGAAGAAATTATTTGCGGACACAATTGCTGAATTTGGTGAGGTTGATATCTTAGTCAACAATGCCGGCATTGGCGTTCCCGGAAACGTTGAGAGTACTGATTACGCACAGTGGCGTCAAACAATGGCTGTTAATTTGGACGGCGTTTACTTTGGTACTCACTATGGTGTGATTAACATGAAAAATCCTAAGAGCGGGGATGCATCAATAATTAACCTTTCTAGTATCGAAGGTTTGATTGGTGATCCTGATCTGTTTGCCTATAACGCAACGAAGGGCGCTTTGCGGATCATGAGTAAATCAGCCGCTTTGTATTGTGCCCAGCATGATTACAATCTTCGTGTGAATACCATTCACCCAGGGTATATCAAGACACCATTGGTTGAGGAGATGCCTGGTTTTGAAGAGAGCATGAGCCAGCGCACCAAGACACCGATGGGACATATTGGCGAGCCTAACGATATCGGCTGGTTGGCTGTCTATCTTGGCTCTAAAGAAGCTAAGTTTGCGACCGGTTCTGAATTTACAGTCGATGGTGGCTACACGGCTCAATAATACTGTTTCATAAATATATAGAAAAACCGCCCATAATTAGTGGACGGTTTTTATTTTATGGATGTATTGAACCAAGAAAGTGTATGATAAAAAAATCATGTCTTTATTATTGAAGGAGACCAATCATGACGGATGATTCTTTTAACATCGTTTTTATTTTAATACTTGCCTTGGCTATCTATATCAGTAATAGGACACAAAATTCCCCGTTAATGCAAAAATTGCGGTCTTACCGCAGCTACTCGCTTCTTGTCATTGGCGTATTACTATCTTTAGCTCTCGTCCTGCATAGGTACTTTAGCTTTTTGCCACAAGGCCAAGTTGCCTTCGTGTGGCCTGTCATCTTGATTCTGCTAGGATTCTTTTATCTGAAAACTGATAAATTAAAGCGTTAAAGATATTTAAAAAGATGAATGTGTTCACTACTTATTGTGCATAGCGAGCACATTTGTCTTAGAGAAGTCCAAAAAATAAAACCGTCCACTAATTATGGACGGTTTTTCATATGCTATCTTTTTAGAATCCGGCAAACAGCTGATCGATTGTCTTGAATTCATTATCGCTGATATCAATTGATAAAGCAGCAGCGTTGCTTTTGACTTGTTCAGCTTTACGGGCACCGGGGATCACGACGCTGACATCGGGATCGGCCATGTACCAAGCGATCATGACTTGTGCGACAGTTGCCTGTTTTTTATCGGCAATTTGACGAACTTGATCTAAAGCCTTGATGATTCGGTCAAATTGTTCGGCAGAAAACTGATCAAATTTGCTGGCATCGGCAGCTGTATATTTGCCTGTCAGCAAGCCTGAAGCCAAAGGGAAATAAGGAACAAAGGAAATACCGTTAGCCTTCAGGTATGGCAGTAGTTCTTTTTCAGCACCACGATGCAGCAGGCTGTAGTTATCTTCAACGATATCTACTTGGCCATCGGCATTAGCTTCTTTGACCTGGTCAAGAGAAAAATTGGAAACGCCAACCGCACGGATCTTGCCAGCTTTTTTCTCGTCTGCCAAAGCCGCAACAGCTTCGGCTTTATCTGTCTGCGCATCTGGGAAATGGATGTAAAAAATATCAATATAATCCGTCTTCAAACGTTTTAACGCATCATCAACAGACTGTTTTAAAAAGGCTGGTTTGTTATTTAGTTTCAGATTATCTTTTGGGTCTTGAGCTGCTTTACTAGCAATAATGACTTTTTGACGGTCGTTTTTCTGCAAAACATCGCCGATAATTTCTTCAGATTTACCTAAGCCATAGACATAGGCTGTATCCAGCAATGAGATACCATCCGATAAAGCTTCTTGGACCAAGTCGTAACCATCGTCGTCATTGAGGCCTGGAAATAAATTATGGCCACCGACTTTATTGGTGCCAAGGCCTAATTTAGTTGATGTCACATCGCTGTGACCAATTTTTATTTTTGCAATCATTCTTTCCTCCTCTAAAGTTCCGAGCTTTTGCCTGATTGATTCATGTCTTCAGCTCTTTACCAGTGTGTAAGCAAAGACGTTACTTAATGTGAATTTCACGACTTCTTCAGGAAGTGAAGGTAACATCTAAGACAATTCTAACCTAAAGTTAGTAAATTTCACCAATAAGCTAGTGTCTCTTGAATAATTGGGAACCATTGACTGACAATTATCAAAGAAGACAGCTGATTGACAAAAGCGTGCCTTCGGATTAAGATAGTATGTGATAAGATTAACAAGTTGTCTTTATGGAGGAAACTTAAATGAAATCGCTTACCGATACAGTCACTTTTCGTCATGGTGCCAGGGTTAATACTCGTCTTGTACAGTCACCCATGCTGAGTAATTCTGGCAATCGAGAGATGGTTTCACAAGATACATTAGACTATTATGGTGCGCGTTCGCAGTCTGCAGGTATGGTCATTGTCGAATATACGAATGTCAGTGTAAATGGTGGGCCGTCAAGGACTTGGGCAGATGATCGATCTCAACTGGCGATTTACGATGATAAATTTATTCCAGGAATGATAAAAGTAGCCGCTGCATTGAAGAAAAATGGTAATAAAGCTATTTTGCAGTTAGCACATGCTGGTCGAGAAGCGAACTATGCTCAAGCCATGGGTCGAGTAGCTGAGGTGCCTACGGCAATGGATTTTCCGTGGATTGATTATCCGTTGCACGAATTAACGGACGGCGAAGTGCGGCAGGTCATCAAAGATTTTGGATCCGCGACCAAGCGCGCAATTGATTGCGGTTTTGATGGCGTAGAAATTCATGGTGCCAATCATTACTTGATTCAACAGTTTTTCTCAATTTTTTCCAACAAACGTAATGATGATTGGGGAGGGAGTCTAGAAAAACGTATGCGTTTTCCACTTGAGATTGTCAAGGAAGTCATGCGTGTAGTTAAAGAATTCGCTCCTAAGGATTTCATTGTCGGCTACCGCATTAGCCCGGAAGAAATTCATAGCATTGTGGGTTATAGCTGGCATGAGTCGACGCAATTGATTCAAGCGATTACGGGTAACTACGATTTGGATTATATTCATATCTCGCTGCCGCAATATAATGATAAGCCCAAGGATTCTACGAAAACTTTTGCTGAGTTGTTTCAACCAGCGATTGGCAGGCAGGCCAAAGAAATCATTGTTGGCAACGTTTTATCTGAAAAAGATATGCAATCTGCGATGCAATTGTCGGATTTAGTCGCAATGGCACGTGCTACTTTATTGGATCCTCAAATTGCTTTAAAAATCAAAGAGGGCCGTGGGAATGAGATTGTTGATCACATTTCGCCTGAACAGGTCAAAAAATCGCACCTGACTCCAGGATTAATTAATCTATTCTCTGACCCGCGGATGGAACCGCATTTGCCAGGCCGTGAGTCTATCTATGCTTTGCATGAGACTGGTAGCCTCAATGAAGATATTCTGAAAAACGGTACCAGTTCGTCTTATAATTTAAAGGATTTGCAAGACAAAAAATAACGTTTCAACAGTGACATCTTCGATTAGAGCTGGCTGATCAGTTATTTAAAAAGCGCTTTTAAGAAAGCGCTTTTTGATTTTGCCCGCCAGCGGGTTTAAACTGATCATATCTTTAATGTTGAGCAGTGAAGACTCAAATGAAGATTCCAAATATAGAGGTAAACAAATATGTCAAACTGGTTGATTACAGGCTGTTCAAGCGGCCTGGGCTATAATCTGGCTTTAAGTGCTTTGAAAGCTGGCAATAATGTGACGGTCACTGCCCGCCACACGGAAAAAATTCAAGAAATTGTCAATCAATACCCTGACCACGCGATTGCATTAGCATTAGACGTGACGGACCCCGAACAGATTAAGTCGGCAGTTGCTGCTTCCAAAGATCGTTTCGGTGCGATTGATGTTTTGGTTAATAATGCCGGACACGGTTATCGAGCTGCCGTTGAGGAAGGCGGCACAGCCGACGTGGATGAGCTGTTTGAAACGAATTTCTTTGGTCCCGTACGGCTGATCAAGGCTGTTTTGCCTGATATGCGTTCCAAAAAACAAGGTGCTATTGTCAATATTTCTTCGATTGCGGCCAAGAACTCCTTAGCGGGATCGGGCTATTATGCGGCGACTAAAAATGCTTTGGAAGCTATGTCTAAGAGTTTGCGCCGAGAGGTATCACCTTTGGGTATTAAGGTTATGGTTGTCGAGCCAGGTGCCTTTCGGACTGATTTTGCCGGCCGTTCGATTAAAGAGTCGGCTGCTGTGATTGATGATTACGCCCAGACTGCTGGCCTGCGCCGCAAAGACAATGACCATAGCAGCGGCACACAACCGGGTGATCCAAAGAAAGCCGGTGACTTACTTGTTGAAGCCGTGCAATCTGATCACACACCTGACATGCTGCTGTTAGGCAGTGATGCGATTAAGGTGGTCAACCATGAGTTGCAGGCTGACATTAATGGCTTGAAAGCTTGGGAAGACAAAAGCAAAGAAACTGATTTTTAGATAATAAAAAAGGCTGCCTACTGACAACCTTTTTATTATGCCAATCAGGCAAGTTTTTTTGTAATTTCATCCAAAGTTCCCTGAAAACCAAAGATTGGCCCATCGGCTTGGACTTTAAAGCTCTCAGATAAGGATCCTGCATCGTAAGGCTGAAAACCAATTTCTGAAATCAAGTCAGTAGCGATTTTTTTAACTTCGCCATCGCCTGCGACAGTCATGACAATTCTATCGGGTGTACCGGCCGCTTTGGCTAGGCTGCCTAAATTTGCGACGCCGAAAGTATTGAATGCTTTTGCAACCTCGCTACTATGAAAGTGATTGGCGACCAATTGCGAGCTGGCAATTTTATGTGTGAGTAAGTCTGTGTTTTGCCCATCTCGTTGCGGAAAATAATTGCTGGCATCGATGACTTTTTTGCCTTTTAGCAGATTGCTATCAATATTTTTGATTTGGTTAAAGGGCACAGCCAGCACAATTAAGTCCTGGCCGTCTGCAATATCAGCTAAATCAGCTGCTTTGGCTTGAGGACCAAGTCCGGCGACAATTTCTTTTAAGCTGTCAGCACCGTGGCGATTAGTTAAAGTCACTTCATGGCCGGCTTTAATGGCTAATTTAGCTAGAGCCTGCCCGACATGTCCACTACCGATGAATGCGATTTTCATATGTGTTTCTCCAATCGAATCTGTCCCCATGCCAATTATACTCGCACCTATAATAGATCATCGCTGGTGATCTATAAAAAAGTGTGGTGGGCCATTTGTGAAAAACTAAGCCAAAGTAATTAATTGATCAATTTCTGGCCGAATTTCTTCATGTAATTGATGAGTAACAAAAATCACAGTCATATCCTGCAAGCTTAAGAATTGCTTTTCTACTTGAATAGCACTTTCGTTTTTCAAACTGTTGGTGCCTTCATCGACTAGCAGAATTTGTGGATTCCGTAATAAACCCCGGGCCAGCGCTAAACGCTGTCGCTGGCCACCAGAGAAGAGCTGACCTTTTTCGCCGACTGAACTATCCAAGCCTTGTTTTTGAGCCATAACGAAGTCAAATAGGTCGCTGCGTTTGAGTGCCTGGAAAATGGCATCATCAGAGAATTTTTCGCCAAGGGTCAAGTTATCACGGATGGTGCCGTTGAAAATATAGGGAATCTGATCAACATAAGTAATTGTTTTGCGCAGCTGTTTTGAGGAAAGATCCTTTAATTCTTGACCGGCAATTTTGACACTACCACTATAATTCAGCAGTTTACCAGCTAGAATATTCAGCAGAGTCGATTTACCAGCGCCAGATTCACCTGTAATAATGACTTTGCTATTCAAAGGAAGCTTGATCGAAACCGGCTTCAAAGCTATTTTATCCTGATAGCGGTAGCTCAGATTTGTCAGATTGATAGTGGCGTCTGCTAGAGGCTTAGTGCTTTGATTGCTGGTATTGAGGCTGGTATCGACACCCAGATGATATTTAGCAAACAAGGGATTCAGGGATTTGACAGAAGTCAGCGTTGGACCTAAGTTAGCTAAGCCGTTAAAGACGTTTGAGGCCAAGGCGCCGGTTGATAGAATTGATCCGATCGGCGTCAGACGTGCTAGTGCTAAGGCACCAGTCCAGGCAATTGTAATCAGTTGACTACCGGCGTTTGCCAAGACACCAATTGACGTGGCAGCTGCTTGTGTACGTCCCAGTTGAACTTTTTTGGTCTGCAGCAACCGGCCGCTTTTATCGACGTGATTGATAATTCGTTGTGTCAGATTATAAGCAAACAATGTGTCAAAACCATGCAGCATATCATTGACAGAAGCGGCAAAGTTTTCATTGGCCTGTGAGGTCTCGACACTGACTTTCTTCAATTTTTTCTGCATCAATTGTGGGGCAAAAATAGTGACAGCTGATAACAACAGCGTTAAGACCACCAGTGACCAGTGAAAAGACAGCAGGGCGATGATTGAGAAGATGGCATCCAGAGAAACAGAAATAATATCGAAGAAAACACTAAAACCGCCGTTTTCGATCATTGTCACGTCGTTCATCAGCCAAGATGAGTAATCGTCTGAATTTTTGGCATGAAAACGGCTGTATGGCAGACCAGAAATTTGCTGGCTGATATCATGCCGCAAAGACAGGCTCATCTTTTGTACCAGTCTTGCCCGCAGACCATACACGATATAGATCAAAAAAGCGAAAATCACCCAGGTCAAGATCGCCAGGCCTGCCAACAGCAGAAATCGGTTTCGTTGGAAACTGATCAAGCTGTTTAATAGATAGGTATTGATTAAGGCAGCTGCTACTTTGCTGCCGGACATCAAGGCAATTAGGAATACACAAAACAGCGTGCCGACCCATTGTTCTTTTAAATATTTTCTCATGATGTCATTCCTCACATTTCTTTTAATTATTTAGCATTATGATATATATATATATATATACCGGGATAATTGTTCATAATATTAACACAAGCGTAGATGATTGAAGCGAGTAATTTCAAATTACAGTACTACTTCAATTGATCGGATTGAAAATCGCTGTTGCTTATGAGAAAATAGCCCAAACGGTATTGGCAAAGGACGGCATATGTTCAAGTTTTTGGTTCACACACCAGCAAGTTTGTTATTTCTTTAAGAAAACTATTTTCTAAATTAAATAACAATAAGGTGGGTAACACTCATGAATTTAACTCAGTATTTACGTGAGTTCTCCAAACAGAACGGTTTTTTGTCTGCGTTTCTGATTCTCCGAGACTTTGTCTTGATGCTGGCAGGCCTAGCTTCGGCTAACGCTTTAACAGCCTTAGTTCATCTGCATTTGCAATCTTTTCTGATCTGGATGCTGTTGGAAATAGACGCTTATACTTTTTACTGTTTCAGCCTCTACATTCAGGATTACTATTCTTCTAAAATTATCCAGCGCATGGATACGGCCATTCGTCGAAATATTGCCAAACGCATTTCGCAAAGCAGTTATCAAGATTATCATGCTAGAAACGACGCTGTTTACACCTCTTGGATGACCAATGATATCAATACGATTAATCAAAATGGTTTTAATAATTTTTACGATCTTGTTGATAACACGGCTAATATTGTTTTTGGTGCGGCAGCCCTGCTCTTTTATCACTACTCTTTTATTGTGACTGTGGCAATGCTGTCGGTGGCGACTTTGCTGGCGCCCAATGTTTTCAAAAAGAGACTGGACCGGACTTCTTTAGAAATGACACAAGGATCAGAAAAATTAACTGACCAGCTAACCGACACATTAGAAGGCTTTAATCCTTTATATATGATGAACCTCACGCGCAGAATTGTTGCCAAGGTCTTGACAGCTTCTGATCATTTAGCCGAAAAAAATAATCACTATGCAAAAATCTACGGCACGATGTCGGCTTCGGTGAACGGCATTAGTGTGGCCAGTCAGCTGATTGTTGTGATTCAAACGGGCATTTTGGTCTTTTTGAAATTAATCCCAATTGGTTCAATTGTCGCCACGGAAAATTTTGCTGGCAGCGTGTTTTCCGGCATTACTGGCAATAGCCAAACATTGATTGCCATGAAAGCAACCAGGCCGATCTTTGACAAATTCAGACAGCTGCCTATCCAGCAACAGCAGTCTAGTAGGCCGGCCGCCGCCTTGCAGCAAAGCATCCAATTAAAAGATGTTAGTTTTTCTTATAAAAATCAGCCCATTCTCAAGCAGGCTAATCTTGTTTTAGAAAAAGGTCATAAATATGCGCTCATCGGACCCAGCGGTGCTGGTAAATCAACGCTGCTGAATTTGCTGAACACAAAGCTGACGAATTATCAAGGCAGTCTATTATTTGATCACGATAATTATCAGAATCTAAGCTCAGCGTCGATTCGTGAACAAATTTATTATCTGGATCAGGATCCTTATATTTTTAATGACAGCTTGGCCAATAATATCACGATGGGTCAAGCAATCGGGGATGATCTTTTAAAGCATGCCGTTGAAGAGGCCGGCCTGCAGCCTTTGATTGACCAGCTGCCCGATGGTTTAGACACACAATTATCTCATGATGGCGCTGACCTCTCAGGTGGGCAGAAACAACGGATTGTTTTAGCTCGCGGCCTGGTTTCCGGCCGATCCATTTTTCTCGTTGATGAAGGTACTTCGGCCTTGGATCGAATATCGGCTGACAAAATTGAAGACAGCTTGATTAGTAACCCTAGAATCACGTTATTAATGGTGACACACCACTTGAGAGCGGAAACATCTAAGCGTTTTGACCATGTTTATACTCTTCAAGATCATCATGTTTGTCTGAAGACAAATTAATGAGGAGGCCCGCAAGTAGCGGGTCTTTTCTTTTGGGGAAATCAGCTCTTTCAATAGATCGGTGCCACAAAAAATCCACTGCTAATCAACAGTGGATTTACTATTATAGAAGTTTATCGAGTATCTGAGAAAGATTCAATTAGACATTTAATGGTTTCAGTCTCTTTTGCCTCAGATATTCCAAGCCGCCAAACACAAGCGTCCAAATAACTTCGCCGACTGCCCCAATCATATCTTGCGGGACGAAGAACAAACTAATGAAAATAATCCCGAAAAATGCGATTGTCAATGGACTGGTCAGATGATAGGCAGGCATCAAGAAGCCGTTTGGCAGGAAGTCTTGAGATTCGCGGTATTTTCTGTGTGCCAGCATCGTCAGTGTGTAGACAATGATGTACATGTCGCTAGAGATACCAGTGACAATTGTGAAGACTGAGTCAATTGTGGTCGTTAAACTCATCAAGGGTGTAATCAAGACCAAAGCCGCAGATAGGATAATAGCCGCAGCGGGGACGCCGTTCTTAGAAATCTTCGCGAATGTCTGATACATCCAAGAATTTTCCGGCACTTCAGTTGCTAATTGATAGAAGTGACGGCCAGCCGAGAAGATGCAGCTATTTAAGGATGAAGCAGCCGATGTTAAGACAACAAAATTAATTGTCGCTGCTGCTGCCGGGAATCCTGCTAGTCTGAATACTTGGACAAATGGACTGCTGGTAGGGGGGAGAGATGTCCATGGAATAATACCCATAATCACGATCAAAGCGCCTATATAAAAGAGCAGAATTCGGAGTAGTGTCTCGTTGACCGCTTTTTTGATAACTGCGTGGGGTGTTTTAGCCTCGCCAATCGTGATACTAACAAATTCAATACCTTGAAAGGCGAAGAACACCATGGGAAAAGCAGAAATAAAATTAAATCCGCCGCGGGGAAACAAAGTATAATTTTGCAAAATATTTGATAGCGATGCATGGCCGAGCGGTGTCGCTGCATGACTGGTCATCATGAAGATACCTGTGACGATCATTGCCAGAATGGCGATGATTTTGATCATGGCAAACCAAAATTCCGCTTCACCGAAAAGACGTGCAGCAATTAAATTGACTGATGCCAAGACGCCTAGAAAAACCAGTTCCACAATCCAGGAAGGTATATTAGGGAACCAGTATTTGACATAACTGGCAGTCGCTGTTAATTCTGCCATACAAACAAAGACTAAGCCGATCCAGTAAGTCCAGCCTGTGAAGTGGCCGGCTGTTGGGCCTAAATAGCGTGATATAAAAGACACAAAAGTATGTTGAGATGGGTCGGAATAAAACATTTCTCCGATGGTTCGCATCATTAGGAAGAAAAACAGACCGAGAATCACGTACACCAATAGTACCGATGGCCCCGTTTTACTAATCGTGCTGCCGGATCCCAAAAACAATCCTGTTCCAATCGTGCCACCTATAGCGATCATCTGCACATGGCGATTGCTCAATGCACGCCGTGTGCCATCTGGGTTCTTAACAATTTTCGATTTCATCATGGTCCTCCTAAAATAAAAGATAAGTAAGTCCACCAACTTAGATAACTTTTATTTAAGCTAGGTTGTATGATCAAATGACACGTTCATTCATTATTATGTAAGCTTAGCTAACATATTTTGTTTCTCTTTATATGATGGGCGATGTCGTGTTCTGTTATAGGAAATAAAAAGTAGCCACACATAGCTGAATAATGGATTTGACTTGAAGTACACTCCAAGTATTACACTATGTATCGCTGAGAGAAAGGCGGCTATATTAAGCTGGCGACGAAAAAAATGTGCCAGTGCTGCTGCTAGCAACAATCAGCTGTGTGTCTCAGACAAATTTGAATAAATATAACGGAGGTATTAAAAATGACAAAAAATGTTCTCATCATGGCCGCCAATGGCCAAATTTCACAATTAGTCGAAGAAGGTCTTTTAAATGGCAGTCAGTTCTCTGATGTTCATTTGACATTATTCGCACGCCGAAAAAGTCGTTTAGCCAGTAATTCGCGAGTTACTTCGATCACGGGCAGTTTGGACAATCCGGCTGATGTCAAACAGGCGATTGCTGGCCAAGATATTGTTTTCGTCGGTGTGGTTGACCATACACCTGATAATCATCAAACACAGAATGTCGTTGATGCCATGCAAGCGGCTGGTGTTCAACGCTTAATTTATGCGAATGTGCTCGGTATTTATGATGAAGTGCCTGGCGCATACGGCAGATGGAATAAGAGCGCTATTGGCAGCGGGCTAGCATCAGCACTTAGATCCGATCAGATCATGGAGCGGTCAGGTCTCGCCTATACGACATTGCGTCTGCCTTGGTTAAACGATCGTGAAGTCAAATACGAAATTACGCATAAAGACGAACAGTATCTGGGTGTTTCCGGATCACGGAAAAGTATTGCAGACGTTGTTTTGCGAATAATTGCTGATCCGGACTTTTTGAAAAACGATAGTGTTGGCATTGCTGATCCGGCCACGCAAGGACAGACCCGTCCGGTTTATTAACTATCAAAAACTAATTGAACATTTTTTCACTTGTGAAAAAAATTAAATTCTGTTTGACAATACAATTAAAATATATTTTTCACTATCAAATAAATAATATAAAATATTTGTAAAAAAACATGAAATTTTGAATGTTTTTTGGAAAAATTTATGCCCTAATATTGATTGACAAAAATTCCTGACATCGCTATGCTGGTCTATCATGGAGGTTTTTATAATTGAGTAAATACGATAAACTTTTCGAAAAAATCACATTAGGCAATGGCACGGCAGTTCAAAACCGATTTATGCTGGCACCCATGTGTGACGATTCTTCTAATGGCGGCAAGGTAACTGATCAGCAGGTTGAATATCTGCGGATTCGCGCAGCAAACGTCGGCGTGGCCGATACGGGCTATGCTTATGTGAATGATTCTGGGATCCAGATTCAGGGTCAATTAAGTGCAGCTCACGATGATGACATACCCGGTTTGACTAAACTGGCAGCTGCAATGAAGGCTGGCGGAGCCAAAGCTATTTTGCAGTTTTCTCATGCAGGCCGAGATGCGATGGGCTCGCAAAAATATGGGAATCGTGTCTATGCGCCAAGCAAGGTCGATTTTCCTTGGGTTCATTATGACTTTGATGAAATGAGTCAAGCCGACATCGAGCAGGTGCTGGATGATTATAAGAATGCGACAAGACGCGCGATTGAAGCTGGATTTGATGGGATTGAAATCCATAACTGCAACCACGATTTGCTGCAGCAGTTCTTCTCTACCTATTCAAATCGCAGGACTGATAAGTGGGGCGGCTCATTGGAAAAACGAATGGCTTTTCCATTAGCCGTATTGAAAAGTCTGAAAGAGGCTGTTGCTGAAGCTGGCAAAACTGATTTTATCATCGGCTGGCGTATCAGTCCTGAAGAGCGTCATGGCGATTCAGTTGGATATGATGTGGACGATATGATCGCACAGACTAAAGAAGTCCTCAAAGTCGGAATTGATTATTTGAATCTGTCGTTGAATTTGGCCGCTGGCTACAATAATGCCAAACGTCCAGATTACAACGCTGTTCCAGTTGGACATACGAAAAGATTCGCTACTATTTTCCGCGAACTAGCCAGTAACGTACCAGTCTATGTTGGCACAAATATTTTCACTGCTGACCAGGCCATGGATGCCGTTGATGACGAGAAAGGCGAATCCGGTGTCTATGTCGGCCGTGAAATGCTGATTGACCCGGAATTTGTTCTTAAGATCAAAGAAAATCGTGAAGATGAGATCGTTCGAACGACTACCATTCAGCACTTAAAGGATGTTAAACTGCCTGATGGTTTTGTTGACAATTATGCTGATACCGATGGTTCGACACGCAGCGTTTCCTATCGTAAGGGTATTCCGCTCCCAGGATTGGATTAAAAACAAGTATTTAGCTGCTATAAGTTTTTGATTAAAGACAACGCCCTAGACAAGGCTTGTCTTTTTTGTGCCTGTAATGGGCCGTAGTTTGTCATAATTAGTTTAGAGACTAATTGACGTTCTTGAAAGTAGGTACAACATGAAAAATGCTAATAAAAATACATCCGGGCAAAAGAGTTTGGATGAAATAAACGGCAGTATCAAAGTACCTCAGAACGCTAGTTTTTTCCGTACCTTGCTGGCTTATACAGGCCCCGGTGCCCTGATTGCAGTGGGATATATGGATCCTGGAAACTGGATCACGTCTATTGCGGGCGGTGCACAATTCGAGTATGTATTGTTATCTGTGATTCTTTTGTCCAGCTTGATTGCAATGCTTTTACAATCAATGGCCGCCAAACTCGGCATCGTGACCGGCAAAGACCTCGCTCAGCTGACACGGGATCGGACATCAAAAAAAGTCGGCTTTATTCTGTGGGTAATTACAGAATTGGCTATCATGGCGACCGATATTGCCGAAATTATTGGGTCCGGTATTGCTTTACGCTTGTTATTTAATATCCCGATCATCATCGGAATTCTGATTACCGCTGCTGATGTTTTGCTGCTGCTGGTTCTGACTAAATTAGGTTTTCGAAAAATTGAAGCCATTATTGTCACGCTGATCACCGTGGTGCTGCTGGTCTTTGCTTATGAGGTTTTCTTATCCCAGCCGAATATCGCCAAAGTAATTCAAGGTTATTTACCAACAGAACAGATCGTGACAAACACGCCCATGCTTTATTTGGCATTAGGTATTGTCGGTGCGACGATTATGCCGCATGATTTGTATCTTGGTTCTTCTATTTCTCAGACGCGTGCCATTGACCGCGAAGACAAAAAATCTGTCGCTAAAGCCATTCGTTTTACAACCATCGATTCCAATCTGCAGCTGACAATTGCTTTTATTGTGAACAGTTTGCTGTTAGTCTTGGGTGCGGCACTTTTTTACGGTACCAATAGTGATGTCGGCCGCTTTGTCGATTTGTTTAATGCCTTGAATAATAGTCAGATTGTTGGTGCGATTGCCAGCCCGGTATTGAGCATGCTTTTTGCGATTGCCTTATTGGCTTCCGGACAAAGTTCGACAATAACAGGTACCTTGGCCGGACAGATCATTATGGAAGGTTTTATCCATTTACGGATGCCATTGTGGGCCCAACGCTTGCTGACACGTTTATTCTCGGTAACACCGGTCTTGATTTTTGCGATTATTTATCGCGGCAGCGAAGCACGTTTAGAAGAACTGCTGACCTTTTCACAAGTTTTTTTGAGCATCGCACTGCCTTTTGCGGTCGTCCCATTAGTTATCTACACGAACGATGAAAAATTGATGGGTTCTTTCAAAAATAGCGCTTGGGTCAAATGGGCAGCCACGATTGCGACGATCGTTCTGATTATATTGAATGTTTACTTGGTATTTCAGATTTTTTAATCGGAAACACATTTCCGAAGGTGACTTTACTGTTTTTCATTAAAAAATGTGTGAAACTAATTCTATGAAGATTATTAATCCTAAATTAATCATTTCGGCCGTTGCCCCAAAACAATACCCAGACGGTCAGTTACCAGAGGTCGCTTTTGTCGGCCGGTCCAATGTCGGCAAATCGACTTTAATCAACACTTTGCTGCAGCGTAATGGCTTGGCGCGTACCAGCAGCCAGCCCGGCAAGACGCAGACTTTGAATTTTTATAACTTGGACGAAAAACTGTATTTTGTTGATGTCCCCGGCTATGGCTATGCCAAAGTCAGCAAGGCGCAGCGCGAACAATTCGGCCAGATGGTCGAGGCTTATCTCAGCAGCCGTAAACAATTGCGTGGGGTTGTCAGCTTGATGGATGCTCGGATGGAACCAACTGAAGACGATAAACTCATGTACAATTGGCTGGCCTATTATCAAGTGCCGATTTTAGTGGTTGCGACAAAAGCCGATAAAGTGGCTCGCGGCAAACACAACGCAGTCGAATCCCGCATTAAAAAAAGCCTGAATTTTCAGCCCCAATTCAGTTCACTAGCCTTGTTTTCGGCTGTTGAAAAATTTGGCAGCCAAGAAATCTGGGACTGGATTCAGAAACAAAGTGGCGTTGCCTGAGGCAGGCTGAGTTCCTACGATCGCAGCTTATAATTTCCAGACTTGTAGGGCTAGATCATTGATTTCGGCCTTTTGGCCGCTCCTTTGACAGTCGTTAGTCAAGAGAAGTTCAGCTTGATTGAAATTTACATGGCTGATTTCTGTTTTCAAATCTATTTTTTTGCCTGATGCATTTAATACAATCAGAAAATCATGATCCAAGGTATAAACAATCAAAGATTTTGTGCCGCTATCCCAAAACTTAACCTGCCGATCAATGTCATCGTAGCGGGTTAAGTGCAGCTGAGTCGTGGATTTTCTAAAATTAATCAGCTGTGTCAGAAATTCAATTGATTTGTGCTGTTTTGATAACTGGCCCCAATCAAGGGCATTCACAATATCTGGTGCATTGTAAGAATTAGCGTTGCCATGTTTGGACCGTAAGAATTCTTGTCCAGCAGCAATTAACGGAATACCCTCTGACAAATAAATAATGGCGGTAGCCAAGGTATCTCTCAGAAAATGATGGTAGGGATCATCCTGCGGATTCGTTAAAGATAATTTGTCGTTTAAAGTCAAATTATCATGAACTTCGACATATTGAATCAGCTGCGCGGCGTTTTGATAACTGCCATTGCTTGCATGCCCAAGAATGGATTTTTTGAGTTGTTGTTCGACTAAGGGCTGGTAAGGACCGTTAACAAAGCCGCCCTCTTGGGAATCGCCATCACCCTTTACAGCATCACGCATTTGATCAGAGAAGAAAGCAATTCCGGGCAGGACATCGGCATTTTGTTGAGTGGCTCTAAGCTTTTCGGGAAGAGCTGTGTTCATGTTCCATCCTTCGCCGTACAATAATATTTTTGGATCAATTTCATCCATAGCATGACGGATTTTGGTCATGGTATCAACATCGTGGATACCCATTAAATCAAAACGAAAACCATCAACGCCAAAATTTTTAACCCAATAACGCACGCTGTCAATCATAAATTTTTGGAACATGGCACGTTCTGAAGCGGTATCGTTGTTGATGCCGCTGCCGTTTGAGAGGCTGCCATCAGGATTATGCCGGAAATAATAACCCGGTACTGTCGCGTCAAGGCTTGATTGATCAACTAGGAAAACGTGATTGTAGACAACATCCATAATCACACCAATACCTTGGTCGTGGAAACCTTGAATCATTTCCTTTGTTTCGATCAGTCTGCAGTAAGGATCATTGGGATCGCTGGCGTAAGAGCCTTCTGGAACGTTATAGTTTTTAGGATCATAACCCCAGTTATATGTTGTTGATGGATTATTTTCGTCGACAGTTGCAAAATCAAAAAAAGGTTGTATCTGTACATAGTTAATACCAATCTGCTTAAGATAGTCGAGTCCAGTTGCTTTAGAAGAAGTTGGATTTGTACTGCCAGTCTGAACAGCCCCTAAATATTTTCCTCGAAACTGCTGGTCGATTCCAGAGCTGGGGCTGATCGTAAAGTCACGAATATGAAGTTCATAAATCATGGCATCAACAGCTCGGTTGACTCGTTTAAAATGGCTGACATGAAAATCAGCCGGATAACTTTTGGATTGATTGATAACGACAGAACGGTCGCCATTAGCTGTCACTGCAAAAGCGTAAGGGTCCCGGCTCTCTGCTATGCGGCCATTTTTGAAAAATAAGCGAAAATTATAGATCATCTTGTCGTGGTCGCCTGCCAGATAAAGTATAAAAATGCCTCGTTGTTTGTCTGATCCGCGTTGCATATGATAAACAGTGCCATCGAGCATTGGCTGTTTAGCATTCCCGTAGACGATTAAATCTACTTTAAGAGCGGTTGGGGCCCATAATTTAAAAGTGGTGCCGGCAGCTGTGTAATGTGCACCCAAATCACTGCCTTTGTATTTAAATTTGTTATCGAATGCTTCTGATTGAATTTCTGAGAATAGGGATACTTCTGTTGTCATTTGAGATCCTTTATAAAAATGGCGGAATCATAAGGCTGAAGGCTGATCTTCTGGCTGAGATGAGCATTTGGAAAATTGCTGATTAGTAATCGCCAAGAACCGCAGAGTAGAGATTCAGGAAGCTCAAAAAGTGCTGGCGTATCAGTTAAATTAGCGAAAATGAAAGCCATTTGTTTTTCTGATTTTCGTACGAACGCCATGACTTGCGGGTCTTCAGCTTCGACTGCTGTAAACTCCCCTGTGTGCAAAGCACTCTGATCATGTCGCAAGCGAACCATGCGGCGATAATAATTTAAGAGTGAATCCTCCTCTTGGTCTTGGAGAGTTGCGTTGATTTTTGTATAACTGGGATTGATCTTTATCCAAGGCCTGGCAGCCGTGAACCCGGCATTTTTGGCGTTATCCCATTGGAAAGGCGTACGGCTTTGATCACGGTTCCATAATCGCAAATCGGCGAAGATTGCCTGTTCATCCTTTCCTTCTGCGAGTTCGGATTTAAAACGCATTTGAGCTTCGGGATCGTTGATTTCCTGCATATTTTTAAATGGAAAACTCGGAATTCCGATTTCGTCTCCGAAATAGATAAAAGGCGTGCCTTGCAACGATAATAAAATCGTTGCAAGAGCTTTACCGGATTTTGCGCTTTTATCATCTCCCCAATTCTGTAAAGCACGCGGCGTATCGTGGTTGGAAAGATAGGGACTTCCCCAACCGTATAGACGCAATGCGTTTTGCCAATGAAAAACTGTTCTCTTAAAAACTTGAAAATTTCCTTTGCTGCGGCCTTTTGAATCAATGCCATCGTGCGAATTTTGTTCTAGTTGAAAGATGGAATTAAAATAGCCGTTACTGCCAGTCCACAATTGCGCTTGAGAAGAACTCACGCCATTAGCTTCGCCAACTGTAAAAATTGGATATTGTTGAAAGAGATTTTTTAATAATTGCAGGTATTCTTCCAGGCCGGCTACATTCGTATGTACACGCCAGGGATCGCCGCCGTTTTCTTTGCTCATGCTGGACATGGATTTGCTGAAGGGCATTTTTTTGAGGTGCGAAATGGCATCCAAACGAAAACCATCAATGCCTAGATCAAGCCACCATTTAATAGCAGATATAATCTCATTTCTCAGTTTTGGATTCTGCCAATTCAAATCCGGCATTTTGGGATTAAAAATGTGGAAATACCATTGTTTTAGTGCTGGTACAAAAGTCCATTCCGACTGGCCGTCCCAATTATGCCAATCATTAGGTACTTGATCGGCTGAACCATCCTGCCAAAGATAATAGTCATGATAAGGGTTGTCTTTGGATTTGAGAGCCTCTTGAAACCATTGATGCTGGTCGGAGGTGTGGTTGATAACCAGATCCATGATTAAATGAATATTGTTCTTATGGAGTGTGGCTAACAATTCTTTGAAGTCTGATAGGCTGCCAAATACAGGATCAATTGATGTGAAGTCGGAAATATCGTATCCATTATCAACTTTGGGAGACTTGTATATTGGATTTAGCCATACTAAATCAACACCAAGTTTTTTGATGTAATCAATCCGGTCGATAATACCGTGTAGGTCACCGACGCCGTCATTATTAGAATCTTGAAAACTCATTGGATAAATTTGATACCCAATAGCGTTTTTCCACCAAGTGCGTGATTGTTCGCTTGTCATTTAGTATGATCTGCTTTCATGATTACAAATCCCTCTGAGAGAATTTCAAGCTGCTTGTCCGACCCGATCTGGTAACGATTGCCGATCAAAACGTTTGATTTGGAGATTGTGAGATCATGAGTTTCTATGGACCAAGTTTTTTGGCTGCCATTGAAGAAACTGTTGATTTTTTCCTTTCCTAATAAACGCCCAAAAGCAAGGAAACGATTTTCAGCAGGAACTTTGTCCCAAAAGATTTTTCCCTCAGACAAAATTTGCCAGTTATCATGGCGCAGCGCAATCAGCCGTTTCATAAAATCGTACATATTCAGATCTTGCTGCTGTTTGTCCCAGACCATTGGCCGACGACAATCGGGATCTTCTTTGCCGGCCATGCCGTACTCGCTGCCGTAATAAATATCCGGTGTACCGGGTTGCAGGAAAAGAAAGGCAAAGGCAGATTTGACCAGATTCATGTTGCCCTCAGCATGTGTCTTAATACGCATTGTGTCATGCGAATCCAATAAGTTGAACATTACCTCGTTTGTTTGATCGCGATATTTCATCAAGCGGTCATTATATTGAGAAACTAATTGGCTGGCGCTAATATCCTGATCTACAAAATAATGGTTAACATCAGACGTTAGACCATAATTCATGACTGAATCCATTTGATCACCGTTCAGCCAGGGACCAGCGCTATGCCAAATTTCGCCGACAATGAATACTTCAGGATTAATGGATTTTATTTTGCTACGGAATTGACGCCAAAAATGATGGTCAACTTCGTTTGCCACGTCTAAACGCCAGGCATCAATTTGAAATTCTTTGGTCCAATATGCGGCTGCACCGATCAGGTAATCCTGAACTTCGGGATTAGCCGTATTCCATTTAGGCATATCCTTGGTAAATGCAAAACTTTCATAATTTTTATCGGGCCGATAAGCAAGCTCCGTCTCGTGGAAATGGATAGGAAAATCATGAATCACAAACCAATCAGCAAAAATCGACTTTTGACCGTTTCGCAAAACATCTTGCCACTGTGCACTTTCATCCCCGCCGTGATTAAAAACGGCATCCAGCATAATTTTCATACCATGGGCGTGAACAGCATCTACTAATTTTTTGAAAACGTTCTTGTCGCCAAAAGTCGGGTCTATTTCCAGGTAATCGCTGGTATTATATTTATGATTGCTGGGAGATTTAAAGATGGGTGTCAAATAAATGCCATTGATACCCAAATCAGCTAAATCGTCCAGGTGATTGATGATTCCTTGCAAATCGCCACCATAGAAATCTTGGCTGCTGGGTTGATTGTCACTCCAGTCCTTTGTCACCTTGGAGTCATTATCATGATTGCCATCAGAAAAACGATCTGGAAATATTTGGTACCAAATCGTTTTTTTGACCCATTCGGGACTTATGACTCGGTCGATTTCATGCATATAAGGCAGGCGAAAATAATTCGTGGCAACATCTGAGCGGGCACTAGGACTGTCAATAACCAATCCGCGATCACCATATAAATATTGATTGTCTGAAAAATCTTCCACTAGAAAACCGTATGCCGGTAAATGCCCGATTGGCTCTTCAATGGTGGCTGTCCAATAATCAAAATAATCAGACGACAGGTACTTCTGCATGGCACTGCCATCGCCATCGTACCAGTGTGTGTATGAGCCTTCAACAAAATTGCCATATAGGAGCGACACTTTTTTAACATCACCAGCTGCGGTGCGTAATCGTAATCTCAGATGGTCTCGATCACCATATAAAAAAGCGTATTCTGAATCTGCCCTGTGGTAAACAGCTGCTGTGTTCATTAAATAATCCTCTTGTGATTTCCCTGCCCATCAAAAAAATGTGCCTTATTAAGATTCATAGCTAAAGTGATAGTCTGTCCAACTTTGGCGTTATCGCGTTGGTTCACTTTTACAACAATATTTTTACTTTTCTGGCTATTGACATGCAGCAAAGCTGTTTCGCCTAATAATTCCGAAAGTTCGATTTGAGCTGTAAAAACAGCTTCCTTATATGCCTGTAAGGCAATATCTTCAGCGTGTATATCTTCTGGCCGGATTCCGAAAAAAATATCCTTTTTGTCATAACCAGCTGCATCCAGCTGCTTAGAAATACCCTTTGGTAATTTGAATTTAATCCCTTGCCCATTATCGACGGTTCCGTTATCATAAATTACTTTAAAGACATTCATTTCTGGGCTACCGATAAATGTCGCCACAAATAAATTGGCAGGATAGTTGTACATGTCTTCAGGACTAGCCACCTGTTGGATATTGCCGTGATCAATTAAGACGATCCGATCTGCTAAAGTCATTGCCTCTGTCTGATCGTGAGTCACATAGATCGTTGTTGAACCGATCTTTTTGTGCAAGTCGGAAATGTTTGAGCGGGCTTGCACTCGCAATTTAGCGTCTAGATTTGAGAGCGGTTCGTCCATCAATAGAATTTTGGATCCGCGTACAATCGCGCCAGCAATCGCGACACGTTGTCTTTGGCCGCCTGATAGATCAGCTGGTTTTCGATCCAGGAAATCATCCAATCCTAAGATATTCGCCGTTTGTTTCACGCGCTGATCTAATTCCACTGAATGAATTTTGGCGATTCGCAAAGGGAAAGCAATGTTTTCGTAAACAGTTAAATGCGGATAAAGCGCATAGTCCTGAAAAACCATCGCGATTCCTCGATCTTTTGGCGGAATATCATTCATCCTTTGGCCATCAAAATAAAGATTTCCGCGCGAGATTGAATTAAGCCCGGCAATCATTCGCAGTACTGTGGATTTTCCGGATCCTGATGGGCCGACGAAAACAATAAATTCCTTATCATGGATTTCTAGGTTGTAATCACTGATCGTCGCGGTACTTTGGCCTGGATAGATTTTTGCTATGTGTTCGAGTTTAATTTCCGGCATCTTCCAATACTCCTCATTTGATAGTTTATATGAAAGCGCTTACTTATACAAGTATTTCGATCTGCAACTGTGCTAAAAAAGTCAGCATTTGATGATTTCAAGTCTTTTTGCTTTACAAAACTTGCAAAGCGCTTGCAACTGAAAGCGCTTACAGTTATGATTTATTTAGGCATTTGAAATGCCTATTAGCTTTTTTGGAGAAAAATTATGAATAAGAGAGTACACCAAATTGCTGCAGCTTCATCAGCCGTGGTTCTGGCTTCTGGTATTTTCGCGGGATTTGCTTCAATTCCGGCAAACGCTGCCAGCAAAAAAGTAACTATTAAACTTTGGGCCGATAACAATGCATATAAATCGGTCGTCAAGCAATTTGAAAAAAACAATCCAAATATCTCGGTCAAGTTTCAAAAAGTCGGATCGGTCGATACAACTAAATATATGCAAAAAGATTCTACGACAGCTGGTGATGTTGCTATGCTGCCGCATGATCAATTAGGGACTCTGGTTTCACAAGGCTTAGTATTGCGGGTATCTCCAACATATTCAAAACAAGTTAAAAAAATAGATGTCCCTGGTGCTGTTAAAGGTGCAACCTATAAGGGTAAGATGTTCGGATATCCTTATGGCGTCGAGACACAAGTTCTTTATTATAACAAGAGCAAGTTATCTGCTTCCGATGTCAAAACTTGGTCTGGCATTACCAAGAAAGGAAAATTAGCAGTTAACTTTGGTGAAGCGGGCGCTAATTACGTTTGGACACCTTTGTTCTTCACTAATGGTGATGTGTTGTTCGGTAAAAACGGTGAAAATGCAAAAGGCACAAACTTTGGTAATACCAAGGGCACGCAGGTTCTGAAATGGATTCAGGCGCAAAAAAATAACCCAGGTGTCGTTCAAGACAATGCTGGCGCTTTGCAGGACTTGTCTTCTGGCAAAGTAGATGCTTTCTTGTCCGGTCCTTGGTCAAAAATAGATGCCCAAAAAGCTTTGAAAAATAATTATGCTGTTGCTAAATATCCAACTATTTCTATTGGTGGGAAGAATAAACAGCTGCAGGCCTTCCTGGGAGTCAAATTGTTTATTGTCAATAAGTCAACCAAGCATCCGGCACAAGCCGCTAAGCTGGCATCATATTTGACATCTAATGCTGTTCAAAAAAAGATCTTCAATAGTATCGGTTATGTGCCATCTGCTAAAGCGGTTCAGAATTCGGCAGCTGTCAAAAAGGATGCACTGTCCAAAGCTGTAACGCAGATGTCCAAAGGGGCAACACCAATGCCTAAGATTCCTGAAATTAATAATTTCTGGACACCGATGGATGCTATTTTTAACGACACTTGGAAAGGCAAGATCTCTCAAAGTCAAATGCTTCCCAAACTCCAAGCGTTTGATAAGCAGATTGCCAAGTCTAACAGTAAGTAATTTAATTGCAATTAAGTAGCCGCGCCTACGGCTGCTTTTTAGAAAGTGAGCAAAATATTTTGGCTAAGAATAAGAAAAAAATGATGATTGCCGATCCAAAAACCTCCCATATTTCTCTTTCGGCGCTTTTTAAATCTGGTGATAGTTCGACAAAAATATCATATTTTCTTATGGGATTCAATAATCTCGCGAACAAACAGATTATTAAAGGACTCTTCTTTCTATTTTCTGAAATCGGTTTCTTTACCTGGCTGTTCGTCGATGGCATCAATGCGTTGAGTCAATTAGGAAGTCTGGGAACCAAACAAGCTGGAGAAAGGTATGACGCTAAATTAGGTGTCTATGTTTCTGTTAATGGGGATAACTCCATGCTAATCCTGTTATATGGTTTGGCTTCGCTTTTGATTATTGCTTTATTCCTTTACGTCTACCGAGTTAATTTAAAATCGGATCGGAAAATTTGGGAATTCAAAAAATCTTCTCGGAAAATTATGACCTTTAAAGAAGATGTTGCTGAGTTGCTGGATGACAGGCTGCATCTGCTTTTCATGGCTATACCTATGATCGGTATTTTATTCTTTACAGTGTTGCCGATCCTCTATATGGTTTCAGTTGCCTTTACCAGTTACGATCATGCTCACTTACCACCGGGGCACCTGTTTCACTGGATTGGCCTGGCCAATTTTGGAAACATTTTTACCGGTGCTATGGCCGGCACATTTTTTCCAGTTTTTCTTTGGACAATAATCTGGGCAGTGCTGGCAACGGTTTCAAGCTTTATTTTAGGTATTTTTCTTGCCATGCTCATTAATACGAAAGGTGTTAAGGGACAAAAAATCTACCGCACCATTTTCATCTTGACTATGGCAATCCCTCAATTCATTTCTTTTCTCATCTGGGCAAACATGCTGAATAATGCGGGTTTGATTAATTCTATTTTAGAGAATATCGGCCTGATTACAAAGCCGATTCCGTTTTTGACAGATGGGTTAACAGCTAAGGCAACTGTACTGATTGTGAATCTGTGGGTTGGGATGCCAGTTACGATGCTAGTTACAACAGGCATTTTACAAAATCTGTCTCAAGAGCAGGTAGAGGCAGCTAAAATGGATGGCGCATCGAAATTTCAAGTGTTTACGAATATCACTTTCCCCCAGATTTTATTCGTTATGGCGCCAGCTTTGATTCAGCAATTCATCGGCAACATTAATAATTTCAATGTCATTTTCCTCTTAACCGGTGGCGGACCAGCTGATTCCAATTTCTATAATGCTGGCGATACTGATCTGTTAGTAACTTGGCTATACAATCTGACTTTAGGTACTCAAGACTATAACATCGCTTCTGTGGTCGGCATTATTATCTTTGTCTTCTCGGCGGCCTTCAGTCTCTTTATGTATAAAAAAGTGAATAAATTGCAGGGGGTGAATGGATAATGCAAAGAGAAAAAAAGAGAACGGCTTTAATCAGCCAAATTGTTTTGACAATTTTAGCATTCATTTGGATCATACCGATCCTGTACGTGATTTTACAAAGTTTTCGTTCTGAAGGCGGGCAGTTTGTCTCTTATTTCATCCCGCATAAATGGACTTTGAATAATTACATTTATTTGTTTACGAACAATCAAGGCTGGAACTATGGCCAGTGGTTTACGAATACGCTTTTTGTTTCAGTCATCTCTGGTGCTATCTCCACTTTTATCACAATCGGTGTTGCCTATGCCTTGAGTCGATTGAAATTCCGTTTAAAGGGTTTTTATCTGCGGTTTGCCTTGATCATTGGTATGTTTCCCGGTTTTCTAAGTATGATTTCGATCTACTATATTTTGAAAGCTTTGGACCTAACAAACAGCCTTTGGTCTTTGATTATTATGTATTCTTATGGCGCCGCACTTGGCTTTTATGTTCAAAAAGGGTTCTTCGATACAATTCCGCAGAGCCTTGATGAGCGTGCACAAATCGATGGTGCTTCGCGTTGGGACATTTTTAGGAGAATCACACTTCCCTTAGCGAAACCGATTATTGTTTATACCGCTCTGATTGCTTTCACAGGGCCTTGGATGGACTTTATATTTGCACAAGTTGTCCTGGGCAATAATCAGAGCAAATGGACTGTTGCTGTTGGCTTGTTTAATATGGTCGGTGCCCGAGAAAATGCTAACTCGCTCTTCATGAGCTTTGCGGCTGGATCAGTATTAATCGCTATCCCAATTACGTTGTTGTTCATTTGGTTGCAGCGTTTCTTTGTTGAAGGGGTAACGGCTGGATCAGTTAAAGGATGATAAAGCTATGGTGACATTAAAAGATATTGCATTGGCTGCCGGAGTGAGCACCGCAACTGCATCAAGGGCACTGAATCCAAACCCAGTTTCTGGTACGTATATTAATAAAAATACACGCGCCCATGTATTAAAAATGGCCGCCAAACTTGGTTATTCTCCTAATCTTTCAGCGCGTACTTTAAGCAATGGATCAAGCAATACGGTAGGGGTGGTGTTTGGCCCCAACACTGGCGTCATTGCCGGTAATGATTTTGGTCTGCACATGCTGTTTGGCATCCAGCAGGCTATTGCAAAATTCAACTATACGTCATCGCTAGCTAGTGGGGATAATTGGAATCAAGTTCTGGACAACGTCAAACTTCTAGTTGAAGGAACCAAGACAAAATTATTTGTGCTGCTGTACACGATGAAAAACGATCCAGTTTCTGCGTATTTAAGAAAGAAAAAAATTCGTTATGTGATCACTGGCGAGCCGGAAGAATGGACCGATGCCCTCTATGTGGACAATGATAATCGTTTAGCTGGCTATCAAGCTGGCGAAATATTGCTTGATGATTTGCATGCTCGCTATCCTTTGGCAGTGACTAGCCGTGATCATTGGAAATTCGAGATCAACCGATTGGCTGGCTTTAAAGCAAAGATGGCCAAGTCAGGTAAAAAATTCTGTTATTTGGAAACCAGTTATGACCCACAAGTATCAAAACAACAGCTCGTAGATATTTTGGAACGTAATCCGGCAATTGACAGTATTTTTGCAACTGATGACCGCTTAGCTTTCATTGCTAAACAGCAATATGATGCCAAGTTCTCATTACCAGTGCCAGTCGTCAGTTTTAATAACTCTGAGTATGCAGCTATCGCCGGGGATCATTTTTATTCGTTTGATGTGCTTCCCGAGCAATTAGGTATTCAGGCTGTCGGCCTACTTTTTAACCATAATGGTAAGGGCACGAATGTGGCGGCTGGGCATGTTGTGATTCAAGCAAAGAAACCAAAAGTTTAAGGACTGTTAATCATGAAGAGAATTTTTGAAATAGATCCCTGGAAAATTACCAGCCATATCTTAGACAAGACCGACAAGCGTCTGCAGGAGTCTATCACCAGCTTGGGTAACGAATACATGGGTATGCGGGGGATGTTTGAAGAAAACTACTCAGCTGATCACCTGCAAGGCATTTATATCGGCGGTGTCTGGTTTCCCGACAAAACACGTGTCGGCTGGTGGAAGAATGGCTATCCGCTTTACTTTGGCAAAGCAATTAATGCCTTGAATTTCATAAAACTGCGTATTTTTGTTGATGATCGCGAATTGGATTTAGCTAAAATACCTTTTGAAAATTTTGAAATTTCACTGGATATGAAACGAGGCATATTGACTCGCTCGTTTTGTGCATTAGGTATTAAATTTGACGTTGAGCGTTTTGTCTCGGTTTCTATAAAAGAATTAGCCGCCCTGCGCTGGCACTTTACCGCGATTGATCATCAGGACCATAAAGTCGTGATCAGATCTTATATTGACGCTGATGTGTCCAATGAAGATTCAAATTACGATGAAAAATTTTGGCAGCCTTTAAAAACTGCATCACAAAATAATTACTCCTTTGTTTCCGCTCAAACAGTCCCTAATAATTTTGGCGTGCCTCAATTTACAGTGCTGGCTGCCCAGTTGGTCTCTGGGGACTTTGCGGCCACTGGTCATCATGCTGATGCTAAGCAAGTTGAAAATGATTCTGAAGCGATTGTATCAGGCCAAACCAAAACATTTGAAAAACGGATTGTCGTGACAACCTCGCGGGATTATGAGAATGAAGATGCCATGCTGCAGGCTAATCAGGCCATCTTTGCTACACAACTTGCCGGACAATCTTTTGAAGAGCTGCTAGCAGCACATGCCAAGGTGTGGACAGATCGCTGGGAAAAGGCTGATGTGGAAATATCAGGGGATGATGAGGCGCAGCAGGCCATTCGTTTTAACATCTTCCAATTATTTTCGACTTACTACGGTAATGATTCACGCCTGAATGTCGGGCCCAAGGGTTTTACCGGTGAAAAATATGGCGGAGCGACTTATTGGGACACGGAAGCCTTTATAGTGCCAATGTATCTTGCGATTGCTGACCCGAAAGTTGTGAGAAATTTGCTGCGTTATCGTTATGACCAATTAGCCGGTGCCTATCATAATGCTAAAGAACAGGGACTGAAAGGCGCCTTGTTCCCGATGGTTACTTTTGACGGGATTGAATCTCACAACGAATGGGAAATTACTTTTGAAGAAATACATAGGAACGGCACGATTGCCTTTGCTTTGTACAACTACACACGCTATACCGGTGATACGTCATGGGTTGAGAACGAGGGGTCCGAGGTGCTCATAGCGATTGCGCGTTTTTGGGCAGACCGTGTTTTTTATTCTCCGAGAAAGAAAGTCTATATGATTCATGGCGTTACCGGTCCCAATGAATACGAAAACAATGTTAACAACAATTGGTACACCAACTTCATCGCTAGGTGGACTTTAAAATATGCGCTACAGATGCTGCCTCAAATTTCCAGCAAATATCAAGAAAAAAATCACGTTAGTCCTCAGGAAAAAGAACACTGGCAGGATATTGTCGATCATTTTTATCTCCCTGAGGCTGATGTTGGGGATAAACATATTTTTGTTCAAAACGATACCTATTTGGACAAGGATTTGACACCCATTGCCAAGTTGCCAAAGGATGTGCTGCCGCTCAATCAGCACTGGAGCTGGGACAAAATATTGCGCTCTCCTTATATTAAACAAGCCGATGTCTTACAAGGCATTTACTATTTTCTTGATAAGTTTTCAGATAAAGAAAAGCGTGACAATTTTAATTTTTATGAACCCTTAACTGTTCACGAATCTTCCTTGAGCCCATCCATTCATGCCATCATCGCGGCAGATATCGGCCTTGAAGACGAGGCTGTCGAGATGTATCAACGGACTTCTAGATTGGACTTGGATAATTACAATAACGACACCGTTGACGGCCTGCACATTACCTCCATGTCAGGTTCTTGGCTTGCCATTGTACAAGGTTTTGCTGGTATGCGTGTGAGCGACCAAGGCCGATTATCATTCAAACCCTTTTTGCCTAAATTATGGCATTCATATCGTTTTAGGATCAACTTTAGAGGTCGACTGTTAAAAATTTCGGTCGATGCACATGGCACCCAAATTGGCAGAATGCTCGGCGAGCCCATTGCTTTGAGTGTCAATGGGCAAGAACGGGAAGTTTAATCGCTGTTGGACTGTTTTAATTGTGTTTTTCGATTAGTGAGCGTTTAAAGATGCTGCAGGGGCGAGTTTTTCCTCTAAAATAGACTTGATGAAAAGATCCCGACAGCAAGAAATTAGAAAACAAATCCGTAAAGAGCAGCGCAAGCCCAGTCCAGAGGAAGTCATCGAGGCCCGTTCACGAATTGCGCGTCAGCGGATTGATGACGAAAACGCGAAAAATGGTAAAAAGAGCCGTTTTGATTATTTGACGATTACGATGGCCGTCCTAATGGCTGCGATCACTTTGATCGGTGTTGTGATCGTCCTTTTGGATATAATGTAATATTTTTTCTACCGGAAAAAGCTAGACAAAGTATTTTTATCCTGCTATGATATTTGGCAATGTGAATTTTTAAAAGTCACAGGCGAAGGAGCAGGAGCAGATGAACAGTGTTCACACACAATTCTATGCAAAGATTAGTGTTTGCAGGCTCGCTTTTGCTTTTCATGTTTCTGTTGATAATTTAATTTTTAATCATTATTCAGTGATTAATACCTCAATTATTTCTAATTGAGGTATTTTTTTTGCCAAAATTCGGAGGAGAACATGGCTAATCTTTTTGTAAACATCAATGATTTATCCAATCAGGATCTCTTAGCGATGATCCATCAGGCTTTGTTATTCAAGCACGGTGATTTAATTCCCGCGGCCGAAAAACAAGTCGTGGCTAATATTTTTTTTGAAAACTCGACCCGCACCGCCAGCAGTTTTCAAATGGCAGAAATCAAATTAGGTTTTCCACGAATTGTGATTGACCCTAGCCGTTCTTCGGCAGCAAAAGGCGAAAGCCTTTCAGATACTTTAAAGACCTTAAAAGCGATTGGCGTCGGCATTGTCGTGATCAGGCATAGTCTGCGCGGCTGGTATGAACCTTTTTACGAATCGGCTGGTAAAACACTGCCCAAGCTTGTGAATGCTGGTGATGGCAACGGTCAGCACCCATCGCAGAGTCTGCTTGATTTAATGACGATCAGCGAACATTTCGGACGTTTCGCCGGCTTGAAGATTCGAATTATCGGTGATATTTATCACTCTCGTGTCGCTCGCTCCAATGCCGAAATTTTAAAGCGGCTCGGTGCTGAGGTCACTTTTTCCGGCCCGCGTGATTGGCGTGATGCGTCACTAACACAATACGGGCAGTATGTTGACTTAGACGACGGACTTGGACAGCAGGATGTTGTGATGTTATTGCGCGTCCAGCACGAGCGTTTATCCGCCGACGAGAATTCGACTTTTACACCGATCGCTTATCATGCACAATTCGGTCTCACACAGGCACGTTACGACTGTTTGAAAAACGATGCGATTATTATGCATCCGGCACCAGTCAATCGCGGCGTGGAAATCGATAGCGATTTGGTCGAGGCACCCAAGTCACGCATTTTCCAGCAGATGGCAAACGGTGTTTTCGCCCGCATGGCCATCCTCAATTACTTGAATAGCCCATTAACGACAAGGGAGCTGGTCTAATATGCCGACGATTTTAATCAAAAACGCGCGTGTGCTGGTTGGCGAAAATCAGCTGATCAAACAGGATGTGCTGATCGAAAATACTTATATTAAACAGGTCGCGGATACGATTACCGTTTCCGCTGATCAAGTGATAGACGCTGAAAATGCTTTGTTGCTGCCAGGATTAATTGATGTGCATGTACATTTTAGAGAACCGGGTTTTGCCGAAAAAGAAACAGTAGCCAGTGGATCAAAAGCAGCCGCGCGAGGCGGTTTTACAACGGTCCTAGCCATGCCGAATGTTAATCCAGTCGTTGATAATCCTGATGTTTTGCGCCAAATGCTGGCTTTAAACCAGCGTGACGAGATTGTGAAAATCCATCAGTACGCGGCCATTTCTGCCGGTTTGGATTCAGATCATGTTGACGATTTAGACGCTTTGGCAAAAGCTGGTGCAGTGGCCTTTACAAATGACGGTAAGGGAGTGCAGACGGCCGATACAATGTATGAAGCGATGAAAGCTGCGGCTCGGTTGGGTAAAGTGCTTGTGGCGCATGTCGAAGACGATTCTCTGATTCACGGCGGTGTCATGAACGCTGGTCCAGCAGCCGATGCTTTAGGATTGCCGGGCGCTAATAAGTTAAGCGAAAGTTCACAGCTAGCGCGTGATCTTGTGATGGCTCAGGCGACTGGCGTGCGTTATCACGTGGCGCATGTCTCGACAGCTGAGAGTGTCGCATTGATTCGGATTGCAAAAAAAGAAGGCGTTCATGTGACGGCCGAAGTTTCCCCACATCATCTGCTTTTAGACGACGGCATGATCACAAAAGACGATGCCATGATGAAAATGAATCCACCGCTGCGTTCGCCGCATGATAGGGCTGCTTTGATTGCTGGCTTGTTAGACGGCACAATCGACATGGTCGCAACAGATCACGCACCGCATACGGCTGCCGAAAAAGCACAGGGGATGTTAAAGGCACCGAATGGCGTGACTGGAATTGAGACGAGTTTTCAGCTTTTATACACACATTTTGTCAAAAGCGGTGTCATGTCTCTACGGCGCTTGCTGCAAGTCATGAATCAGGCACCCGCAGCAGCTTTTTCTTTGTCTGATGCGGCTGTGAAAGTGGCAGCGGGGCAAAAAGCAGATCTGGCTTTGTTTGATATTGATCATCCCCATGTCATTTCTAAAGACGAATTTGCCTCAAAAGCTAGTAACAGTCCCTTTATCGGCTGGGAAATTTATGGACAGACACAGGCAACTTGGGTTAACGGCCAGCAAGTGTATGCAGCGGAAAGGAGCCAAGCATGACAAAACGCTATTTAGTTTTGGAAAACGGATCAATTTATGAGGGCGAAGCCTTTGGTACAGCTGGTACTTCAGTCGGCGAATTGGTTTTCAATACGGGCATGACCGGCTATCAGGAAACGATCACGGATTTGTCTTATGCCAATCAGATGATTGTCTTTACTTATCCTTTGATCGGTAATTATGGCGTTAACCGTGACGATTCAGAAAGCCTGCGCCCGGCTGCTGCAGCGATTGTTGTGCATGAAATTGCCCGCCGTCCCAGTAATTGGCGCATGCAGATTTCGCTGACCGAATGGGCTGAAAAGATGCGTCTGCCGGGAATTACGGGTGTCGATACGCGCGCCCTCACAAGAGAATTACGTGATCAAGGGGTGATGAAAGCGGCTTTAGTCGATCAAGTAGCGCCGGACACAGTCGCTTGGCTGCGTGGGCAAGCACTGCCGACAGATCAGGTTCAACAGGTGACTGTTCGCAGCGGTTACCAAAATCCGAATGTTGGGGTCACGATTGCACTGATTGATTTCGGTTTGAAAAATTCCATTCTGCGTTCTCTAGCAGCGTGGCAGTGCAATGTGGTTGTTTTCCCGGCCGATGTTGATGCCAAGACAGTATTAGAAGTGGATCCTGACGGTATTATGCTGTCAAACGGCCCTGGTGATCCGCAATCAGTCAGTTACGCCATTCCAACCATTCAGGCCTTGCAAAAAGTGAAACCACTTTTCGGTATTTGCCTAGGACACCAATTGTTTGCCATGGCTAACGGCGCAAAAACTTTCAAAATGAAATTCGGCCATCGCGGTTTTAATCATGCCGTGCGATCAATCGACAGCCCGAGACTGGCCTTCACTTCACAGAATCATGGTTATGCAGTTGATGAGGCCTCGCTGGCTGGAACTGACTTGATCGTGACTTACCGTGAAGTCAATGATGGGACTGTGGAAGGGCTGAAGTCGACTGTTTATCCGGCTTTCTCAGTCCAATTCCATCCAGACGCTGCGCCTGGCCCGCATGATGCGGATACGATTTTTGATGATTTCTTGCGGCTGATCGCAGCTGACAAAAGGAGGAAAAATGCCCAAACGGTCTGATATTCATAAAATACTGGTCATCGGTTCCGGACCGATTGTGATTGGCCAAGCGGCTGAATTTGATTATTCGGGCACGCAAGCCAGTCTGTCTTTGCGTGAAGAAGGTTATTCCGTGGTACTGGTCAATTCAAATCCGGCCACGATTATGACTGATGCTGAAACGGCGGACAAGGTTTATATTGAGCCCCTGACACTGGAATTTGTCGAAAACGTCTTGAGAAAGGAACGACCGGATGCCATTTTAGCGACACTTGGCGGTCAGACTGGCTTGAATCTGGCTAAAGATTTATCCGAAGATGGTATCTTAGACGAATTGCATATCGAATTGCTGGGCACGAAATTGTCAGCGATTGAGCAGGCTGAAGACCGAGAAAAGTTCAAGGAACTCATGGAAGAACTGCATGAGCCGATTCCAAAATCACAGACAGCGACGACATTGACTGAAGCTTTGAATTTTGCTGAACACCAGGGTTATCCGGTCATTGTCCGCCCGGCTTATACCTTGGGTGGTACTGGCGGCGGCATCGCTAACAATGAAATGGAACTTCGCCAGATTGCTGAAAATGGGCTGGAATTATCGCCAGTGACACAGATCCTCGTTGAAGAATCGATCGCAGGCTATAAAGAAATCGAATTCGAAGTGATGCGCGATGCTAATGATAATGCCTTGGCCGTGGCTTCCATGGAAAACCTGGATCCCGTCGGCATTCATACAGGTGACTCGATTGTCCTAGCGCCAGTGCAGACTTTGTCGGACAAAGAATATCAAATGCTGCGTGATGCGTCATTGAAAATTATTAGAGCCTTGAAAATTCAGGGTGGTGCCAACGTCCAACTAGCTTTGAACCCGAATAGTTTTGCCTACGATGTGATTGAAGTGAATCCACGTGTTTCTAGGTCATCAGCTCTAGCTTCTAAAGCCACAGGTTATCCAATTGCAAAAATGGCTGCTAAAATTGCGGTCGGCCTGACCTTAGATGAAATTATCAATCCTGTCACCGGCAGCAGTAAAGCAGCTTTTGAACCGGCCTTGGATTATGTCGTGGTGAAAATTCCGCGCTGGCCTTTTGACAAATTCACGACAGCTGATCGTCGTTTGGGCACACAGATGAAAGCCACTGGTGAAGTCATGGCTATCGGCCGCAATATCGAAATGGCTTTGATGAAGGCTGTTCGTTCTTTGGAAATTGGTGCCTTAGCTTTAGACGACGTGCGTTTTCCGGAATGGTCTAAAGAAAAATTGTTGGACGCGCTTTGGCCGGCACGCGATGATCGCTTATTCATGATTGCCGATCTATTGCGCCGAGGTGTGAGTGTCGAAGCAATTCATGATAAAAGCGGTATTGATTATTTCTTCTTGGACAAAATTGCGCATCTAGTCGAGATCGAAGAAGCTTTAAAACAGCATCCTTTCGATCAGGATTATTTGAAAATGGCTAAGGAAAACGGTTTTCCGGATGCCGCCATCGCGCGTTACTGGCACAGCGATGAACAAAAAATCCGTGCTTTGCGAGAACAGCAGCACCTATTACCTACTTATAAAATGGTCGACACAGCAGCCGGCGAGTTCGTTTCTAAAACGCCTTACTATTATTCGACCTATGAACGCGAAAACGAATCCAAATCCATCGGGTCTAAAAGCGTACTTGTCTTGGGTTCCGGGCCGATTCGTATCGGACAAGGCGTGGAATTTGATTACGCGACGGTTCATTCTGTCAAAGCGATTCAAAAAGCTGGCTACAAAGCAATTGTCATCAACTCAAATCCTGAGACTGTTTCGACAGATTTTTCCATCTCCGACAAGCTGTATTTTGAACCGATCACACTAGAAGATGTTTTGAATATTGTGGATCTGGAAAAGCCGCTCGGTGTGATTGTCCAATTTGGTGGCCAGACTGCGATTAATCTTGCTGCACCTTTGCAGGCGGCTGGCGTTAGGATTTTAGGGACAGCCGTTTCCGATATTAATCGTGCTGAAGACCGTGAGGATTTTGGTGAGGTTATTCAACAATTACAGTTGCCTCAGCCGGTCGGGAAAACGGCTAGTTCAGTTGAGGAAGCCTTGGCTGCTGCTGAACAAGTTGGCTACCCGATTTTAATCCGGCCTTCTTACGTCTTAGGCGGACGCGCGATGGAAATCGTGGCTAACGCTGATGAACTGGCTAAATATATGCATCGTGCCGTGAAAGTCTCCCATGATCACCCAGTCTTAATTGATTCCTATCTAACTGGTAAAGAAGCTGAAGTCGATGTGATTAGTGACGGTCAGACCGTCGTAATTCCGGGGATTATGGAACACATTGAGCGGGCTGGTGTTCATTCTGGTGATTCCATGTCTGTTTACCCGCCGCAATATCTCAGCCAAAATGTCCAAGACCAAATCGTCAAAGCCTCGATTGAAATAGCTAAGTCTCTAAAAACAGTCGGATTGATGAACGTCCAATTCGTGATTCATGATGAAAAAGCCTATATTATCGAAGCCAATCCGCGCGCGTCACGTACGGTGCCTTTTATCTCCAAAGTGACTCAGATCCCGCTGGCACAGTTAGCCACGAGTGTGATTTTGGGTGCTTCGTTGAAAAAATTAGGTTTCCATGAAGGCCTGGCAGAAAAAAGTTATCTTGTCCATGTCAAAGCACCGATTTTCTCATTTTCCAAACTGCCAAAAGTCGACTCGTCACTGGGACCGGAAATGAAGTCGACTGGTGAAGTCATGGGAACTGACCGTACGTTGTCAAAAGCCCTCTATAAAGCCTTCGTTGCTTCGGGATTTCATCTGCCTAGTCATGGTAATGTGCTCTTCACGATTGCCGACCGCGACAAAAAAGAGGCTTTGTCCTTGGCGGAACGCTTTAGTCGTCTTGGCTATATGCTGTGGGCAACAGCTGGCACGGCTGCTTATCTGAGAAGCCATCAGCTGCGTGTCAAAGAATTGGGTAAAATTTCCGATCAAGCCGATAATCCGGTGGCAGCTATGCGCAGCGGCCAATTGCAGTTAGTCGTCAATACTTTGGAGACAGATGAATTGCTGGAACCGGATGGCCGTCAAATTCGCTCGGCCGCGATTGAAAACGCCGTCCCTTTGTTCACGTCGCTGGATACGGTCGCAGCCTTCTTGCAGGTTTTGGAAAGCCGCTCCTTTGAAGTGGACGCGATCGAAGAAAGGCAGCTGCAGCTATGACAGGCACGACTGATAAATTATTTATCGCTTTGGATTTCACGGATGGCAGCCAGGCTTTGGCTTTTTTGAAACCTTTCGAAGATCAGGATATCCGGCCGGCTGTCAAGGTGGGTATGGCCTTGTTTTACGCGACTGGTGCCGATTTTATTTACGAACTGAGACAAGCTGGCTATCCTATTTTCCTGGATTTAAAACTTTTCGATATCCCGAATACGGTCGCAGCAAGCATGGCCTCAATTAACAAGATGAATGTCCAATATCTGACCTTGCATGCTTTGGGCGGTGAAAAAATGCTGGCAGCTGCGGTCCAAGAAAAAGCTGATGGCTTAAAACTGCTGGCAGTGACGCAGTTGACTTCCTTCTCGGAAATACAGATGCAGCAGACGCAAATGACGGCAGCCTCTGTCGAACAATCAGTCCAGCATCTGGCTAGGATTGCTGAAAGGGTGGGGATGTCCGGCACGATTTCGTCACCTTTGGAAGCAGGCTTGATCCGACAGGCAACCGGGCCAGGATTTTTGAAAGTCACACCTGGCATTCGTTTGCCTGATAGCGGAACAGACGATCAAAGCCGGATTGCCACCCCGGCCAAAGCAAAACAGCTTGGTGCCGATGCCTTGGTAGTCGGGCGTCCGATTATCCAGGCTGCAGACCCTGTATCTGTTTATAAAAAAATAATGGAGGATTTTACATGACGCACAACTATTCAAAAGAGGTCGCTGAAGATTTATTGGCTATCCAGGCTATTAAATTTGCGCCCGAAGATCCTTTCACTTGGGCTTCCGGCATTGTCAGCCCGATTTATACAGACAATCGGCTGACAATCGCGTTTCCAAAAGTACGCGACTTAATCGCAGCTGGTCTAGCTGAATTGGCCGCTGAGCGTTTTCCCGAAGCTGATATTATCGGCGGCGTGGCAACGGCTGGTATCCCGCATGCGGCTTTGGTTGCTGACTGTTTGGCCAAACCAATGATTTATGTCCGCGCCAAGCCTAAAGATCACGGTCGCGGCAAACAGGTCGAAGGCGCCGATGTTGCTAACAAAAACGTCTTATTAATCGATGATTTATTCTCGACTGGCGGATCGGTGTTGGGAGCGGCAACAGCTGTTCAAGCTGCTGGGGGTCGAGTGGTCGGCCTGCTGGCGATTTTTTCTTATGAATTGCAGGCACTTTCGGAGAATTTTGCGGCGGTCGGGCTGGATTATGCTGCTCTGACCAATTACACGCAATTAGCCCAGGCAGCTGTGGCGCGTGGTGATCTTGACGCATCGCAAATTGAGACTTTAGAAGATTGGCATCAAGATCCAAAACACTGGCGGAAATAGGAGAGAAAGCACATGAATTATTCAACAACAATTGCAAACGAACATTTTGATCATTTACTGTTAAACGCCGGTGGCATTTTTTGTGAGACAGTCGATCAGCTGGAGAAAATTCAGCATGCTCCAGGTGCGGGTGCTGTTATGACCAAATCAGCTACGGCTGAAAAACGCACCGGGAACCCGAACCCACGCTACTTTACATATCCTGATCATCACAACACGATCAATGCCATGGGCCTTCCCAATTTAGGAATTGATTATTATTTGGACTACGTGCTGCATCACCAGCTGACACTGCCGACGATTCTTTCGGTCGTCGGTCTCTCTGAAGAAGAAATCGTTGCTAATGTGAAAAAAATTCGCGCCAGCGGCTACGACGGTCTGATTGAATTAAATCTTTCCTGCCCGAACGTGCCAGGTAAGCCGCAGATTGCCTATGATTTTGACACGACTGATCATCTGCTGGATCGTATTTACAGCTTTTTTACGGGGCATTTAGGTGTGAAACTGCCGCCATATTTTGATATGGCGCACTTTGACCGTATCGCAAAAATCCTGAATCAATATCCATTAGCATATGTCAATGCTGTTAACTCAGTCGGAAACGGTTTGGTGATTGACCCTGAGACTGATCGTGTTGTTCTCATGGCAAAAGGCGGATTCGGCGGACTGGGTGGTGCTCAGATTAAGGCGACAGCGCTAGCTAACGTTCGAGCACTTCGTCTGCGTTTGAAGCCGGAAATTAAGATCATTGGGACTGGCGGTGTGACGACCGGGCGTGATGTTTATGATCATCTTTTGTGCGGTGCTGATCTGGTCTCGGTCGGATCACAATTGGCCATCGAAGGGCCAAGTATTTTTCAGCGTTTGGAAGACGAATTGGAGGCCATTTTTGCGGAGAAGCATATCGAGAGTTTAGACCAAGTCCGCGGTAAATTGAAGCGTTTGGACGAAGCGGAATAATAAAAGGGGATAGCAGAGTGATGGAAAAGACAGTTACTTCTAGTGCAAGTGGAAACGTGATTCAACCTGAGAAAGTCGGTGCTTATCAAAGACAGACTTTATGGTCATCCGTGATTGGCTATGCCATGGACGGCCTGGATATGATGCTGTTAGCATTTGTCCTGCCATTAATTATTGGCGATTTTCATTTAACGACCGCTGCGGCTGGCGGCATTTCAACAATTACGATGTTTGGTGTCGTGATTGGCGGCATTTCTTTTGGCATTTTGGCAGATCGTTTTGGCCGCGTAAAAGTCTTTACCTGGACCATTTTAATTTTTTCGCTTTTCACAGGCCTATCAGCGCTGGCACCTTCTGATCAGATCTTTGTCGGCATGCGTTTTCTGGCCGGACTGGGTCTGGGAGGTGAATTTGGTATCGGTATGACGCTGGTTTCTGAAAGCTGGCCAACGAAATTACGCACGAAGGCGACCTCTTGGGTCGCACTGGGTTATCAAGGCGGCACATTGTTAGCTACCTTGCTGGCGAGTTATGTAGCTGGCAATTTTGGCTGGCGGGGTGTCTTTGCGATCGGGATTCTACCGGCCTTGTTAGCTTGGTGGACTCGCCGAAATCTAGAAGAACCTGCCATGTGGATTGAAAACAGGCGTATGACTCATAAGGGTTTTTCGATAAAACCTTTGTTTGCAAACAGAAAAATAACTTTAACAACAATTGGATTGATTATTTTAACTTCTGTTCAGAATCTAGGTTATTTTGGCATTATGAACTGGATGCCGACAATGCTGGCTACCCAACGTCACGCGACGATCAGCGGGACGATCTTTTGGACCTTGTCGACTTTAAGCGGTATGGTCATCGGGATTGTCGTCTTTGCTTGGGCAGCTGATAAATTCGGACGCAAGCCGGCTTTTATCACTTTTCAGATTTCTGCGGCGATCATCGTCTGGATTTATTTTCAAATCACTAGCCCTGTTCTGCTCGTAGCTTTAGGATCGGTCCTGGGATTTTTTGTTAATGGCATGATGGGTGGCTATGGTGCTTTATTGTCCGAACATTATCCAACGGCTATTCGATCAACTGCTGAAAATTTGATCTTTAATCTGGGCCGTTTTATCGGCGGCTTTAGCCCGCTTTTCATCGGACTGCTAGCTTTGCACGGTTCTCTATCGGCTGCTTTAGGTATGATTTCCGGTATTTATATCTTAGCTGCGTTAGCGATGCTCCTTTTAATTCCCGAAACTAAGGGTGAAGACTTAGAAGCAATAGAAGCAGAATAGGCATAATTTAAAATAACAAGAACACGCATAATACACGAAGGTGTGTTTTTTGTCTGCGATTTCATGACATTTGTCACTATGAATGAACTTTTCCTAAAAAGTACTCTTTATTTCTTGACGAAAAATAGTTTCTCTTATATAGTTAACAAAAGTAATTAGTTTTGTTAACTATATAAAGGAATATCTCATGGAAACAATTAGTCAAACTTTTTCCGAACTGTATGACAAAATCTTAATTCGTTATCAAAACAATAGTGAACGTAGTCGGCAAATACCTGACCTTTCAGCTAGCGACGAACAATACATTAATTTTTTGTATGAACTCGATCAGCCGACTTTGACAAGTTTTGCCGAAAAATCTCAGATATCAAAACCAGCCGCCACAAGAATTATTCAACGTTTTTTGAAAAAAGGGTATTTAAGCAAACAGCCTTCATCTCAAGACAAAAGGGTTTCTTATCTGCATTTAAGCCAGCAGTTACGAGCTTATTGCCAAAATAGTTATCACTTATTTAACCAGGTATTTCTCCAGACAATTTCAGTCTTGTCACCAGCAGAACGGACGCAGCTGGAATATTTAATAAAAAAGGTCAATGAAAAAATATGACAGCCAAAAAGATTGAACAAAAATCACTGTTGGTCGGCATCTTTGTGAATTTACTTATGTCTTGCGCTGGCATCTTCGTCTATCACACGACACATATTGAAGCCCTATTTATTGATGCCTATTTTTCCTTGATTACTTTTTGCTCGGCGATTGTTTCTTTGATAGTATCCACGCTCAGCACCCATCGCAATAAAATGTTTCCCGACGGTTTCTTTGTCTTGGAACCACTATATTCGTTATTTCAATCAGTGCTGACTGTGGTCTTATTATCCACGTCTCTGGTGACTGTCGGCTTTAAGGCTTATGCCTACTTCATGCGTGGCGAGGGCAGCGTACTGGATGTCGGCCCGATATTGCCTTATGAAATGGTCATGATCCTGTTGTCTTGGAGCCTTTCCTATTTTTACAAAAGACAGAACCAGAAAATTCATCATTTAAGCACAATGCTTTTTTCTGAAACGCAGGGGACTTTTGTGGACGGTATGATGTCTTTGGGAATCGGCGTTGCCGCTTTAATTTTATTGTTTATTCAGCCGAATTCTGCCCTAGGTTTTTTACGCTACACGGGTGATTTTTTTATTACCCTATTGCTCGTGTTACTGACAATTAAGATGCCTTTGCAGGTGATTAAAAGTGCTTTTGGCGAGATATCTGGCAAATTATTATTGAATCCAGAGATACATCGCTGGATTGACGTCTGCTTGAAAAAGCACCCTTTAGAGGGCATTAAGATTAAAAAATACTTCGTATATAAAGTGGGCATGTCCATTAAAATTGATGTTTTTTTGGATACTGGGAAAGTATTCATTGACAGCAGTCAATTGTCGCAAACCAGAACTGCTATTTTAAAAGAATTATCCAAGAGACTAGAATTTGTCCATTTGGCTTTTTGCTTATGCTAAGAAAACACGCATTTGATCTCATGATCCTAATTTTAATTGCCTGTATCGCAGCAGGATGCTTATCGATTGCTTTTTTTCAATCTGGTCTAGTTTCTGATCTGCAAAGAAGTACTTTTTGGTACTGCCGATCTTCGAAATATTCAACTATCGCAAAAGCACATTTTGACGATGACTTTGTCAATTTAACTTATCGCGAGCAGCACCACGGCTTCTTTTATCGGGATTTTGATGCTATGCATTACTATATCAGTGATGTTTCAGGTGACAATTTGATTTATTTCAAACGACTTTTTTCTAAAAAATTATTAAAATTCAAAGTTTCAAAATTAGATTCTTCCTTCAAGCTTTTGCCAGAAAATCGTCTAGCTCGGAAAACTGAAGGTGTGATTGTGCTATTCAAATAATCGCGTCTATTTGTTTTATATTTGGGGTATTTTTACTGTGGCGTGTATTGCCTGAGTCACAATTTAGCTTGTGTCCACAAAGCTGTTAGACTATTGAAAAATATAATGGAAAACTCTAATAAAGAAACAAGTTCTAGCGATTTTGATCTGCTTTTTGCCGCCGATGCAGTCGCTTATCGGCGCCTTTAGCTGTGTTCTTGTTGATGCCGGAGGAACTAAGGACGAAGACTCGGAAACGATTGAAACAAGGTGATTTCAGTCTGAAGCTTTGAGGCCAAACGGCTCATAACCTCACCTCAAGTCTCATGAACACTCATTATCTAACTGAGTGTTTTTGTTGATCTCATTTTGATAGAATAAATATGTAAACGCATACATGTATCAGTTTGAATACATAAGTAGTTGGATAGATAAAAATGAATTGAAGTATATAAATGATTTGAAACAAAATGTAGATGAGGATGATGAGTAATGGATAAAAAAATAGTCGGAGAGACCTATCGCTTTACTGTGATCACTGATTTTCTGATTAGAATTGAAGAAGATCCGCTCGGTCACTTTGAGGACCGGCCCACACAAACAGTTGTGGACCGTAATTTCGGTCATCCGAAAATAGACGTGATCCACAACCAAAATGGCCACGTCTTAGAAATTGTCACTCCTGGCTGCCATCTTTACTACAATGGCGGCCGTTTTGCGCCAGACACGTTGTTTATTGATGTTGCTAGAGCACATTCACTTTTTCAAAATCGCTGGTTTTTCGGCGTGAATAACAACAATAATTTAAAAGGAACGGCACGCACACTGGATTCTGCCGATGGCCCGATTCCTTTAGCCGACGGCATTATGTCCAAAGACGGTTTTAGCTATCTAGATGATGCTGGCTCTGCCAGTTATTTATCGGAAACCGATTCTTATCAAACTAGGCCTAAGGGAATTATTGATGGCTACTTTTTTGCTTATGGCCGAGATTACCAGGCGGCCTTAACGGATTTCTATCGGCTGGCCGGGCCAGTGCCTTTGATTCCAAGATTTGCTTTAGGCAACTGGTGGAGCCGCTATTATCCCTATACTCAGGCCGGTTACCAGCGCTTAATGGCACGTTTTGACGAGAAAAAAATTCCGATCAGTGTTTCTGTGCTGGACATGGATTGGCATCAAGTTGATGTACCGCGCAAATACGGGTCTGGCTGGACTGGTTATACCTGGAATAAAAGCTTGTTTCCTCAACCCGAGAAACTGTTGGCCTGGCTTCACGAAGATGGCAAAAAGGTCTCTTTAAATGTTCATCCAGCCGCAGGAATTCGTGCCTTTGAAGACTGCTATCCAAAAGTAGCCAAAAACTTAGGCCTCGATGCGAAAAAAGAAGAAATAGCGGACTTTGATTTAGAAAATGCTAAGTTTAGGAAAAGTTACTTTGACGACGTGCATCATCCCTTAGAGGAACAAGGCGTTGATTTTTGGTGGCTTGATTGGCAACAGGGTGGCAGTCAGACTGACCAGCATCTTGACCCGCTCTGGCTCTTGAACCATTACCATTATCAAGACAGTGTCAAAAGACACAATGGGATTGGTCTAACTTTAAGCCGCTACGCCGGCCCAGGGTCCCATCGTTATCCCTTGGGCTTTTCTGGAGACACAATCATCTCTTGGGCATCGTTAAATTTTCAGCCTTATTTTACGATCACGGCAGCTAATATCGGCTATACCTGGTGGAGTCATGATATTGGCGGTCACATGCACGGTCATTTCGATGGCGAACTAGCTACCCGCTGGCTGCAATTCGGCGTTTTTAGTCCAATTAACCGCCTGCATTCCTCAAATAATCTCTTTTCCGGTAAAGAACCATGGAATTACCGCAGCGACTTTCAAGAAAGCCAGGAACGTTTTTTGCGTTTGCGAGCTCAACTGCTGCCTTATTTGGATACGGCTAACTTTAAAACGCATGTCCAGGGTGTACCGCTCGTGAAGCCTCTTTATTATGACTATCCAGAAGAAACACAAGCCTATGAACAAAAAAATGAGTATTTCTTCGGTTCACATATGCTGGTTTCACCGATTACAGCGCCGCACGATACTACAACCCAGGACGGCCATACCACGGTTTGGCTGCCAAAAGGCAACTGGATTGATTACCTGACCCATCTGCCATACCAAGGAGACACGGTGTTTAATGCCTATCGCGGTATCGACAGTCTCCCGGTCTTTGTCAAAAGAGGATCGTTGATTGTGACAAACCCGCATGTTATGGACAAGCCTGATCATCTGCCCCAGACCCTGCTGATTCAGATTTTTGCAGGCAGCGATGGTCATTATTGCCTGGTTGAACATGCGGGTAATCAACTGGCTAAAACGTTTTTCAACTGGCATGACCAGGAACACAAACTGAGTTACACGATTGAAGATCCTGATCATATTATTCCGAAAAATAGGCAGATTGACGAGGAAGTGATTGTTCCAAAAAAAGAAGATGTCTTCAAAGAACTTTTCAGCCGCCTTCAAAAAGCCAAAATTGCTTTTGATTTGAAACAACAGTTGTATCAGGCCTTCAAATCAGCTGATTTCACCACACTCGGCTATATCAATCTGCTTAATACTTTAGAAGACAAGGATTTGAAGAATACGTTAACTGAACTAGTTTATGTCAGGCAGTCTTATTTGAACGACATCTAAAGAGAAAGCCTAATTAAAAGATTGGTTTGGAATTTTGGGATAAACACCTATATAAAACCCCATTAGCATCGGTGATAATGTTGTTCTAAAACTGATAGCTAACCTCTATACGACTAGGTATCCAATTGATGCTGCGATTAGAAATGAAAAACTAGAATATGGCAAGGATTTCTAACTGTTTAATGCTTGTTTTAATGCAACTGCTGTATATGAATTAGACTGATTTAAGATACCTTGAGGAGCACCCTCGTACAAGATCCGGCCGCCAAAACTACCGGCATCCGGTCCGATATCTATTAGCCAGTCCGCCTGTGTCATCACGGTCAAATTATGTTCAATCAAGATCAATGTATTGCCTTGCGCAAGCAACTCATTAAATAAATTCAACAATTTGTCAATATCCTGCATGTGCAGACCAGCAGTTGGTTCGTCTAGAAAGATCATATTTCCCTGACCGTTCAATTGTGTGGCTAGCGACAACCGTTGCAATTCACCGCCAGATAACGTGGTTAACGATTGATTTAATTTGAGGTATCCGAGTCCCACTCGCTGTAAGTCAAGGATACGTGGGCCAATAACCAAGTCGTGCGCAAAACTTTTACTAGCAGTAGCAACACTCATTTCCAGAATATCGGCAATTGTATGGCTATGATATCTGTAACGAAGGGCTTCAGGACTATAACGTCGGCCATGGCATGCTTCACAGGTTTGGACAACCGGATCCATAAAGGCCATGTTGGTAATTGTGACACCTTTGCCTTTGCAAACCGGGCAAGCTCCTTGGCCGTTATAACTGAATAAACTACTGGAAACTTTATTAGCCTTAGCAAACCGTTGCCGGATTTTATCAAAGATTCCCAAATAGGTCAGTGGTGTCGAACGTAAATTAACGTTGGCGGCGCGCTGTTTTAGATTAATTACCGGTGTCTTGATACTATTCATCAATGATTGTGCGAGGGAACTTTTCCCAGATCCGGCAACCCCGGTTAAAACGGTCATCATGCCCAGTGGTATTTGAACATTGACGTCTCTCAAATTGTGCGCACGAAGATGATCGCGTTTTAGCCAATCTAAGCTGGGCTTGCGTGGTATTTTAAATGCATATGGTCGGCGCAGATATTGCCCGGTCAGTGTATCGGATTTAACCAACGCATCGAAAGTTCCAGCAAAAGTCACTTGGCCACCCTCATTTCCTGCAACTGGGCCAATTTCAACAGCATAATCGGCGCCAGTCATCATCGCGGGATTATGTTCTACGATCAAAATTGTGTTTCCTTGGTGCTGCAGCTTTAAAAGTGCTTGCTTGACCAAACGGATATCATGGGGATGTAAGCCAACACTGGGTTCATCCAAAATATAGACCAAATCTGATAACGAACTATTTAAATATTTTGCAATCTTAATTCGCTGGGATTCGCCGCCAGATAGACTGTTTGTTCCCCGGTCCAAGGATAGATAGCCCAAGCCAATATCAATCAATGAATTAAGCATTGTTGTTAATTCACGAATAATTGAACTTGCTAGCGGCAGTTTGATATGGTTTAAAAAAGCGGCTGCATCCAATAGAGGCATGGCACACACGTCGGCGATATTTTTGCCATTAATATGGTTTGAACGGACCAGATCATTGGCCCTTGTTCCATGACATGCAGGACAAACTGCGTGAGTAGCCACTTTCTCAATTTCCTCTTTGTGGTGTTTAGCTTCGGCTTTGTGGAGAATTGAGCGGTAAATTCGTGGCACGATTCCTTCGTACAAGGCCGTTGGATGCCATTTGGCTGGGGCGTTATGAAGTGGCTGCTGAGGTGCATGCATGAGCAATTCCCACTCTTTATCTGTATAATTTTTCAACGGTTTATCATTATCAAATAGGCCGCTGTTTGTATAACGTTTCCAACGCCAGGTATTGATACCAAAACTAACGAATGTAATAGCCCCTTGATTTAAAGATTTATTTTTATCAACCAAAGCAGATTCATCAAGTGTTTCTATATAACCAAGTCCTTGACATGCTGGGCACATTCCTTGCGGCATGTTGAAAGAAAAAGTATCAGAATAACCAATAAACGGTTTGCCAATTCGAGAAAAAAGTAATCGTAGTAATGCATAGACACCTGTATAGGTTGCCACGGTTGAACGGGGGTTCTGACCTATTTTTTTCTGTTCGATAACGATGGCAACGGGTAAATGTTCAATGGCTTTCACTTTAGGCTGTCCATATTTAGGTAGATATTGCTGCGTGAAACTGGGAAATGTTTCGTTCAATTCACGACGTGATTGAGCCGCAATGGTGTCAAATACCAATGATGATTTACCGGCACCAGATAATCCAACAAAAACAGTTGTTCGCTTTTTGGGGATTCGTATATCAACATCTTTTAAATTATTCTGTCTGGCACCGTGAACTGTAATTTCGCCATCACTAAATAAATCGTCTTGCGTCATATAATTCCTCCTCTTTATGGTACCGGCCACCAACAGTTAGTCCAGTGTAAAACAATGGTCAAGCGGTCGTCAATGGGCACAGCGAAATCCTGTTTTTTTAAATCTGATGACTCTGTTAATCCAATAAATTAAAAGGCTAGTTTTAGTCTGGGTATACATCAGCTGACATCAGTAAAGGACTTATTTCTTTCCATGTAGATGGAAATGGATTCATCGTTATCTCAGTCTTAATAACCAAGAGACTGGTTCAACTTTTTCCTCATTGACTTAATCAATTTTTCCAGTGGTCAACCTGATGAATCAAAACGAGGTTGGCTACAATAGCTGTGACCACCAATGGTAAAAATAAGAAAACACGTATCCAATTGATGGCAGCAATTTGCCAGCACATTAACCAGCCGACTAAGCCAAATGAGACAATTCCTAGAAATAGTCCTGGTATATAGCTTTTTAGTACCAAGGATTGTACTATATGAACCAAAATATGTAAGTTATAAACCAGCATCAGGGCCAAATAAAAATTGATAGCTTGTTTTTTGTAACAAATAACCGCTATGATTAGCAGTACCAGATATTCCTCCAATACCATCAAGGCAAAGTTTTTTGCCTTAGTCGTTGGAATCAAGTTTACAAAACGACTATTTGCGTTTTTTTTAATCTTAACAACCCAATTAGGCATAAAGGCAATTTCCTCCAGCTCGTGCAGCATGAAAAATAAAGGAAATAAAAGATAAATCATAGGTCAATGCACTCCTTACTGTGTTGTTTGGTGGGTTGGAAAATTAATATTGGATGCTTGAGTGCTATCTCTGATGCCATATCCCAAAGGACACAACTTTTCACCACTCGTTTTTTCTTTTCATTTGTTATTCTAACATGCAAGAAAATTTCATAGAAAGGTCATGGAAAGGTTACTTTAATGGCCAACTACATAGTGATTAATCCTAGTAGTATCGTTTTCAATGTGAGCGATATACCACTAAATTTAAAGGTTTTGATCAAGTGAACGGAGGGCCATGGTCACAAACACGGAGCAGTATCGGTATTAAAATTATTTATTAGAATTAGGAACAAAGACTGTCCGATTAATACGGACCGATTTGGCTTTTGTCTGTAAAGCTGTTAGACTGTTAAGAAATATGATGGAAAATTCTAATAAAGAAACAAGTTCAAGCAGTTTTGATTATGCAAGACCAAGCAAGTCGGCCGAAGAAATTTTGGCTGAACGTTCTCAGACGGCTCGCCGCCGCATGGCCTACGACAATAATAAAAAACAGCATAAAAGCCGTTTTGATTATTTGACGATCACAATGGCCGTCTTGATGGCTGTTGCCACAATTGTGGCCGTGCTGGTTGGCCTGATTGCTATTTTATAATAACGTTGAACGTGAATAAGCCGGAAGCCGTATGGTTTTCGGTTTTTGTTTGGCTGATTTAACCTGCGACATTTCTTGTCACAATTAGGATCGCTTTTATAGGATAATGAATAGAGCTGGTCTCTAAAATGAGCAACAAGACAAGCATAAGCATAACGGATTATACATGTCAGACTCTTTTCAGCAAAAGCTATCTTGGCGGAGCAACTTTTACTTAATTTTTATCGGGCAATTTGTCTCTGGGCTCACCACAATGATTGTCCAGTATGCCTTCATGTGGTACATCACAGCTGTTTTAAAATCAGCAACGGCGCTTTCTATGTCAACACTGGTGATGTTTTTACCTTGGATTTTTCTGGCACCCTTTGCCGGGGTTGTGATTGACCGCTGGTCACGCAAAGTGATTATGATCAGCATGGACTTGATGGCAGCGCTGGTAGCGATTATTATTTCAATTACGATTGGCCAGTTTGCCGGTAATGCTTTATTGACTTTATTGCTGATTGCGATTTTTGTACGAGCCGTCACGCAGGTTTTCCAACAGCCGACCTTAAATACAATCGTGCCGGCCATTGTGCCGACAGAACAATTAACGAAAATAAACGGTCAGATTCAAACCTTGCAATCATTAACAATGGTGATTGCACCAGGTATATCAGCCGTGCTGTTTGGCTTGATGTCCATTCAGTGGATTATTCTGCTGGACGTGATTGGTGCCATTTTTGGTTCAGCAACGATTCTGTTAGCGCGAGTTCCCAAGCCGACTGCACAGGAAGAACAAGTTTCATTCTTCAAGAACTTTGGTTTGGGGCTAGTTGCTTTAGCACAACATCGCGGTATTTTCCAATACAGCCTATTGTCATTAGTCGCAATTACGCTGATTATGCCTGGCGCCAGTCTCTATCCATTAATGACAACCCAGCATTTTAATGGCACGATCGGGCAAGCCGGCATCGTAGAAACGGTCTGGTCTGTTGGCAGCCTGCTTGGCGGACTTTATATCAGTATTCGCGGTGCTGGCAAAAATCGTTTTTACGCTATTTTTCTTGGCTTGTTGCTACTGGGCTTATCCTTTACTGTTTTCGCTTTTCTCCCGGGAACCCCTGTAGGATTTTGGATTTTTGCCAGCTTGAATATTATTGCTGGTTTTGCTTTAGCCTTTATGAATTCGCCTTTCATTGCCATTGTTCAAGAACAAATCCCAGCCGAGACGATGGGCCGTGTCATGAGTGTCCTAGCTGCCTTAACAAATATTGGTGCGCCGGTCGGCTTGATGTTTGCCGGCCCATTAGCCGATAATTTTGGTATCACACGTTTATTCCTACTGGCTGGCGTCGGTACATTGCTTGTGACACTGGCCGCCGTGATTCTGCCGGCAGTTCGCAAGATTGATGAAAAAACAGATAATAAAAAAACGGCTCTTGATTAAAAACCGTTTTTTATTTAGGCTCAAGCCCACTGCGACCATAATTTGACGATGGCTTGTGTGCCTAAATCGCCCAAACCTTTTTCTTCGGCCAATTTAGCGTAACTACGCTCGGCCAGAGCTGTTGCGGGCAAGTCCAAGTTCATTTTTTTAGCTTCGTCCAAGGCAATCCGCAGGTCTTTTAAAATGTGTTTGGCATAAAAACCAGGCTTGAAATCACCAGCCAAAATTCTCGGCGCGTAAGCTTCCATGGACCAATTATCTGCGCCTCCGGCTGACAATGTGTCTAATGTCTCTTGCAAATCCAGCCCGGCCGCTTTGGCATAAGTCAGCCACTCGGCCAGGCCCAGCATGGTCGAAGCAATCATGATCTGATTGGCCATTTTAGCGTGCTGGCCTTTGCCGGCTTCACCAAAGTAGTTCACTTTTTTGGAAACGATTTGTAATAAAGGTAGTGCTTTGTCATAAGCTGCTCGATCGCCACCAACCATCGTTGTTAGCTTGCCGTCCCGCGCGCCGATATCACCGCCGGAAACGGGCGCATCTAAGACGCCGATCTTTTTTTCTTTACCGGTCGCCGCAATTTTTGCAGCTAGCGTTGGTGTTGAAGTAGTCATATCAATGAGAATCTGTCCGGCCTTGGCTTGCTTAAAAATACCCTGATCCCCAAAATAGGTCTCCTCGACATCTTTCGGGTAGCCAACCATCGTAAAGACGACATCTTGTCCGATAGTTGCTTCCGCGGCTGAATCTGCCCAGACTGCGCTTTGATCTAAGACTTTTTGCGCATGTGCCTTTGTGCGATTAAAGACAGTCACAGTCTGACCAGCCTTTAAAAAATTATTGATAATGCCGGTGCCCATGACACCGGTTCCGATAAAAGCAATTTTCATGTTTGCCTCCTGTTCACAAAATAAGTTTAAAACAGTTTTGTGACAACGTTGTTTTTTCGGCCAAACAGTGTATGATAAATAACATCAGTTATGAAAATAGTCTTTAAGAACAATTCAGCATGGTGGTGGCTCGGTTAAGCGGGCTGCTTTTGTGTGATTTGTTCACTGAGGCCCGCCAATAGCGGGCTTTTTCTTTTGTTCTCGTATCTTTAGATGAACAATTGGCCGGACCCGCTCACTTGCGGGTTTTTCTTTTGCTGATTGAATGATAAGGGAGAATGAAGATGAAGAAAATTTATGGATTAATAGCAGTTGTTGTGGCTATTTTGGCCTTTGCCTTTTACCGGGCATCTATGCCAAAACCAAGCGCCAACAACAATGTCAAGAAAGTAGCAGGGCCCAAAACGGTTAAGGTAGGCATTCTGCAGTTAGTGACACACCCGGCTTTGGATCAGATCCACCGTGGTGTTGTGGCCGGCCTGCGTTCACAAGGATACCACGTCGGCAAGAATTTGAAGATTGATTACCAAAACGCGCAGGCTGATCAAGCAAATCTGCAGACGATGGCTTCAAAATTTGCCAATGAGAATGAAGATTTGATGGTTGGTATTGCGACACCAGCGGCTCAGTCATTGGCTAAAGCAGCTGCAGGCAAAACACCGGTTATCTTAGCCGGCATTACAGACCCGGTCGGCGGCGGTTTGATTAAATCTAATCAGCGTCCAGGTGCCAACATCACAGGTACTTCTGGCGAATCACCGTTAAAATCGCATTTGAATCTGATTAAACAGATTGTACCCAAAGCCAAGACTTTAGGGATTATCTACACAACTTCTGATCACGGCGGCACTTATAATGCTTTGAAGATGCAAAAGTTTGCTCAGCAAGCTGGTTATACAGTTAAGATGTACACGATTTCAACAACTAATGACATGCAGACGATTGCCGGCCAAATGGTATCGCAAGTTGATGCTGTTTACGCACCACAGGATAACGGCGTCGCCAGTGCTATGAAGACACTTGTTAATGTGGCTAATGCCGCTAAAGTCCCAGTCTTTCCAGCCGCTGATACGATGGTTCATGACGGTGGGCTAGCAACATTAGCTGTCAGCCAATTCCAGTTAGGCAAAGTTTCCGGAATCATGGCTGCTAATGTTTTAAAGGGCAGAAAGCCAGCTAATTATCCGATTGAATTTATTCGCAAAGGCATCATGTCTGTGAACACGACTGAAGCAAAACTGCTCGGTATCACATTGCCGGCATCAGTCTTAAAACAGGCCAAGGACAAAGGAGAAATTTTTAAATGAATTTGATTGTTTCTACGATCGGGCAAGGCCTGCTCTGGTCGATTCTAGGTATCGCTTTGTTTTTAACTTTTAGAATTCTCAATTTCCCCGACATGACTGTCGAGGGTACTTTTCCTCTGGGAGCCGCAACAGCTGTTAGTCTGATCACACATGGTGTTGATCCATTTATTGCCAGCCTTGCGGCTTTTGTGACCGGTATGCTAGCCGGCGCAATTACTGCCTTCTTATATACAAAAGGCAGAATTCCGATTTTACTAGCCGGTATTCTGGTCATGACGGCCTGCTTATCTGTGAATCTGCGTATCATGGGCTCAGCTAATATTTCTTTGATCGGCCGGCAAACGATTTTCTCATCCCTTTCGCAGATGCCGCGCTATTTTGATGCGATTATCGTCGGCCTTGTCTCGGTTACCATTGTGACATTGTTGTTAATCTATTTTTTGCAAAGTGATCTGGGACAAGCCTTCATTGTTACAGGCGATAATCCGACGATGGCGCGTTCGATCGGGATTAATACTGATCGGATGACGATTTTAGGCTTGATGGTTTCAAACGGTTTAGTCGCTTTAGGCGGGGCGATTATTGCGCAAAACAATGGCTATGCCGACATCAATATGGGCATTGGCATTATCGTCGTGGCTTTGGCTTCCATCATTATCGGTGAAGTAGTCTTTGGCAATTTGACAATGAATCAGCGTCTGGTTGCGATTACTTTAGGTTCAATTATTTATCGTTTTGTCCTGCTGATCGTCCTGCAGCTAGGTTTTTCGACCAACGATCTGAATTTACTGTCGTCGATTCTGTTAGCTATCTGCCTGATGCTGCCGCGTCTGAGCCATTTGCTTCATTTTGACAATTTAATTAAGCGAGGAGTTTCAAACAGCCATGACTAATACGAATGCAATTTTGTCTTTAAAAGATGTCACAGTCAAGGTTCATTCTGATAACGGCAGCGAGACAGAAATTTTGAAAAACTTCAATTTGGATGTGGCTGATGGTGACTTTATTACGGTTCTTGGTGCCAATGGTGCCGGGAAATCAACTTTCTTCAATGTGATCGCTGGTACTTTACCGGCTGATAGCGGCCAGATTTTTCATGCCGGCCAGGATATTACGTCTGTGTCGGCTGAGAAACGGACAGCTTTTCTCAGCCGCGTCTTTCAAGATCCGAAGATGGGAACCAGTCCACGTATGACCGTCGCTGAAAATTTACTGCTGGCTGCTAAGCGAGGTGAAAAACGCCGTTTACTGCCGCGTCATTTGAGTTCAAAAATGGCGGATTTCAAGCGTATTACGGCTGCGATGGGCAATAAACTAGATCAGCGTTTAAATACAGCGACTGAAAATTTATCTGGTGGTCAGCGTCAAGCCTTGAGTTTTCTCATGGCGACCTACAAAAAGCCGGATATTTTACTATTAGATGAGCACACGGCTGCCTTGGATCCAAAGACCAGTGCCGAACTAATGCAGAAAACGGCCCAGCGGGTCAACGAGGATCATCTGACCTGCCTCATGATTACGCACCGCATGGACGATGCTTTAAAATACGGCAACCGTCTGATTGTGATTGATAATGGTGCCGTTTCACATGATTTTAATCGTGATGAAAAGGCTGCTTTGACAAAAGATAAACTCTTCTCATTTTTCGATGCAGAGGCCTAAAGCGGCTGACCGACCGATTTATGACGCGATTAAGATAAAATAAAGATAGAAGCAATGTGAGGAGGAGTCCGAAAATGTGCGGTCGGTATACTTTTCAATCTGATTTTTCGCCAGAAATCAGCCAAATCACACGGTTGGCTCAGGCTAACGGCTATGAAATCAAGACCGGCGAAGTTTTCCCAGGAGATACAATGGCTGTAGTCATTGCCGATCAAGGGAAAATTAAAGTTGTGGGGATGGCCTGGGGTTTTCCAATTTTCGACAACAAACGACTTTTGATTAATGCGCGTTCAGAGACTTTGCTAGAGAAACGGACTTTTGCTGAAAGCTTTAAAAAACGGCGCTGTGTTTATCCAACGACAGGATTCTTTGAATGGAACTTAGACAAGGAAAAGGTCTGGTTCAATTATGCGAACCATCATGAGGCACTTTATATTGCCGGATGTTACAACTTTTTTGATGGTCAAGCACGAAGTGTTTTGTTTACAACTGAGCCCAATCAGTCGGTTGCACCAGTCCATAATCGCATGCCCTTGATTTTAAAGAAAACACAAATTGCCGCCTGGCTCTCGGATTTTAATGCCGCTAGCGAGATGATTGCGAATCCAATGCCCGAACTTTTTTCTAAAAAAGTATAATTTTGTACGTATATTTGACCACATTCACGTAAATTACAGCAATAACTTTCTTTTATCAATGAAAAAACTTAAAATAAAGTTATTCTCTTTTCTTGGAAGGATATCGCATGAGAAAATATGTGAGCGAGTTTCTAGGCACCTTTTTATTGGTTTTCATTGGCACGAGCTCAGTTGTGATTGCTCGCGGCAGTGTTTTGACGATCGCACTGGCTTTTGGATTGGCGGTCACAATTTCTGCCTATGCTTTTGGCGGTATTTCCGGCGGCCACTTCAATCCAGCCGTGACGACTGCGATGTGGTTGAATAAGCGCATTGGTTTGGCTGATGCAATTGGCTACATTGTGTCTCAGATTATCGCGGCCTGCTTAGCTTCTTGGCTTGTCCAACTGTTTGCCAAAGGACTAGGCCAAGCTGCCAATCAATTGGGTCAGACAGATTTTCCGAAAATTTCTGTCGGGCTGGCATTCACAGTTGAAACGTTAGCCACTTTCCTGTTCTTGACAATTATTCTTAACGTCACTAGCAAAGAACACGGCAATAGCGATTTTGCCGGCTTAATTATTGGCCTTACTTTGGCTTTAATGATTGTGTTTTCCTTAAATCTGACTGGCGGGTCATTGAACCCGGCACGTTCGATTGGACCGGCACTTTTCGCTGGTGGTTCGGCCTTATCGCACTTGTGGCTTTACGTTGTCGCACCAGAAGTTGGTGCGATCATCGCAGCATACGTGTCAAAGTTTTTGCTTCAAAGCGAAGATTAAAAAACGAACCCAGAGAGGTTCGCTTTTTTATGATTTATTTTTTTTGAAAGGGTCTCTTTGATCGTGATGATCCTGATACCATTTCTCAGCTTGTTCAGTCGCGATTGCAATAGCCCTTTGATCGCTATAGCCTTTCTCTTTTAAAGCGTTAGCAATGTCGACAGCTTTATCACGAGCGACTTTTTTCAAATTCTTCATTGAGGTTGGATACTCTTTCTCACTCCAAGGCATTAGATTTCCTCCGATTATTTAAAGTTCAACCTATAGATAATGATAGCAAGGCAACTTTAAAAGAAGGTAAAAGTTTGGCAATCAAAAAAAGACGGCACATAGTCGTCTTTTAATTTCTAAATATTAAAGATTTTCAGTCAAATCCAAGAACTCATCGACATCTTTTTTAATCAGATCAGCGCCAGCCTGCCAGAAATCAGGTTGAGTCAGATCAACACCGAGATGTTTTTTCGCTAATTCTTCAGAACTCATGTTGGCCGTGTCGCGCAGCAAGGCGATATAAGCAGTCTCGAAATCCTGCTGTTTTTGTGCCCAAGCGAAGATACCTAAGCTGAACAAATAGCCGAAGGTATATGGGAAGTTGTAGAAGGGCACATCGTCAATGTAAAAATGCAGCTTGGAGGTCCAAAAATGGGGATGAACACCTTGATCAGATAAGGCACCGGCAAAGGCCTCTTTTTGTGCTGCGACCATCAGCTGATTCAGCTGTGCAGGCGTCAAGACACCTTTTTGGCGTTCTTTATAAAAATTGCTTTCAAAGATGAAACGGGCGCGAATGTTCATAAACATAGCTGTTGCATTGGACATTTTGGCATCCAACAGAGTAATTTTTTCAGCGTCTGATTGTGCTGCTTCAACATTAGCCGTATTGATAATCGTTTCAGCAAAAGTCGAAGCCGTCTCAGCTACGTTCATGGCATAATTTTGACGCCACTGCGGCAGATCATACAGATTATGTGAGTGAAAGGCATGGCCCAATTCATGAGCAATGGTTGCGGCATCGTTGACTGACCCAGTGAAGGTCAGGAAAATACGGTCTTCTTTTAAAGCGGGAATCGATTCGTCCCAGCCGCCAGGCTGCTTGCCAGGACGGTCTTCGGACTCAATCCATTGATTTTCAAAGGCATGTTTGGCAAAAGCGCCCATTTTTGGCGAGTATTTGGAGAAATTATCGATAATAAAATTGGCCGCTTGATCGTAAGTCAAGGTCCGCGGCTGATAACCAGGAACCTGCACGGGAGCTGTCTGATCCTGCCAAGAAATCTGATCAGAATCCAGCCCCAACAGTTTGGCTTTGCGGGCAAAGAATTTGACCAGCATACCTTCGTTTTTAGCGACTGTATCCCACATAGCTGTCAAAGAGGCTTTGGAAAGGCGGTTTAATTCCAAAGGTTTTTCCAGAAAATCAGAAATACCGTGGGCTTTGTAGTCAGTCAGACGGGCACCAGCTAAATGATTCAGTGTGTCAGCGGACAGGTTTTCAGCTTTTCCCCACATTTTTTCATAGTTTTTCATCAAGTCGGCACGTGCATCTTTGTCTTTGATGCCATCTAACAGATTTAAGGCTTGGCCGGCAGAGACTTCCTGAATCTTGCCATCAGCGTCTGTATAGCTTGTCTTTAACCCTGCAGAGATCGTGTCATAATGTGCTGACCAGGCGTGCAGTGCGTCGACCTGAAATTCGTTGATCAGTTTTTCCGTCTGATCGTCAAGCAGTTTGGCAGCTTTTTCTCTGCTCTCATTTAAAATAAAGACAATCGGCTTGGCTTTGTCATCGGCTAAAAGTTCTTTAAAACGCGCATCAGACAAGGCAGCTAAAAATTTGCCCCACTTTTGTTCTTGTACTGTGTAGTCAATCTCAATTTTTGATAAACGGTCGAACTTAGGGCCGATTTCACTTTTACCGTAATTGACTGAACTCCAAGCATTCAAGTAAAAACCAATTGTATGCAGTTTACCTTCAGCTGTCTGCAGGGAATCAGCAGCAGCCAAAATGGCCTGATTGCTGGATGTTTCGGACAAAGCAGCTAATTCTGCTGCTAGGGACGGATTTTCGCCTTCAGCAGCTTGAAAGGCTGATTCGAGTTCCTTAGAATCCAGCCCTGGGAACACGCGATCAATGTTCCAATTTTGTGAGTACGTCATTTTTTCTCCTTATAATATGAAACTATTATAGCTTTCCTTGGCCTGATGACAATTTATTTTAATGTTCGATGGCGCGCAGCCGGAATTTTAAGCTGCAGCCGGTATTTAGCCACAGTTCGACGAGAAATCGGCATATTTTCTTTGACTAATATGGCAGTCAGTTCGCTGTCCGAATAGGGTGATTTAGGATCCTCTTGTGCGATTAGTTTCAGCAGCCGGGTTTGAATTTCTTGATCGGAGTGTGTTTCAAAAAATGACCGGCGTGTAAAGAAATCTCTTAATGGAAAAATCCCGAAATCGGTTTGGAGGGCTTTTAAACGAATCGTGCGGCTGATTGTGGATTCGCTTTTATGTAGCTGCCAAGCGACTTCCCGCATCAATAAGGGTGCAATCGGATGATCATCTTGCGTGAAAAAGGCCAGCTGTTTATCAGCTAGTACCTGCCCAACAGCTAAAAGCGTCTGCTGTCTTTGACCGAGGCTAGCTGTCAGCCAGTCATATTGCTGGCGCTGAGTTTTGAGATAACTGTCTAAATCAGTGTCTTTATTTGGTGAAGTTTGCAAACGATTGAAGTAGCTTTCGTTGAACTTTAATTCTGGTTGATTAACTTTGAGAATTTCGACGACTGGATGGTCAGCTACCAGATGGATAGCAATATCCGGAATCAGCAGTACTTCGGTTCGCGGCTGATTGAAAAAAGCGCCCGGTGCGGGTGATAAACGCTGCAGGTAATGTAATGCCTCAGATATCTGAGCGGCGCTGCTATGATGCCTGTCGGCTAATAACTGCAAATCCTGATTTTTTAATAAATCAGGCTCATCCTGCATGAGTACAGCGGCTAGTTTCGGTGCTTGGGGATCGCGTTGAATTTGCAGATCCATTGCTTGGCTGAGTGATTGTGCACCGATACCAGGCGGGTCTAACTGCTGAAGCAGTGTTAAGGCATCCATGGCTTGGACTTTGGAAATGGCCAGTTCTCGTTGGATATCAGATAGTGAAAGTGGCAATATACCATTCTCATCAAGCTGAAAAACAAGCGCAATCACCCAATCTCTCAAAGGTGCATCGCGCATAGTTAAATTAATTTGATCAAGCAGGTAGTTATCTAAAGATTGATCTCGATCTGCTTGTGCTTCGATCCAGCTATTGTTGTCAGCGGAAACAAGCCCATCCAGAGAATTTTGATACCAAGCGGGTAGTTTGACATCTAAAAAGGGATTATTATTGCTGGCATCATTAAGAAAGCTGGTTAGTTCTTGATTGGTCAGCTGAAGCATTTGAATGGATTGCTGCAGCTGCTGCGTCATTGTGAATCCTTGGCGCTGCTGCGGCCGCTGGGATAAATTCTGCTGTCTCACTGAAAACTCTCTTCTCTATCACTCAATGATAGAACTACGCATATAAACTATATAACACAATTTGCTCCTATATGGTTCTGGCACTGGCTCCAAGAAGCAAAAAATGATGGCCTTTTATTTAGATGATCCGTATGGATCTTTTGATCATTTCAATGGTTCCTTGGCTTGTGTGCTCTTAAAGAATGGTGCCAGATCATATGGGCCAGCAGGATGACGACAAACAAAATGAACCAGATGCTTAAAGACGCAGCTTGATTAGCCGCGTTATTAGCCGCACCTGCACCATCAGTTTTGCGAAACCATAAAAATAAGGCACCAATCACGAAAATAATTGACCAGATCCAGGAACTGATTTTCCAAACTTTCATGCTGCCTCCATCTATGATAATATTTTGCTCCCAGCTCAAAACGGCTGTTTCATTCAATTATACATACGTGTTTTAAAACAGGTTTACGACAATTTTGTTTTCACACACAATTTAGAGGAAAATGGATATGTGAGGGAATTTGTTTTAAGTTAAGGAGACAGCCGATGGGCTTATTTATTAAAGAAGCATTATTCAAAACATATATGCAGCAAGTAGATCCTAAATTGGTGTATGAACCAGGTCATGCCGTGATTTCTGTGAATATTGTGAATTTAAATCCAGTCACAAATTGCGTCTATATCGGTGATGATTTTTTCTTTGCAGCTCGCTACAATGACGCTTTCGATGCATTTTCAAACGGTTTTGTGCTCACAAAAAATCAGATTGCCAGTATCACTCTCAAAAGCAAAGCACTGGCGGATCAATTAATCATCGAAACAACCGAAGAGGACCCGCATAGTCATCAGCCGTTAACCTTAAAAATGAGCCTGCCGAAAATCAATCAAACATCTTGGCACGTAAAGAATTTAAAACTGCTGAGGCAGCGTTTGGCCAAAGCCTAATTCTTTGGAGGGTCTATGAAACGAATCGATAAGATCGAGAGAAGCCTGAATGACAGCTGGGTCCAGCAGACGATTGATCAAGCAAAAAAACGACCCGGCAGTACAGCTGAAGAATTAGCTGCTCAGACACAAGTGAGCCGTGCGAATTGTTCTTTAGAATTAAATAAACTCGTGAGGCTCAAAAAAGCAGTTAAAATCAAGAGTTTTCCAGTACGTTTTCTGCCTATATCCTGGGTGCGGGAAAAATTCGGTATCTCAGATTTGACTTATTATGAATTTACAGATTTACAGCAGCTGGAATCGAGCTTAACTGCTAAAGCAGCAGCTGGCGTACCAGCTAATGTATCTGCACAAAAAATCGCTATTGACCTCCATGGCGACCCATTTGCACAGGTCATCGGTGCCCAAGGGAGTTTGAAAAACGCCATTTCTCAAGCTAAAGCCGCCGCTTCCTATCCGCCGCACGGCCTGCATATGCTGCTGGTCGGACAGACAGGTTCCGGGAAAACCTTCTTTGCGAGGAAAATTTACGATTTTGCCAAAGCCCGCGGCTTATTAAGCGCAGACGCGCCAATGATGGCTTTTAACTGTGCTGATTATTATAACAACCCTCAGTTGCTGATGTCTCAGCTTTTCGGTTACGTGAAAGGTGCTTATACAGGTGCTGACAAAGATACGCCTGGCCTAGTTGAACAAGCCGATCACGGCATCTTGCTGTTGGATGAAATTCATCGCCTGCCTCCTGAAGGACAGGAAATGCTGTTTTATTTCATTGATAACGGCCACTTCAGCCGCTTGGGCGAAAGCAGCAAGGATCGTACGGCCAATGTCTTAATTATTGGTGCCACAACCGAGGATCCGGCTTCCGCACTCTTAAGTACTTTTCTGCGTCGGATTCCCATGACGATTCGTATTCCTTCTTTGGCCGAACGGACTTTATCCGAAAAGGTTTCTTTAGCCAAGTATTTGTTTCAACAAGAAGCGCAAAGAATCAAAAAACAGCTGGTAGTAGCCATTGATGTCTTGACGGCTTTGATTACGGCCAACAATTACGGTAATGTTGGCCAACTAAAATCTCAGATTCAGCTGGTTTGTGCGCAAGCTTTTTTAAACAGTTTGAATACAACGGATAGGGTCTTAGTTAAAGTTAATGATCTGTCTGAAGAAATTCGCCAAGAATGGCTATCAAGCAGTTCTAATCTGAAAAAATCCAAGGAATTGCTGTCGCTCGTTGATACAAATACGGTTTTTAATGTCGACGGTTCGGCTGATCAGCCTGAGAATAGCGAAGGCAATATCTATAGCGAAATTGAAAACAAAGTCGGTTTGTTAAAGTCACACGGCGTTTCAGACGACGAAATTCACCAATATATCATGACTGATCTGCATTTGCACATCAAAAATTTCTTTGATCAAGGACGTGTCGAACAGAATTTAGCAAAATTTGTCTCGCCGGAATTACTGGATTTCACTCATGAGCTGAAAAAATTGGCCGAAGAAAAACTGCACACGCAGCTGGATCAGCGTTTTATCTATTATATGGGCATGCATATTGACGCTTTTTTCAAACGCGGCCTTAAAACAGACTTGCTGCTGGAACCAGAAATCCAAGAGATTAAAAAGAGCCATGCCAAAGAGTATCAAGTGGCCAAGCTGTTTGCTATGAGAATTAAAAGTAGTTTTGACGTTTACCTACCGGATATTGAAGTTATTTACCTCACCATGCTGCTGGCATCAATTGAGACACTGTCTGTTGACCACAAGGTCGGTGTACTAGTAGTTTCTCACGGTAATAGTACGGCTTCTTCGATGGTGCAGGTAGCCAATGAATTGTTCGGCGGCCATTATGCACAAGCGCTGGACATGCCGCTTAATTTGTCGCCGGAAGATATTTTTCGCAAGATGACTGCGATCGTACCTCGTTTGGATCAAGGCAAAGGCGTGCTGCTGCTCGTTGATATGGGTTCTTTAGCGATGTTAGAACAGCGTTTAACAGCCGAAACAGGCGTCGCAATTAAAACGATCGCAAATGTCACAACTTCGATTGTGCTGGATGTGATTCGCAAGGTGAATTATTTGAATATGGATCTTGGCTCGATTTATAATTCTGTCCGCGAAGATTTTCGCGAATTGGTGATGCAGGGCGATCTGCCCAATGAAACTGCCGCACAAAAAGTGATTCTGGCTATTTGCACAACGGGCAGTGGGACTGCCAAAAAAATCCAGGACATATTGGAACAAATTATTCACAGCAATACAAAGGAAGCAATCAGCGTTAAGACGGTTTCGGCTTTAAAAATGACGGAACAGATTGCTAAAATCGTACTTGATTACGAGGTGATTGCAGCTGTTGGGACAAAACGGCCAAGTCTGCCGGTACCTTATGTGTCGCTAGAGGAACTCATTGGTGGAAATGGTGAGGACGTGTTGAAGGCTGTCTTGCGCCATGAACCAACTTTGCCTCAGCAGCAGCCTTTGTCTGACAAGACGATTGTGGCTTATGACTTATGCGAAGATATTTTAAAAGCACATTTGGTCTACTTGAATCCTTATTTAATTAATCAATTGCTGAATAATTGGATTGATCAGGTCCAGCAGCGTTTGAATCACCGTTTTTCCAATAGCCTGATTATCAAAAGTATTGTTCATACGGCTTTTGCTTTTGAGCGTTCATTGCGTCAAGACAATTTGACTTTCACGGAACCGACCACCCCTGCCTTGGCGCGTGCGGAAAAATTTATTAGCCAGTCGCTGACTTATTATGAGAAAGAATTAGCTGTCACGCTGCCCTTGGACGAAAAGAAATATATTGCTTCGATATTTCTTGATGAAGGGGAAAGTGTTTCAAAGTTGTTTTAAATTCCGGCCAACTTGTTTCAAAAAAATCGTAAATCGTTCCAAATAATCATCAGTTGTTTTAAAACACCTCTGTTCTTCTTTTTTTACGGATGACAGAGGTATTTTTTTCGTCTTTTTTTGTTTAAAACAAGTCTGGCACGCTGTTTGCATGTAGATAAGTGAGGAGGAATAAGAATGGTAACAATAATTCTGAGTGGTCACGGACAAGCAGCACCTGGTCTGCTAAGTGCTTTTGAGATGATTTTCGGTCACAGTGACCAGATTCATGTTGTGACATTTTCAAAGGGTGAGGGTGTTGATGATTTAAAAGCACATTATCAAACGGTCTTAGGCACATTAGCGCCAGGCAGCGAGGTTTTGTTTCTTGTCGATCTTTTTGGCGGCAGCCCCTACAACGCAGCGACGCAACTGGTCTATGGTCATACGGAGCGCGATATTGTAGCTGGAGTTAATCTGCCAATGCTGCTGGAGGCAGGTTCAATGCTGGCTGGATCACTGTCAGCTATCGTATCGCATCTGAAGGAAATTGCACCTGGAACTGTACGCGTCTTTAGTGACGAGATTAAAAGTGTGAACACGACAGCTAGCGACGAAGGAGGGGATACATTATGAAAGTAACAGTGACAAGAATTGACGACCGTTATATCCACGGCCAGGTTTTGACCAAGTGGATCAAGTTGCTGCCGGCAGACCGTATTATCGTCGTTAGTAAAGAAGTTGCTGATGATCCGATGCGTAAAACACTGGTTTTGTCTGTGGCGCCGTCTAATGTGAAAGCCAGTGCAGTCAGCCCGGAAAAAATGGGGCGGGTGTTTCAAAACCCTAAATATGAAGATACAACAGCCATGCTGATTTTTGGTAATCCGACAGAATTGCTGGAGGCAGTTAACGCTGGCGTTGAAGTTAAAAAAGTGAATGTTGGCGGTATGCGTTTTGCGCCGGACAAAATCCACGTGACAGAGTCAGTCAGTGTGACACCAGAGGATGTTAAGGCCTTTCGTGCACTGGCCGATAAAGGGATCAGTCTGGATCTGCAGCAGCTGCCGGGGGATGCCAGCAAAGACTTCATGAAAATCCTCGACGATAAATCATAAAGGAGATAACGGAAAGTGAATATTATACAGGGTATTTTAGTTTTGTTAGTGGCCGGCATTGCTGGCGTCGGTTCCGTTTTGGATGAAGGACAGACGCATCGGCCGCTTGTTGCCTGCACGCTGGTGGGTTTGATTTTGGGCAACTTGAACATGGGCATCATTTTGGGCGGTACTTTGGAAATGATGGCCCTAGGCTGGATGAATGTCGGCCTGGCTATGGCACCGGATACCGCCTTGGCCTCAATTGTGTCAACGCTGCTGGTTATCAACACACACGCCAACATTGGTGAGGGTATTGCGATTGCTGTGCCGCTGGCTGCAGCCGGTCAGGCATTAACGATCTTTGTTCGGACGATTGTGGTTTTCTTTGTTCATAAAGGTGATGATTTTGCCAAGAAGGGCAATTACCGCGCAATTGAATGGATGCATGTAATTTCCATGGGTCTGCAGGCATTGCGCGTGATGGTGCCGACAGCTATTGTCATGATGATTAGTACGAGTGCTGTTGAGGCGGGATTAAAAGCAATTCCAACTGTTATCACAGGTGGTTTGCAGATTGCCGGCGGTATCATCGTGGTTGTCGGATATGCGATGGTGATCAACATGATGGATGTGCCGCATTTGAAGCCTTTCTTCTATTTAGGATTCTTGTTTGCTGCATTTACGAACTTCAACCTAGTTGGTTTTGGCGGCTTGGGTTTGATCTTTGCTCTGCTTTACATCCAGCTGAAGTACAACAACAATAATGGAAACAATCATCATAGCAGCGGTACTAGTGAGAAACTGGCAACGGCTTCTGCTTCAAACGGCGATGACGATTTAGATGACGATTTGGATGATTGAGAGGAGACATAATGGATAATGCAATAGCAAATACAGACACAAAAAAGACTTTAACCAAAAGCGATCTGCGCCACATGTACGTACGTTCCTGGTTTCTGCTTGGTTCATTTAACTTTGAGCGTGCGCAGAACATGGGCTACTGCTTTGTTATGATTCCGGCTATCAAGCGCTTTTATGCACCGGGCAAAGAGCGTAATGAGGCTTTGGAACGGCACATGGAGTGGTTTAACACACATCCTTGGCTGACAGCACCTATCTTTGGTGTTACATCAGCCATGGAAGAGGAAAAAGCTAATGGCGGCAAGGTTGACGGCACTGCGATTGCCGCCATGAAAATCGGGCTCATGGGCCCGCTGGCTGGTGTCGGTGATCCACTGCTTTGGGGAACGGCAAGGCCAGTGCTGGCAGCTTTAGGTGCTGGTATTGCTAAAACAGGCAGTATCTTAGGGCCGCTTTTGTTCTTTGTTTTAATCAACGCCATTCGTCTTTCTATCAAGTGGTATCTGCTCAAGTACGGATATCAAAAAGGCAGTGAGATTATCAGCGATATGGCTGGCGATCGCATCAAGAAGCTGACTGAAGGCGCCTCTATCATGGGATTATTCGTCATGGGTGCTTTGGTCTCCAAGTGGACGACGATTAATATTCCTATTGTTGCAACAAGGATTAGCGGCAAAACGCAAACGATACAAAATATATTGGATACGGTTCTGCCGGGCGCGTTGGCGCTGGTATTAACACTGTTTGTTTCTTGGCTGCTGAAAAAAGGCGTCAGTCCTTTGACAATTATCTTTGGTATTTTCGCTTTAGGTATTATCGGCAAGTGGTTAGGATTTCTTGGTTAAATCGTTGTTTGTACAAATCTGCTCTGAAAGGAGCAGATTTTTTTTGGCTGCTTTTCGTTTTGATCATAGCAGCGGCTGTTGTAAGATGAAGGAAACCTTGGCAGCCTTGTTGACACAATTGGAACACTGGCAGAACGCGATGAACAAAGTTTCTTTCTTTGCAGCTTTTTATGCAGCTTTGAAAAAAATGCTGCCTTTTGTCGTTGTGACGGTTTTTTTCCACCTGTTTGTGTCTATTTTCTTGACGCAACCGGGCTTTTTTCTGACCGTATTTAATATCAAACTACCGGCTTTTTTACAAGCTCCGGCAATCGAATTATCTCAATTGGACTTTTACTTGACGCGTCTGCTGCTGCCTTTGTTTGCTTTTTTCTATGCTAAGCATTTAATGGAGCCCCTTGACCATGACAACCGCCATGATTTAATTCCTCTGGTTAATTTTATTGTGACTTTTTTGTTGTTCAGCAACGATTTTCTTTTTCAAGCTTCCGGCCAAAACCTGCTTGTTGTGGCAGCAGTCACTTTTGTGCTCACGCGCTGTATGCAGCTATTGATTCGGCATCCGAATACGTTTAATCGGCAATTATTGATCATGTTTTGTCTCTTATGCCTGGTTTCGGCAGCCTTAGCGGCGGCATATCTTTTAAAAAATCACCAATTTGCCCAGATGGTTAATCTGGGACAGTGGTTTAATGACCGTTTTGTCTACTTGCTGTCAACAAATTTTGCTGGTGTTCTCCTGCTGGCCATCACGGCGAGTCTTTTCTTGTGGCTGGGATTACCGGTACCACTGGCTTTAACACGTAACACTTTTTCTCTTCCGGCAGCGATTGGTAATTTGAACGCTTCTTTGGACAATAAAGTTTCAACCGTGCCAAACGTCTTAAGCCTGCACACGCTTTATGATGCTTTTGCAGTTTTTGGCGGCGTTTCGATGAGTTTCGCCTTAATTCTGCTTTTATTGTTGAAGGGGCGCGCGCAATCCAAAAAAATGGCTAAGATTGCTCTGTTGCCCAGCCTTTTTAATAGCAATCAGATTCTGGCCTTCGCACTGCCGATTTTTTTCAATCCTTTGCTGCTGCTGCCTGCTGTATTGGCACCTTTAGCAGCTGTATCGATCTCAGCAATTGCCTTAAAAATGAATTTGGTTAATCCTGCTGTTTATCAGCTTCCTCAGCGAACACCGAGTCTGTTCGTGGCTTTTTTATCATCAGGTGCTGATTGGCGAAATCTGCTGCTGGTTGTTATCAATTTAGCAGTGGGGATGCTGATCTATTTTCCTTTTGTGAATCGCTGGTTAGAAAGGGATCGCGATGAAAAAGATTAAAAATGTGTCTGCTGGATTATTTCTGCTGCTTTTCTCACTGGCATCGTTGTTCGTCGGCCGCAATTGGGTGCGGCAGAGTATTCAAAACCAGGCAGTTGTCTATAATTCTAGATTGAATCCTACGATTATGATTCCTGGCTCGGCTGCCAGCAATACGCGTTTTAATAACTTGATTCTAATTCTGAACAGCAAAAGTACGCCGCACTCTTTATTGCGCGTCAGAGTCAATACGAATAACACAATTACTTATTCCGGCCGTATCAAAGCTAATGACCAGCAGCCTTATATTGTGATTGGTTTTCAAAATAACAGCGATGGTTATGAGACGATTAAGCGTCAGGCACGTTGGCTGAATTTAGCCATGCAGGCTTTGCAGAAACGTTATCATTTCAATCATTTCAATGCCTTTGGTCACTCCAATGGTGGATTAGATTGGACAATTTACTTAGAAAATTACTTTAACAGCAAAAAAAATACGGTTGGTACTTTGATGACTGTTGGTTCACCCTACAATTTTTCTGAAAGTTCGCCCAATGATCGGACACAGTTGCTAACCGATTTGATAAAAAGGCGTCATCATCTACCGCCTTCTCTTGTTGTATATTCGATTGCCGGCACTGAGACCTACAAAGATGATGGGATTGTGCCGATCGAGAGTGTCCTTGCCGGCCGCTATATTTTTCAAAACGTTGTTCATTCTTATACGCAAATTACGGTTTCTGGCGCTGATTCTCAACATTCTGACCTACCCACTAATCCACAAATCATTGAATTAATTCAAAGACGTATCCTTGATTTTCCAATTTCCCCATTGCCGAATACGAATAATGGTGGGACCAACTAAACTTATTTTTTGTTACAAATTTGCAATAGAGATGTAATTAATGTAACATGATTTGAGATTACGAAAAGGAGAAGGCGTGAAGATTTTGTTTGATTTTTTCCATCGTCCAGCCGTTCAATTTTTGTTAGAAACAGTATTTTATTTTGTCGTGCTGGTCATTTTGCTTTATTTATATGGATATACCGGTATTAACGATGGCGGATTTATCTATAACGAGTTTTAACAGGTGATTATGATTAAAAATATTTTAGAAACAATCAATGCACAAGCCGCTATCCATCCTGATTCACCGGCATATGATTATTTGGGCAGACATAACAGTTATCGCGACCTCAAAGAATATTCTGATTCCTTGGCTGCTTATATCGATTGTCAGCCAATCAAAACAAATGCACCGATCATGATTTTTGGTGGTCAGGAATTTTCGATGATTGCGAGTTTTTTGGCTGCTGCTAAATCTGGTCACGCTTATATCCCTGTCGATGTAAACTCGCCTAGCGAGCGGCTAACGGCGATTTTAACCATTGCTGATCCCGCTCTTGTGATTGCCTGTGATGCGTTGCCGATAAAAATTTCAGACCGGCCGGTGATTCAAGCTGATCAGCTGGCAAATATTTTTTTGCAGCAGACTGCCTACAAGATGACTCATGCCGTCACTGGTGATGATACCTTCTACATCATTTTTACATCTGGTACAACGGGTCAACCCAAGGGCGTACAGATCAGCAGCAGCAACATTTTAAGTTTTGCCAATTGGCAACTAGGTTCTGATTTTAATCTTCCTGAACATGCCTCCACTTTAGCCCAAGCACCTTTCTCTTTTGATTTATCTGTCATGGACTGGATTCCGGCATTGTTAGCCGGCGGGCAGCTGCGGGCTTTGCCAAAAGAAGTTGCTGATAATTTCAAAAAACTCTTTGAGATTCTGCCGCAGTATGATTTGCAGGTTTTTGTTTCGACGCCTTCTTTTGCAGAAGTCTGTCTGATAAATCCGGATTTCGATCAAGTTCATTTACCTCAACTGAGTCATTTTCTTTTCTGCGGTGAGGAGCTGACTAAAAAGACTGCCGACAAGCTGCAAGAACGTTTTCCTGGCGCTAAAATTTTTAACACGTACGGGCCGACTGAGGCTACTGTAGCTGTTTCGGGAGTTCAAATAACTCAGCAGCTTGTAAATCAATTCGATCGTCTGCCTGTGGGCTATGTCAAATCTGATACGCAAGTCACGATTTTTGATGAGCAAGGGAAACCCGTACCTTGTGGCCAATCTGGGGAGATCATTATTTACGGCCCAAGTGTTTCAAAGGGCTATCTGAACAATCCAAAAAAGACTGCAGCAGCCTTTTTCCATTATCAAGGGCAGCGGGCTTATCGTACCGGAGACTTAGGCAGTTTGGATGCACGCGGTCTGCTGCATTATGAGGGCCGTAAAGATTTTCAGATCAAACTGCACGGCTACCGGATCGAGCTTGAGGAAGTGAACCATGGTTTAAGTCAAAGTGATTTGGTCAAACAAGCCGTGGCTATTCCACGATACGATTCGGATCATAAAGTTGCCCAATTACTGGCATGGGTCGTGCCCAAAGATAATCAGTTTGCCAAGGATGCTGATTTAACAAAAGCGCTTAAAGAAGATTTGAAAGAACGGATGATGTCCTATATGATTCCCAGCCGTTTTGTTTACAAAGACAGTTTGCCGATTTCAGCCAACGGAAAAATTGACATCAAAAAGGCCATCGCTGAGGTCAATAATGTTTGATTTTTTCGGAAATCAACTGCCTAATTTACAGCCCTATGCGGATCCGACTTACTTTATTTACCTGTTGATAGCCATACTGCCTTTAGCCATCGGTTTATATTTCGGCCGGCGTTTTAAGATTTATGAAGCCGTCTTTTCGTTAGTTTTCATTGTTTTAATGTTTACAGACGATAAGCTGGGTCAGGGATTAGCTCTAATCGGCTATATTATCTGGCAGCTGCTAGCCGTCTGGCTGTATCATGTCTACCGGAATCGCCAAAATAAGGCCTGGGTTTTCTATCTAGCTGTGTTCGCCTCCATTCTGCCCTTGATCATTGTGAAAATGACGCCAGCCATCGATGAAGGCGCCAAATCGATCATTGGTTTTCTTGGTATTTCTTATCTGACCTTTCGTGCGGTCGGCGTGATTATGGAAATGCGGGACGGTGTCCAAAAAGATTTCAAAGCTTGGCATTTTTTTAGATTCATGGTTTTTATGCCGACCTTGTCTTCGGGCCCGATTGATCGTTATCGGCGTTTTGAAAAAGATTATCAGCAGATTCCGGACCGGAACCATTATGTGGATTTGGTTGGCAAAGCTGTTAAATATCTGTTTATCGGTTTTTTGTATAAATTCGTATTGTCTTATATCTTCGGCAGCTTAATGCTTCCTAATGCTGAAAATATGGCTTTGGCGGCTGGCAAGGGGCCATCATTTGAACTTTTGTGGGTCATGTATATTTATGGTTTTTACTTGTTCTTTGATTTTGCGGGCTACTCCTTATTCGCTGTCGCCATTTCGTATTTAATGGGCGTCGAAACGCCAATGAACTTTAAGGCTCCTTTTAAGTCAAAAAACCTGAAAGAGTTCTGGAATCGTTGGCACATCAGCTTGAGTTTTTGGTTTCGAGATTACGTTTTCATGCGGATGGTCTTCGCCATGAAGAAAAAACGATTATTCAAAAAATCCACCACTTATTCAAGTGTGGCTTATGTCTTGAATATGCTGCTGATGGGTTTTTGGCATGGCATCACTTGGTACTATATTGCCTATGGCCTATTTCATGGCTTGGGTCTAATGATTAACGATGCCTGGCTGCGTTATAAGCGCCGCCATCTAAAATGGCTGAAGTCTAATTGGTTGACACAAGGCATTGCGATTATCTTTACTTTTCACGTGGTGATGTTCAGTTTCTTGTTGTTCTCGGGATTCTTGAATGTTTTATGGTTTATCAAAAAATAGAGGTGTAAAAATGGAAAAAGAAGTTCTAGAAATTTTAAAAAATATTGCTGGTGAAGATTTGTCTGACCAGCGTGATGAGAATTTTTTTGAAAATGGTCTCATAGATTCAATGGCGACTGTTGATTTGATTTTAGCTTTGCAGGAAAAGTTCTCGATCAATGTACCAGTCTCTGAATTCGATCGCAGCCAATGGGATACGCCCAATAAAGTGATTGCGCAGGTCAAGGAGCTGATGAATCACTAATGGGGAAAAAGCTCTGGAGAATTTTTGGACCCGTACTGCTGGCTGTCGCGATTCTGCTTGTTTTGTTATTTGCGCCTTTTAATTATTCTCACTTTTCATCCAAAGATGAACAGCGGGCGGCAGTTGCTTTGAATTCTGTCGTTTTTAAGAATCAGCAGTTAAAAAAACAAGCGTTATCGGATCAGCATATGCGTTACATTCCTTTTTTCGGGTCTTCTGAATGGGAACGTATGGATGCCTTCCATCCTTCAGTGCTAGCGGTTAAATATCAACGCAGTTACCGGCCGTTTTTATTAGGCCGGCGGGGAACACAGTCACTGACACAATATTTTGGCATGCAGACCATTTTGCCGCAATTACAAAATAAGCAGGCTGTTTTTGTTATTTCGCCGCAGTGGTTTGATCATGTTGGAGCTGAACCTGCAGCTTTTGACTTTTATTTTTCCAATCTGCAAGGTGCTGATTGGCTATGCCGTGCAAGGAATACAGCTGTCGATCGATATGCAGCTCGTCGCTTTCTTGCGTTGCAGGGCAAAGGCCGCAAAGATGATTTAGCCGCTATGTATCGGCGGATTGCCCAAGGAAAAGCCTTGACCCCTTTTCAAAAATGGGAAATCCGAACTCGAAAAAATGTTTTAGAACATGAAGATGAGCTATTCAGTAATTTTCATATCAATGATAATTATGACCGGCGAATTTTAAAGCAAAGCCAATACCTGCCAAAGAAATTTTCTTATGGTCGCCTAAGCCGCATAGCAGGCCGTATGGCAGCTAGGGGGAGCAGCAACAACGCATTTGGTATTTCTAATCGTTTCTATCGCAGCAAAATTCGGCCGATTGGCGTGCGGCGTTTGCGCGGCGTTCAAAGGAGAGCCAGTTACCTGCGTTCACCGGAGTATGGCGATTTGCAGTTGCTGCTGACTCAATTTGCTCAGTCCAATATCAATGTCATGATTGTAATACCACCTGTTAATCATAAATGGGCTGCCTATACAGGCTTAAAAGAAGCGCGTTATCAGCGTGCTGTGCGTAAAATCAAATATCAACTGCATGAGCAATCTTTCAACCGGGTATTGGATTTGTCCAAAGATGGTGACCAGCCTTATTTCATGGAAGATACGATTCACCTAGGCTGGCGCGGCTGGTTGGCTTTTGATAAGGGTGTATATCCTTTTCTCACCAAAAAGCAGAAGCAGCCTCACTATCGGATTAATAATCGTTTCCTATCCAAAAAATGGCAGCAGCTGCGTTTTACAGAATCAGATGCACGCAAGCTGATTAAAAAATAAATTTGGACAAACAAAAAGCCGCTGATCATCACAGTGGCTTTTTTGGATTTACTGAATTTCAATATGATGTGCTTGATTCTCATCAGACTTTGGTAAAACAAGCTTCAAGATGCCATCTTCATACTTAGCGCTGATCTTGCTTTCATCAACACCAGGGAGATAGTAGCTGCGAGAATAACTGCCAGAGCGGCGCTCACTGGCAACGAGATGATTTTTCTTATCTCTTTGCTCCGAATCACGATTCAGCGTGCCCGATACGGACAGATTATTGTTAGCGTAATCTATTTTAATATCCTTTTTGTCTAATCCGGGCAGTTCAATCTGTAAAGCGTAAGCTTTGTCATCCTCGGAAACATCGGTCCGCATCAAAGGATTACTCCGACGCATACCGTTCCAAAACTCATCACGCGGGCCAAAGAAATTATTCATCAAATTTCCCATCATATCGCCGACGTCCATCAGTCCATCATTCCTATCAATTAAATCATTTGCCATATTCAATACCTCCTATTGCTAAGTGATATATCATATCTATCGCTTACACCTATTATAATAGTCAGTATTGGTCAGAAAGTCAATAAAGGTCAAACAAAAATCTGAAAGTTTTTGATTACGTTTCGTATGAATGAAGTGTTGTCCTGTACGATGCTAAAATTGGCTTATGACCTTAAAGATTATCCGAGCCTTTGCTGATAGTGATTTTCGCTCCGAGTTATTGGCTCGTATACATAAAAAATATCAGGCGGATCCGCAGGCGCGTTTTTTCTATGTGGTACCCAACCATATTAAATTTTCGTCAGAGGTCGGTGTTTTAAAGGATTTTGGAGGCTTATTGGGCGCAAAAACTCAAGATAACCAGGCCTTTTCACGCTTGCAGGTTTACTCTTTCTCACGCCTGGCTTGGGCCTTGACCAAACAAGAAGAGGGGAAAACGGCGCTGACTGATTTATCAATCGCCATTCTAGTTGGACAAGTCTTGCGGGATCTGCCCTTAGCACAATTGGGAATTTTTGCGCGTTCTGCCCGTTTGCCAGGGTTTGTGGCCAATGTTGCCGCACAGCTGCAGGAAATTTGGGATTCCGGATTGACTGCCGCTGAGTTAGGGGTAACACATAGCGGCCAAGATCGTTTAGCTGACAAAATTCATTTTCTGGCGATTATTGAAGCACAAGTTCTGCCTTTACTGGCAGACTTTGAGCTGCCTGAGGATAAGCTGAAAAATTTTGCTGAAGATTTGGCAGATTTAGACTTATCGCACGCAAATTTCTATTTTGAAGGTTTTTCTAATTTTACCAATACTGAGATGTCTGTTTTACAAGCAATTATTGCCTTGGATAGACAAGGCAGACTAGGCAGTGATTCTGAAGTGACGGTCGCTTTGATCGGCGATAGTGCCAGTGATCGTTTTGGGGATGGCAATCTCTTTTTTAAGACGAATCGCCTGATTAGAGAAAATTTTCCTGATGCCCAGATCGAGCGGATTCATCGCGATCGAAATTTATCTATGTCGCAGCAGAATTTTGAAAAGAGCTGGCGTGAATTAGAAACACAGGGTTTTGCCCAAGAAAAACGCCCATTGCCTCAGATGTCGATCAGGGCCGTCAGCAGCCAGGAAAACGAAGCGGCTTTTGTTGCCCGCTCGATTCGCCGCAAATTGGTCGACGATCCAACTTTGCGGGCACGTGACATTTTGGTGATTGCTCAGCGTTTGGATAATTACAAAGATATTCTGCCGCACTTTTTCCAGCGCTATGATCTGCCTTATTTCTTGGACAGTGATACCCGCATGTCTGATCATCCTTTAGCTTCTGTTTTAGAAAGTTTGTTGACACCAAGTGCAGAATTCGATTACGAACGGGTTATGCGGATTTTAAAAAGCGGCCTATTCCAATGGGAATCCGAAACGAATTTTCAAGAGTCTTTGGATTATCTGGAAAACTTTGTTCTGGCAGCTAACCCTAAAGAGGCTCTTTGGCGTAATGGTGATTTTCAGTATGTCGCGGTCAGTGATGAACAGGATGTGGCCAAAAGCGATCCACAAGACCAGCGAATCAACCAAATGGTTAATCAGATGCGTGTCTATATTGTGCAGCTGCTGGATAGTTTTAAGGACCGTTTTGCCAAAGTGGCTACTTATGGGCAGGCTGTCAGAGCTTTGATGGCTTGGCTGCTGGACTTTAAAGTCGATCAGGTCTTTATTGCACAAGCCAATCGCGGCGATGACCGAGGCGTTCAAGCTTGGAAAATGCTGATAAACAGCCTGGAACAGATCGATCATTTGATTGCCGATAAGGAATTTGTTGGCCAGGATTTTTTGCAGATGTTAAAAGATGGTTTTGCAGCGGCCACCTTTTCAGGTATTCCGGCCAGTCTGGATCAGATTACAATTTCAGAAAGCGGGATTGTTCAGCGGCAGGATTATCGCTTACTGTACTTTATTGGTGCGACTTCAGATAGCCTGCCGGCGCAGATTGATTCTAAAAGCCTATTGGATGACTCTGATCGTCAGCAATTAATCAGTGATTTCGCTGAAGCCAAAAAGGATTATTTTTTGCAGGACACAAGTCGTCAGCAAATGGCTGCCGAGAATCTGCGTTTTTATTCGACCGTTTTATCCGCCACAGAATCAGTTGTCTTCAGTTATCCAAAATTTAGAAGCGATGGCAAAAAAAATGAGCTTTCGCCTTATTTGTCCCGCCTGTCATTGCCGGAAGTCTCGGACTTGTACGAAGTCAAAGTGCCGGATCTGCCTGAAAAGAAGGCGGATCTCGTTAATTATTTGGGCAATGCCAATAGCTCGGTTACTGCCGTCAGCCGCAGTGCAAAAGCATATGGGACTGCTTTTATTGACGGTTTATATTCGTTAATTACCTTGCGAAACGCCAACTTTAAGAAAGTTTTGGCCGCGAGCCATTATGAAAATCAAGTTGTGACTTTGAGAAAAGATCTGGTCGATAAGCTTTTTGGCAAAGATTTGCGTTTATCAATTTCTCAAATCGAACGCTATTTCAGTAATCCTTATGAATATTTTCTGCAGTATGGCCTGCGTTTGAAAAAACGGAGCCAATTTACCCTGGATCCTGCGCTTTCAGGCAGTTACTATCATGCGATTTTTGAAAAAGTCGTTGATAGGATGATCGAAAAAAAAGTCGCATTTCGCGATTTAAGCAATCAAGAACTGGATGAAAGCAGTCGTCAGGCTGCTGAGAGCCTGCTGCAGCAAGAAGATTTTCAGATTCTGGATTCAGATGACCATTTCCAGGCTGTTGCTAAAAGCCTCACACAGGATGTTGCATTGACTTTCCGTCTGATGCGGCTGTCCAATGCCTTTAACCAATCACGCCCTATCCGCACTGAGGCAGCTTTTGGCCGCTTGGATCAGGATAACAAGCAGGCGCCTTTGATTGGTCTGGATTTCACTTTGGAAAACGGCAACCGCTTATATCTTCGCGGGAAAGTCGACCGCATTGATAGCCAGGATCAGAATCATGATTTTGCGACAATTATTGATTACAAGTCCAATGGCAAACAATTTAATTTTCGCGATGCTTATGTTGGCAGTGAGCTGCAGTTGTTGACTTATTGGATGGATCTTTTAAAAAATACACAGCAGCTGGGATTTCGCCAGTTGGGCGGGGCTGTTTTCGCCCAGATTAAAAATCAGCCGGCCACAATCGCAGATATGCTGTCCAAGGGTGTGCCGCTGGACCAGGTCTTTGGCCAAAATGCACAGTTTCAGCGGCCGGATTTCCAATTCCGTGGTCTTTTACTGGACGATTCAGCCTATTTGGATAATTTGCAGCATCTGGAAGCTGGCGAGAAGGCCGATTTTTATCATTTTTCGTTAACAAAAAATGAACAGCATGCTGCTAGCGATGATGTCTTATCTAAAGAAGATCTGCAATTATTGATGAAACATGACCAGGACAAACTGGTCCAAGCCGGCAATGCCATTAGTCAAGGGCGTTTTCCTTTGTATCCTTTGCGGGAGGGCGACCAGAGATCTGCACTGACTTATTCCGATTATAAGGAAGTTATGAATTTCGATCGTTCTTTTGGCGATCGTTATCATGATTTGAATGTTTATCCCAATAACAGAAAAGGCGTTTTGGCCTTATTGAAAAAGGAGCAGGAAAAATGAACTATTCTGAAAACCAAAAAGCTGTTATTTTTCATGCTCCTGATGAAAATCTGCTGGTTGCTGCTTCGGCTGGTTCTGGCAAGACAACTGTTTTAATTGAACATGTCTACCAGCAGCTGTTGGCAGGCCAGGATATTGATCGTTTTCTGATTTCGACTTTTACAGATGCCGCAGCTTCGGAAATGAAAAGTCGTCTGGAAAAACGCATTCGTCAAGGGATCGGAGAGACTAGCGCAAAGGCCGATAAAAAACATTTACAGGCGCAGCTGCTATCGTTAAATAGCGCGGCAATCGGGACTTTAGACGCTTTTTCATTAAAAATTATCGAACGATATTATGCGGCAATCGGCTTGGACCCGTGCTATCGCATTTTGGCTGATCAGACCGAAAAAGATTTGCTGATTCAAGAAGTGATTGATAATACTTTTAATTCGTCATATAAAGACAGCCGTTTTCTGGAACTGCTCGCGAATTTTTCTTCAGCCAGCCGAGATCAAGATTTGAAAAAACTGGTCATTAGATTGAATTCGATGGCCGAAGCGCGTGCCGAAGCCGATGAGTGGCTGGATTCGCTCGGCCGCCATTATCGCTTGGGAGAAAGTTTGACTGCTGGCGATTTTTGGCAGCGCTTATTAGCGCCCCAATTATCCGATAAGGTTGTCGAAGCTTATTATCAGATTGTCTCAGCCAAAGAGAAGATTGAAAAATTGCAGGATTATAGCAGTTACGAACCTTATTTGACTGACGTCGCTGCCATGATGCAGGGGTTAATTGAAAGTTTCAAAAGTAATGACTGGCAGCAGATTCGCGATTATTATGATCAGCATCCTTGGCCGAAATCCGCTCGCAAAAAGGGCAATACACCTGGTGAAGCTGAGTATTTCAAACAATTCGTCGATAAGCAGATCAAGGCTGCTCGGGATTCGTATCGCTCAATTGCCACGGATTTCCTGCTTCTTAACGAAAAACAATGGCTGCTGATTAGCCAAAATGCCGATAAAATTGTCACAGAATTAGTTGAGCTGACAAAACTATTTCGGAAACATTTTGCTGCTAAAAAACGCGATCTATCGCTGCTGGATTTTTCAGATGGCGAGCAGTTTGCCTATCAGATTCTCAAAGTTCCCAGTATTCGTGAAGAAGTTCAAAGCAGTTATCATGAAGTGCTTGTCGATGAATACCAAGATATTAATGATTTGCAGGAAAGTATTCTCACGAGTGTGGCAAACAGCCACAATATGTTTATGGTTGGCGACTTAAAACAGAGTATTTACGGTTTTCGTCAAGCTGACCCGAAGAAGTTTACGGAAAAATATCGTGCCTATGGTCGGCATCAAGGCGGTCGTCTGATCGAATTAGCTGATAATTATCGTTCAGAAAAAAATGTCACGCAGTTTTCGAATTCCGTTTTTGATCAATTAATGGACCAGAAATTAGGCGGAATTGATTACAAAGGGGATGTCCAATTAAAGGCGGCCAACAAAGATTATCCGGCCGACTTGAAGAAAGTTGCTGAGATGTCGATCGTGATTGATGACGGCCAACGGACAGAGGCGGATTTTGGCAAGACTGACGCCGAACTTGAATTGATTGCGGCTAAAATTCAGGATTTAGTTGGCCACGAGCAGCTTTTTGACCGCGACTCAAAAAGCATGCGGCCAGTTCAATTTAAAGATATTACCATTCTTGCGCGCTCGCATGCTTGGGAAAACGAGCTGCAGGCTGTTTTTGCCAAACACAATATTCCAGTGAATGTCGCGGCTGGTAATTTTCTGCAGGAATTTGAAATTTCTGTGATTTTAAGTTTCTTAAAAATTATTGACAACCCGCATCAGGATATTCCTTTGGCAGCTGTTTTGCGGTCACCGATTTATGGCTTGGACGAAAATAAATTGGCCGAGATTCGCACAGTGGATTTAAAACACGATTATTTTACGGCCGTGAAAACGTATGCTGAAACCGGCACCGACACTGATTTAAAAGATTTACTGGTCAACTTTCTCCAGCAGCTGAATCGTTATCGGGAAATCGCGGCTGATAACCGGATTGTTGATTTGATTTGGCAGATTTACGATGACACGAATTGGCCAGAATATGTTTCGGCGATGGTCGGCGGAACACAACGTTTAGCCAACTTGCACGCTTTATACGAATACGCTCAGCAATTATCAGACAATCGTTTTGTTGGTTTATTCAGTTTTATTCGCTATGTCGAACAGTTGATGAACGCGACTGAAGACTTTTCCCAAGCGCCGGCGGATATGGGTGAGCAAGCTGTCTCAGTTATGACGATTCATGCAGCCAAAGGTTTGGAATTTCCAATCGTCTTTCTTTTGAACCTTGACAAAAAAATTGATGCGCGCGATACGCAAGGCGCGATGGTGGCAGATTTTGACGAAGGCATCGGGATTGATCTGGTTGATCCGGTTTCGCGTGTAAAAATTCCGACCCTGCAAAAAATGGTTGTTGCAGAAAAGATTAAGGAAAAAAACTGGGCTGAAGAGATGCGGCTCTTGTACGTTGCTTTAACGCGTGCCGAACAGCGCCTGTATCTAATTGGTGCTAGCGGATCGCAGACTGATTTAGCTTTATCTTGGGAGACACCTGTTTCAAAAGACCCGGCCGTGCTGGCTGTGCAGGATCGATTGCGTGCGACGAGCTATCAGCAGTGGATTGGTATGGCTTTAGCTAAGACTGGCCGGATTGATTTGACGGATTTGGTCAAACAAGCTGATCAATCCGACTTGGTATTTTCAATCAAACTGGTTGACTATAGCCAAATTATAGACATGGCTGCACAAGAAACGGAAAACGATACGGCCGCAGTGACGGCTTCAGATATTAAATCCGACCCGGAAATTAATTTATCACGGGCAGAAAAAATTCTCGATTACCGATATCCCTTTCAGACAGAAAGTAATCTGGCGGCCTATCATAACGTCAGTGAATTAAAACGTGTTTTTGAGGATCCAGACGCTTTGCTTTTGCCGGAAATGGATGACCAACCAGCTGCAGAAATCACGGAATTGCCTAAGCCGGATTTCGCCCAGTCCAGCCAGGGAACACATATCAGTTCGACAGATAAAGGGACTGCCACGCATTTAATCTTGGAAAAAATTGACTGGCATAAAGAACTGACCACAGATTACCTGACGAATTTAATTCATCAGACTATTAGTGATCCCGAGCTGGCCCAAGCGATTGAATTAGACAAGCTGGAATGGCTGATACATTCTGAGTTAGGCAGGCAGATTCAAGCGCATGTTGACAGTCTCAGACGTGAGGAAACGTTTGCCATGCTCCTGCCGGCCGAAAAACTCTATCAGGGTATCAGTAGCGGCGATCAAGTCTTAGTTCACGGTATTATTGACGGCTATTTTATTGACGGTGATGATGTTATCTTGTTTGACTACAAGACGGATCGTTTGACGAAAAATTATATGGCTGATTTGTCGGCGCGTTATGCCGGGCAGCTGAATATTTATGCAACTGCTTTGGCAAGCATGTATCCAGGCAAAAAGGTGGCTGATCGCGTGATAGCAGGCTTAGAGGGCGAGAAACTGATTCACTTATAAACAACTATTTTTAATTTATTGCCTTTTTTTCTTGACTTCATGATCTAAACAGATAATAATAAACACAACTTTTAAGAAAGGAAATCTGATGATGGCAATTACTTTGAATCGTTGGCAAAACTGGCGTAGCAGAAAGTAAGTTTACTCTAAGCGTAGACTTGCTTTGATTTGTATTGAAGAGAGTCTATGCCGTCACGATTTCCTTTTGAATCGAATTCAGCCGCATAGCTAAGATGGATCAATCGCTATGCGGCTTTTTGTATCTAAATGGTCGTCCGTCTAGACTCCGTAAAAATAAAAATAATGAGGAATTAGACAATGACAGAAGAAAATACAGCAGCACAAGTAAAAAGAACCGGCTATTTTGGTGATTACGGTGGACAATATGTCCCTGAAGCCGTCAAAACAGCTTTGAATAAATTGGAAAAGGTTTATCTGCAATATAAAGATGATCCCGAATTCCGCACAGAGTTGGCTGGATATTTAAAGGACTATTCCGGCAGGGAAACGCCGCTCTATTACGCCGAATCACTGACCAAATATTTGGGCGGCGCAAAAGTCTACTTAAAGCGTGAGGACTTAAACCATTTGGGTGCCCACAAATTAAATAATGTTTTGGGACAAATTTTATTAGCACGGCGCATGGGCAAAAAGAGGGTCGTGGCCGAAACAGGGGCTGGCCAGCACGGTGTCGCTACAGCCGCGGCAGCTGCTAAATTTGGTATGTCCTGCGATATTTTTATGGGTGCCATGGATATGCAGCGGCAAAAATTGAATGTTTTTCGCATGGAAATGATGGGCGCAACGGTTCATTCTGTTTCAGCTGGAACAGCCACCTTAAAAAACGCAGTTGATGCAGCCTTAGGCTACTACGCTCAGCACCTAGACGATACTTTTTACGTCTTAGGTTCAGCAGTCGGCCCGCACCCTTATCCGACGATTGTCAAAGACTTCCAGAGTGTCATCAGCAAAGAAGCTCGTCGCCAGATTCTTGAAAAAGAAGGCCGCCTGCCCGATGCGATTATTGCCTGCATTGGCGGCGGATCAAATGCCATTGGTGCCTTTGCAGAATTTATTCCTGACAAAAATGTGCGTTTGATTGGTGCTGAGGCAGCCGGCAAAGGTGTTGATACGCCAGAAAACGCTGCCACGATGACTAACGGCCGCCCTGGCATTGCTGATGGTATGTTTTCCTATCTTTTACAAGACGCACAAGGCGGCGTGCTGCCAGCTTATTCAATTTCTGCAGGTCTTGATTATCCAGGCGTTGGTCCTGAACATTCATTTTTGAAAGATACGCATCGCGCTGAATACTACGCAATCACGGATAAAGAAGCCGTTGACGCATTTCTATTGTTGTCGAAGCTGGAAGGCATTATTCCGGCCCTTGAGAGTTCACACGCTGTGGCCCAAGCTGTCAAGATGGTGCCAAAAATGTCTAAAGACCAGATTGTGATTATTAATCTGTCGGGACGAGGCGATAAAGATGTTGAACAAGTTGCCCACTATATCGGCTGGGACTTGTGAAAAAAGGATTATGGCTGCTGAATGATTGAAATTAAGCCCTAGGTTCAATACAATAATCATATACGGTAAGCGCTTACTTATTTTGCAAGTATTATGTAAGCGATGCTTTAAATGATTAAAGGGGTAATTCATGTCAATTAGTGTCAATCAGCAAGCAAAAGTGTTTCATCTGCAGACAGCTCACAGCAGCTATATTTTTCATGTGATGGCAAACGGTGATTTAGGCCAATTATACTTTGGCCGCAAAATCCATGTTAAAGATCACTATGACAATCTGGCCAAACGCGAGCGGCGCGAAGCGATGGTCGCCTGGGGAAATGATGTTGATGATTTTCATCCCGATAATTTGAAGACCGAATATGCTGCTTTTGGCCGCGGCGATTTTAGAGATCCCGCTTATCAGATTGCAGCAGAGAACGGCAGCCGAATCAGTGAATTGGCATATGCCGGCTATCATATCGATGAGGGTAAGGCGCGCTTGTCCGAACTGCCTTCAGCATTTGGCCAACCATCTGAAGGTGTGCAGACATTGACGATTGATCTTGCTGACCCATTGACTGGTTTGCAAGCCAGCCTGCATTACAGTGTCTTTGAACAGGAAGATGTGATCGTCCGAAGCACGACTTTTAGTAATTTAAGTGACAACAAAATTATTTTAAGGCGGGCTATGAGTGCACAATTGGATCTGCCGGACAGCCGTTTCCAGATGATTAGTTTTGCCGGTTCTTGGGCGCGAGAAAGACAAGAAGTCAAAAATGCTCTAAAGCCCGGTATCCAGAGCGTCGGCAGCCTGCGAACCGCTTCGAGCCACCAGGAAAATCCTTTTATCATGCTGGCACGGCCAGAAACTACCGAAGATACAGGCGACGTCTTCGCCTTTAATCTAATTTATTCTGGTAATTTTCTTGATCAGGTCGAAGTGAATCATTATGATCTGACACGTGTTTTAATTGGCATTCACCCTGAAGAGTTTGCTTGGACGCTTGATCCCAACGAGAGTTTTCAAACACCTGAAGCTGTTTTGAGCTTTTCTAAGCAGGGTTTTAACCAATTGAGCCAGCAGCTGACGAATTTTTATGCCAATCATTTAGTCAATCCGCGTTTTGCCAAACAATCGCGACCGATCCTAGTTAACAATTGGGAAGCGACTTACTTTGATTTTAATGAAGATAAATTATTGGCAATCGCCAAGAAAGCTGCTGAATTAGGCATTGAGCTTTTCGTCTTGGATGACGGCTGGTTTGGCCATCGCGATGATGACCACACGTCTTTGGGTGATTGGTTCGTCGACAAAAAGAAACTGCCTCAAGGTTTGCCTCATCTAGCTGACGCTGTGCACGGGCTGGGTCTGAAATTCGGTCTCTGGTTTGAACCAGAAATGATTTCCATGGCCAGTGAGCTTTACAAAAAGCATCCAGACTGGCTAATCGCTTCTCCAAAACGTCAGCCAATCGCTGGCCGCAATCAGTATGTTCTCGATTTTACGCGTAATGAAATTGTTGACGCTGTTTTCCAAATGATGGTGCAGCGCATTGAAGAATCGCATCTGGATTATGTGAAATGGGACATGAATCGCTACATTACTGATATGTTCGGCAGCGAATTACCAGCTGACCGGCAATTAGAAATGGCACATCGTTACATCTTGGGTGTTTATCATCTATACCAGCGTCTGATTGATCGTTTCCCAGATGTCTTATTTGAATCCTGTGCTTCGGGCGGCGGACGCTTTGATTTGGGCATGATGTATTACGCCCCGCAGGCTTGGACCAGTGACAACACAGATGCACTTTCACGGATCCAAATCCAATATGGGACTTCTTATGGTTATGCACCGTCGATGATGGGGGCCCACGTTTCTGACGTACCTAATTATCAGACTGGCCGCATCACGCCGCTATCGACACGGGGACGCGTTGCCTATTTCGGTGATTTGGGTTACGAACTGGACATCACAAAGCTATCCGAAAAAGAACAGCAGGAAATTAAAAAACAGGTTGCTTTTTACAAACGGCATCGGCAGCTTTTCCAATTCGGTACTTTTTACCGCTTACAGAGTCCTTTTGCCGGCGATAAAAATGTCGCCAGTTGGGAAGTTGTCAATGCTGACCGGACACTAGCAATCGCGGCGAGATACCAGTTTCTTAATCGCCCTAATCCAGCCTATCTGCGTTTGTATTTTAAGGGCTTATCGCCAGATCGCCTATATCGCATTAATGGTAGCGAGGAAACATTTTTCGGTGACGAACTGGAAAACGCCGGTTACGCCGTTGACCAGATTTTAGACATTAATCAGCCAATGACTGCTTCAGCAGATTTCAGTGCCCATCTATTCATTGCACAAGCTGTCGAGTAAAAACCTCAACGATTATTTTCGTTGAGGTTTTTACTATATATAATGAGAACAAGGAGCCCTTATGACGATAATCATTGTTCTGGCACTGTTGCTGATTGCGGTTGTTTTGTTGCTCGTTTTTGCAAGAAGGTCATACAGAGAAGCTCGGCAGGCTGGCAAAAATCCGATTATTGCAGCTTTTTCGGCTATATGGGATTTACTTTTAGAGCGTCTTTAAGCGGTTTGCCTGCTAGTCTTGTCCTTACCTTTGATTTGAAAGGCGACGATTAAAATCAGAACAGCCAGTACAAAAGCGAAAATAAAGGCAAAGCGCGAAGCAGACATGAATCTGGCTGCTGTGTTTTGCAGCGGATGCAGTGTCCCGCCGAAGACCAGCAGGCTATTTGTAATTGAAGTTGATAAAGCACCCATAATCTGCTGACAGGTATTCATAATCGTGCTGCCGTCACTGGAATGTGCGGCTGACAGGCTTCTCAGTGCATAACTTTGAGCCGGCGGAAACAGCATGGCCGAGCCTGACAGCAGCATACTTTGGGCAGCGATAATATAAGGAATGCCGCTTTTTAAATTGATGATCGACATCATAATCAGGCCGGCGATAAAAATCACAGTGCCTGTCAAGACGAGATATCGAGCACCGAAATGGTCAGATAGACGGCCGGCGATCACGGAAATCACGGCGTTTAACACACCGGCTGGCAGTAAAATCCAGCCCGTCGTATTTGCTTTCTGGCCTAAACCGTTTTGCAGCATTTGCGGCAATAAGTACATGGCGGCCAGCACAATACCGAAGTTAAAAATAACAATCAAAGTGCCATTGCGATAGCGCGAATTGGTTAGTATTTTGAAATTCAAGATGGGACGGTTGATACGCAATTGCCGATGGATATAAATAAACAAAATCAATAGGGATAGCAAAATCAGAATGATCACGATCGGGGAGGCGATGCCTAAGTTGCTGATAAGGCCGACCGAACTGACCAGCAAGCCGAAACCAAGCATAGACAAGATAACCGACAGCCAATCAACTCTTGGATGTGTCTGTTCGATCACATTAGGCATCGTGAAAATCGTCAAGAGCAGTGATAATAGCAGAAAAGGCAAAAAGAGCCAAAAAATCCAGCGCCAAGACAAAGAATCAATAATAATTCCTGATAAAGTCGGGCCGATGACTGGTGCAAAACCCATAACGACACCAATCACACCCATGACGCTGCCGAATTTATTGCTGGGAAAAATAATCGTGGCAATTGTGAACATAAGGGGAATGAAGAGACCGGTAGCGATTCCTTGGATGGTTCGGCCGATCAATAAGACGGCAAAACTGTTTGCGCAGGCCGCAATCACCGATCCTAGAGCGAAAATAAAAATCGCAAAAATAATAATATCTTTGGTCTTAAACCAGTGTGAAATTAGAGTCGATAGTGGTAACGCTAAACCGATCATCAGCATATAAGCGATGACCAGCCACTGTATCGCTGCTGACGAGACGGAAAAAGTCTCGCGCAAGACGGGCAGCGCGATGTTAAGCGAAGTCTCGGAAAATAATCCGAGAAAATTAACGACTAAAATACCTAAAATGACCACAAAGGGCCGACGAACTTGTTTATTTGCCATTTTTTGCTCCTGAAAGATAGATTTATGATTGATCGCTGATTTTATTTAATAAATCAGCGAGCTCCTGCTTTTGCTGGTCATTGAGCCGATTTAAAATTGTCCGGCCGGCCTGGCTGCCGTTTATCTGCAATTCATGACACAGCTGGCGGCCTTTTTCTGTCAGATAAACTTGTTTGACACGCTTATCTGCGCTTGAAATACCTGTCTGAAGCAAAGATTTGCTTTTTAGGCGCTCAATCATTCGGCATGCAGCCTGATGACTGATTTTGAGATAATTTTTTAGATCAACAATATCCGCATCCGGATGTGCACGAAAGTAAAACAAAGTCTCTGATTGGTTGGACGTCAACTGATGCTTTTTGAGGTCGACGCTGCGCCAAGCAATCAGCTGATGACCCAGTTTTAAAATTTGGCGTTCAAGTGTAAAGTCCTGGTCTGACAAAGGAACCTCCGTTCAAGAATTATACAACAGGTTGTATAATTTGAGAAACAGTTCGCAGTCAGAACCAACCAGCTTCACGTTTGATACTGCACAATCCAGATGAATTTTCGTTACTATTTAACTATGAGTAAACTTGTTTTAATTCGTCATGGCCAATCAACCGCTAATCGTGATAATGTCTTTACGGGTTGGTCGGATGCACCTTTGACTGATAAAGGCATTGCCCAAGCGCATATTGCCGGGCGTGAGTTAGCAGAATCGGACACTCAATTTGATATCGTCCTCACTTCAGTCCTGCAGCGCGCAATCGTTACTAGCTACATTGTGATGGACGAAATTCATCAGCCTTGGCTGCCGATTATAAAAAGCTGGCGTTTAAATGAACGCCATTATGGCGCTTTGAAAGGCTTAAACAAGGCTAAGACTGCCAAAAAATATGGCGACCAGCAGGTTCGTGAATGGCGCCGCAGCTATACCTTGGTGCCGCCGCTTTTACAGCATCCTGATCAGGACCGCCGTTATCGGGCATCGGCCGTGATCGAACCTTTGGGCGAATCAGCTGAGATGTCTTGGCAGCGTGTCAAACCTTTTTGGGAGGACCAAATCGCGGCAAACTTAAGGGCATCGAAAAATGTTTTGCTGGTCGCTCACGGCTCTTCCATTCGCGTTCTTTTAAAATTCTTGGATCGGGTTAATGATGCGGATTTTATGAATGTCGAAGTTGGAAACGGTGAGCCGATTGTCTATGATTTTGATAATCAATTGCACATTCTCTCTAAGACCAATCTGTAAAATTAGTACCGAAAATGCCCACAGACATTGTTTTGCAGATACAGCTTTCGATTGATTAAACTTCAAGTCCCTATATTTTAATTTATTTTCATGCAATACTAGGCAGTATAAAATGAATTGAGGAGGTAATTATGGATGATCAAACATTAATGAAGAAAGCGCTGCTGTCGACGGCCTTGCATTTTTCTTATAAAAATCTGAATCTGCCTGTCTGGATTTCGGCCATCAATGGTGAATTTATTTCTGCAGCCGAATCTTACGACGCCGATGTGACGGATGTCCAATTGTATTTCACAGGATCTAAAAGCGGCGATAATTACCACGCATCGGGTTCCTTTGAATTTGCAGGCGGTACTCAGACGGCTGACCTTGATATTTCAATCAGTAGTGGCCAGGCTGAGGCTGAATAAGTGACGGTTTTATCGACACAATCTTTAAAAGCCGATGATGGCAAACGGCGTTGTCAATGGCTGACAAACTATAAAGTTTGGGACGATATGACTGCTTATCATGATAATGAGTGGGGCCGTCCTAGCCATGATGACCGTTATTTATTCGAGCTGCTTTGTTTGGAGACTTATCAGGCTGGTTTGAGCTGGGAAATTGTTTTGAAAAAACGCGCTGCATTTCAACGTGCTTTTTTTAATTTTGATATTCAAAAGGTCGCCGAATTAACCTCAATCGATTCTTTGATGGCTGACAGCGGCCTGATTCGCAACCGCCTAAAACTACAGGCGACAATTAACAATGCGCGTGCCGTTTTAAACACGCAGAAGCAGTATGGCTCTTTTGATAACTATCTTTGGCATTTTACTGATGGTCAGATAATTGACCACCACATTACCGATCCTGTCCAGATTCCGGCACAAAATGATTTATCGCAGTTGGTAGCCAAACAGATGAAAAAAGATGCCTTCAAGTTTACCGGCCCGGTGACAATATACTCTTATCTGCAAGGCACCGGCGTTATCAATGATCATGAAGCTGTTTGTGCTTTCAACCCGGATCGGCAATTAGACTAATTATCATTTTTCTATTCAAAAATTAAAATATTGTCAAATATCCGTTTGCTGCAATGAATTTTTGTTCTAATTGTCCGTAACAGCCCTTTCGTCCTTTGGACCGTCAAGTGACAAAAAATATGAAAGCAGGTCATATATATGGATGATTTTATCCAATTTTTAAAACGGAAGAATGTCAAGCTCTATCTGACACTAGCACTTTTAATTCTTGTGATTTACTTTTTACGTGCTTTCATGGGGATTGTTCTATTGACAACAATTTTCGCTTATTTAGCCATTAAATCCAGCTTGTATTTTAAAAAACACTTTCAAGTCCCTTATCTGCTTGCCGTGGTGTCCTTGTACATATTGATCTTGGGATTATTGGCGGCAGCTATTTCTTACGCTGCGCCTTTGCTAGTCGACCAGCTTAAGGTAATTCCACAAATGGTTTCCAAAGCGATCATTAACCACCCGCTTTTAAATCGCAGTATTAACCGATTAGTGAATCGCTTCATTCATAGTAGCGAGATGGTGTCCAATAGCCGGAACGTCGTGGTAACGGGTTTTCGTGAAGCCAGCCATGTCGGCCGCGGATTGACACATTTTGTGCTGGCTGTTTTTCTTAGCTTTGTTTACAGCATTTCCCGCCCACGGATTCTTTCATTCGGCAAAGAATTTTTGAAATCGCCTTATCACGAATTTTTCGGAAATGTGCATTTTTTGGCACGCAAATTTGTGTTGATCTTAGGCAAAATTATCGAAACGCAGCTGCTGATCTGTACGATTAATACTTTTTTAATGACTATCGGTCTTTTCTTTTTGAGAATGCCTGACTTGCTCCTGCTGGCAATTATCGTCTTTCTTCTTGGCCTGATACCCGTTGCAGGAGTTTTAATTTCTGTCATTCCACTGACAGTGATTGCTTTTGCTTCTGGCGGCCTTATTCGTGTTGCCGAAGTGATTGTGCTGGTTATCGTGATTCACATGTTCGAATCATATTTTCTGCATCCACGCCTTATGGCCGACCGGACGGATTTACCTGTCTTCATTGCTTTTATTACCTTAATCGTGATGAGCAAGCTAATTGGTGATTGGGGACTGATTGTGGGATTACCGATTGTCTCCTTTTTCTTGGATATTTTTGGTATTCACAGCTCTGAAAAAAGCCGCAAGCCGAAAAATAATGGTTGAGTATTTTATGCTTTAAAAGTAAGTTTGGCGTATTCGGGATTTTTTAAAAATGCTGCTTTAGCATAGGGACAAACAGGCTTGACGCGTTTTCCTGCAGCAGCAGCATCGCTTACTGCCTGTTTGAGTATTCTGCTCGCTAAGCCGTGCCCGCGATAGTCGGGATCTACTCGAATACTGTCGATACTGATCGCATTCTTTCCAGCGATTTCGCTGTATAACAGCTCGGCTATTGTTTTGCCATCCGAATTTTCAATGAAATAGCGGCCATGTTCCTGCTTAATTGCATTTTCTGTCATAAGTCTATTTTACAAAGCTTCGATGGCTTTTATAATGGGGTTGTAGCTATTAATTTTGGGAACAAATAAAAAATCTCCAATCAGATTTATCGCAATAGGGAGAGCAATATGAACATGAAATTTGTCAAACGCGGTCATTATACGGCTGAGGAGTTACGGGATATTCATTCTGGTACGGCTCAGCAAATGGACTACTTGAACAAACACATCGAGAGCATGGAACAAACCTACGAGCGGCATATGCCTAGTGGTGATCATATGCTGGATGAGTATTCAGAAAACAGCAAGTAAATTAACCGAAGACAGCTTCGGTTTTTATTTTGGCCTTTTTTAAATAATCAGCTGATTCCGTATAATGAGTTATATGACAAAAGAACGCGGATTTGAAATTGTTACAAAATACGAGCAGGCAGGTATTCAATTACCAAAAAGAGCCACTGCTCATGCCGCTGGCTATGATATCCAAGCAGCTGCTGATATGCTGATCCCGGCAGACGGCACAATCAAATTGGTTCCAACCGGTTTGAAGGCTTATATGCAGACGAACGAAGTCCTGTATTTGATCAATCGTTCTTCAGGACCGTATAAGCGCGGCCTGGTGCTGCCTAATTCAGTCGGTGTGATTGATGCTGACTACTATAATAATGAAAAAAATGAGGGCGAGATCTTTGTGCAGATACAGTCAATCTCTGGCCAAAATGTTCAGATTAAAAAAGGCGACCGGATCGTGCAGGCAATCTTCATGCCCTTTTTGACTGTGGACGATGATCGTGCAGCCGGCCTCCGTCAAGGCGGATTTGGTTCGACAGGGGAGTAAAGTTGGCAAAACAAAAAACACAATTTGTCTGTTCTAACTGTGGATATACGAGTGCCGGTTATTTAGGACGCTGCCCGAATTGTGGTCAGTGGAATACGTTAGTCGAAGAAAAAATTGTGCCGGATACCGTTGTTAACCGCAAGGCTAGAATCAGTCTTGATGGCCGCGTGGCCAAGCCGCAACGTATATCGGAAATTTCCGGCAACGAAACACCGCGTGTTCAGACCGGCATGCAGGAATTAAATCGTGTCCTAGGCGGTGGTATTGTACCGGGCAGCCTGGTTCTAATCGGTGGGGATCCTGGCATTGGCAAATCTACCTTGATGCTGCAGGTATCCGGCCAGCTGACCGAGACCGGTGGCAGTGTTCTCTATGTTTCTGGTGAAGAATCGGCCAACCAGATTAAACTGCGAGCTGATCGGCTGGGTGTTGGTTCTGACGATTTTGTTGTCTATCCGGAGACAGATATGCAGCAGATCGAATCTGTGATTCAGCAGATGGAGCCTGATTTTTTGGTGATTGACTCTGTTCAAACAATGCAGGAACCCGATTTGCAGTCTCCAATCGGATCTGTTGCCCAAGTTCGTGAAGTGACGGCTGATCTGATGCAGATTGCCAAGACGAACGGAATTACGATTTTTATTGTTGGCCATGTGACAAAAGACGGTGCAATTGCCGGGCCGAAGATTTTGGAACATATGGTGGATACGGTTCTTTATTTTGAAGGGGATGCCAATTACAAATACCGTATTTTAAGAACGGTCAAGAATCGTTTTGGGTCAACCAACGAATTAGGTATTTTTGAGATGCGTGATCGCGGCCTGCGCGAAGTATCTAATCCTTCAGAAATTTTTCTAGAAGAACGCTTGGCCGGCGCGACAGGGTCCTCAATCACGGCCAGTATGGAAGGCACGCGACCGATTTTAGTTGAAGTACAAGCTTTGGTCGCGCCGACTGTCTTTGGTAATGCACAGCGTGTCACGACTGGTGTTGATCGTAATCGTGTCGCTCAAATCCTGGCTGTTTTGGAAAAACACGCTAATCTGCTGCTGCAGAACCAAGATGCCCACGTGCGGATTACAGGCGGCGTCAAAATTGATGAACCGGCGGCTGATTTGGCAATTGCACTAGCCGTGGCGAGTTCTTATCATGAAAAAGCGACCAGCCCTTCGGATGTCTTTTTAGGTGAAGTCGGCTTGGGTGGTGAAGTCCGCTCGATTTCATTGATTGAAGATCGTCTCAAAGAGACAGCCAAGCTGGGTTTTAAGCGTGCGATTATTTCCAAAAATAATCTTCCGGGAACGATTCTGCCTGAGGGTCTGCAAGTGATTGGTGTCGCGACGCTGGAAGAAGCGCTGAAAATCGGGCTGGGCTTGCAGCGTTATACGAGGCAGGACAATTTGAACTGATTTATAATAGCTTTGCGAGGTAATTTATGGCAGTTTTTTCTGATATCAAAGGAATGACTTTTGATTTGGATGGCGTCATCACAGATACGGCCAGTTTTCACGAGAAGGCTTGGCACCAGACAGCTAATGAAGTTGGTACTGTTTGGACACAAGCTTTGGCTGATCAGCTTAAGGGTCTATCGAGAATGGATTCTTTGGCTTTAATCTTAAAAGCTGGTCATCATGAAGACGACTATACACAGGCCGAGAAAGTATCATTGGCTGAGAAAAAGAATCGTTACTATCAGCAACTGATTACAAAATTAACCGCCGATGATTTGCTGCCGGGCATTGGGGCTTTTTTAAATGAATTGAGGTCGGCCGGATACCGAATGAGTATTGCCAGTGCTTCTAAAAATGCAGTCACTATTCTCAAACAACTGCAGATCACGGATTATTTTCAAGGCATTGTCGATCCAGCTAGTCTTAGTGCCGGCAAACCCGATCCGGAGATTTTTATCAAGGCTGGAGAATTGCTTGCGCTTCCGCCAATGGCTCTGATTGGGTTGGAGGATGCGGCCGCTGGTGTCCAGTCGATTAAAGCGGCTGGTCAAACGGCTTTAGGCATTGGTTTAGCAGCTAAAAAAGCTGAACCGGACTTATATTTTGACCGAACTCAAGACATTACTTTGGCAGCCATTCATGACAAAATGAATTGATTGCATTAAAAGCGCCAAAGACAGGCGTTTTTTTACTATCATAAAACATATGAATAAAATAATTCTCGCAAGCAAAAACGCTGGTAAGACAGAAGAAATTCAATCTTTGCTGGGAGATCAATTTCAAATTGTTGATCTCAACCATTTGAACAAAGTTCCTGAAATTAATGAAACTGGTCGCAGTTTCAAAGAAAATGCTCAAATCAAAGCACGTGCTGTAGCTCAAGCCTATCCGAATAATTTTGTCATGGCTGAAGATACGGGCTTGGTCATTGATGCTTTGGATGGCCGACCGGGTATCTACTCGGCCCGTTATGCTGGTGATCACGATGACAAAGCTAATATTCAAAAAGTGCTGACCGAATTAGAAGGCGTCCCAGCAGAAAAACGCACAGCTCATTTTACAACCGTGATCGTTTTAATCGGCTTGGCAAAAGAAATTGTTGCCCAAGGTCACAGTCAAGGCCTGATCTTAGATCATGAAGAAGGCAAAGATGGTTTTGGTTACGATCCGATTTTCTTCTCGACAGAGTTGCACAAGACTTTCGGCCAGGCCACGAAAGCAGAAAAGAACACAGTTTCTCATCGCGCCAGAGCCTTAAAAGATTTAATTTCGCAAATTACAGCTTGATCGCGTAAACTATACTATTGTTATGACTGAAAAAATTCGTGTTAGATACGCTCCTAGTCCGACGGGGCACTTACATATTGGTAATGCTCGGACAGCGATTTTTAATTGGCTTTTTGCACGCCATTATCAAGGGCAATTTGTTATTCGTATTGAGGATACTGACTTAGCCCGCAATGTGGCCGGCGGAGAGAAAAGCCAGCTGGATAATCTGAAATGGTTAGGCGTTGATTGGGACGAAGGGCCGGACAAACCAAATCCGGAATATGCGCCTTATCGGCAGACCGAACGCGCTAAATTAGGCATTTATGACCGTTACATCCAGGAACTTTTGGATCAAGGCAAAGCCTATAAATCCTATAAGACTGAAGAGACTTTAAAGGCTGAACGAGAAGCACAAGCCGCTGCTCATCAGGCACCACATTATGTCTATGAATATGCAGGCATGGACGCTGACCAGATTAAAGCTGCTCAGGTAAAAGATGAAGCCGCCGGCTTAAAAGCCGTTGTCCGTTTTCGCGTGCCTGAAGATCACGACTACCAGTGGCAGGACATTGTTAAGGGCAAAGTCAAAATCAATTCCAAAGAGATCGGCGGCGATTGGGTTATTCAAAAAGCCGATGGCATGCCGACTTATAATTTTGCCGTTGTGATTGATGATCATTTGATGGAAATTACTCATGTTCTGCGCGGCGATGACCATGTCAGCAATACGCCTAAACAGCTGATGGTTTATGATGCTTTAGGCTGGCAAGCACCTAAGTTCGGTCACATGGCACTGATTATTAAAGCCGAGACGGGTAAAAAACTGTCCAAACGTGATGAAGATACGCTGCAGTTTATTGAACAATATCGTGAACTGGGTTATCTGCCGGAAGCCATGTTCAACTTCATCGGCCTGCTAGGTTGGTCGCCGGTTGGTGAAAATGAAATCTTCACACGCGAACAGTTTAAGGACATGTTTGACGAGACACGTTTTACAAAAGCCAATGCTAAATTTGATGCTAAAAAACTGGCTTGGGTCAATAACCAGTGGATGCGGGCTGAAAAAGACCGTGTCATGCCGCAATTGATCGCTGAATTGGTCAAAGCCGGATTGATCAGCCAACAAGAAGCGGATCAACAAGCCGATCATTTGGCCAAGATTATTGAAATTGCTGGCGTTGATGGGATTAAAGCCACGAGTGAAATTGCGCCTTTGGCCACTTATCCATTTTTCAAATTACACGATATTTCAGACGAAGATAAAGCTGCCTGGCTGGATACGGAAGCAGGTAAACAAGTGACATCCGCTTTTGCAAAAGCCGCTGCTGCATTAACTGCTGATGACTTCACAGCTGAAAATCTCATGAAACTGATTCGTCAATTACAAACTGACCTGGCGATTAAGGGCCGTCCCTTGTGGAATCCGATTCGCTTGATCACGACACACGAAGTGCAAGGACCGAATCTGCCGGAAATTCTGGCTGTGATGGGCCGGGATTGGACCTTGAAAAACATTCAGGAAACATTGGTCTAATTCATACTCTAAGGCAATATAATCCGATCTTGCAACTGTTCGTAATGGCTTACTTTATAATAGTTAAGAAGGAGGAATTATGCCAAAGTATTTTTACCGCACGATTGATGATTTAAACAATTTAATTAAGGAAAATTTGGCCAGACTGCAGTCTTATAATTTTGATTTGATTGTCGGTTTACCAAGACGAGGCATGATTCCGGCCACCTTGATTGGTTTATTTTTAAATAAACCGGTTGTCAGCTTTAACGAACTAAATGCCAATATGGCTAGTGAAAAAATTGGTTATCGTTTGCAGGAAGAATCAGCCAAATTTCCGAAATCCTACAGCAATATCCTGTTAGTTGACGATTCGACCGACGAGGGTACCGTCTTTGAACAGGCCGCGGCTAAACTAGATGACGCGACAGCTAAAAAAGTGACGACTTTATCTGTCTATGCGACGGAAAAAGGCGGCCATCGTGTCGATCTTCACTTGGAAACATTAGAAGAACCCAAACTTTACGAGTGGAATATCCTGCACAAAAAAGCCGCTTTAGCCGATGCCGCGATGCGTTTTGAAGGAATTATTGCGACAAATGCCTTGACTGGCGAATGGATTCCGGTCACTTTGCCCAGTTATCCGATCAAAGTCATCTATTCTGGATTGCGGGAAAAGCACCGCGACAAGCTGGAAAGCTTTTTGAACCGTCATGGTGTTCATTTTGATGAATTGAAGATGGAGATTGTTTCATCGCGTCAATTGAAGCAGATTGTGGCTGACGAAAAAATTGATTTGGTTTACGAAAACGATATGTTTATCACGCGTGATTTGGCTGACACAGTGGCCGTATACAACGTTGCCGGCAATTTCTTGGATAACGCCAATGCCACTGATGAATTGAGTTATGACGATTAAAGCGGACTAGTTGACTAGGTAGGATGCGATGAATAAAGCCGAGTGGATAGAAGAATTCAAAAAAATCAACGGTCGCGATCCCAGGCCTAGCGAGTTTCGCGAAGCTTTGAACCGTCAGGAGTTCAGCCTTGATGATAGTGGCGCTGATCAACCTTTGCCTGCTGTTGGCGAAGATGAGAGCCAATTAAGCCGCAAAGAAAAACGCCGTTTGGAAAAAGCGGCACGTGGCAAGAACCGGCACAATGGCATTAATGCCTTAATCTTATCAATGCTAAGTCTGCTGTTTACGCTGTCGCCAATTCTGATTGTGCTCAATCCCCGTGTAATTTTAAACGCGGGCAGCGTCAGCAGCAATGATAATACCGGGTCATTTGTGGCCGCTTTATTCTTCTTTGGCGTGCTGCTTTTGCTGCTATCATTACTGTTTGCGATCATGAGCCTCTTTGAGAGCCCCAGGCAGATGGCTATTATTGCTTTTGTGTTTTCTCTGATCAACGCTTTTTATGTGTATACAGTTGTAAACTTTACACAGTTTTCTGCCATGGACTTTCAAAAGGTCGTCAGCATTTTCCAAAATATTTTCCGTTAAATTGAACGAAATTGAAAAAGGATATCTTTAACAACGATTAAGGGTATCTTTTTTGTTATTCTTAAATTGCTATTGGTGGTTCATACTGTCGCTGGAAAGGACAAAATATGGCAGCAGATGCAATTCAATCAATTCGTTCATATTTTCAAATGTGGGTTGATCGAGATTTTTTAAATATTGACTGTCTCTTTGACTGGGATATTTATTATCGTGAATGTTACGGTGCATGTTATAGAAATTTAGATGAACTTCATTTATGGATCGAAAGTCAGCTAAAAAAACAAGTAGTGTTAGACTGGCACCTTCACGATGTCTATGAGGATGGCCATTATTTTTTTGTCACATGGACTTTTCGAGCAAAAGAGAAGGAAACATATGTTTTTGATGGTTTGTCCAAAATAAAATTTAACAGTCAAAATAAAATTTCGGAGATTATTGAATATGAGACAAAACATGACGTATTTTATCCCTTTAAAAAGAGTTCCTATGGTCGATAATGATGACGATAGCAAAAAAAGAAGTTGAAAATCTGAATCAATTAATTAAGCAGAATGGCAGTAAGAACTGATGAAAAAAATCATTTACAAAAAAATTCTTGGCCAAGCCATGATTATGTGGCTGTTGCAGATTTTATTTGCAAGCTTTGTGGCAATCTATAGGCTCAATGTTTTTAAAATGTCTATCGATTTTGCTTTTACCGTGGGAACTGTGTTGATCATCGCTTACGCATTAAGCGTAGCTGGATATCTCGGTTATCGCAGAAACACTGCTAAATGATGAATGATGGATAATACGGGTTGCCTATACCAAAGAAAATCACTTTTTAAAGTAGAAAGAAAAGTTATAAAACTTGTCCGGATTGCCGAACATATGAACTTATATTTTAATTTTAAGCAAGAAAAACCTATCTAGTTGGAACTAGATAGGTTTTTCTGGTCTTTAGGACCGTTTAACTCTGCCAATGATAATCCAAATAACCAGGAAAGCAATGATGTAGATAACAGACTTTGTTGAAAGGGCTAAAAGCAGAGCTAAAGCTGAAAGCGCTGCTAAGAAGCCACTAAGGCCTTTTTTATTTTGATGTCATGACGATACTTTCCTTTCGTTTTCACTGAATTTTATAAAAGTCTATGCTGTTTGCTACTTGCTGACTTGGTTCAATATTTTCTTGTCAAAACTAGGCCATCTGGCTTTCCGCTGATGTCATATGCTCTGAGAATCTGCAGCAGGACATCAGCGGAAAGCAGCCGAATAACTCGATAAGCTTGCAGTAAGGGGATGCCGGCCTCAGTGAGGACTCGGCGAAGTTGATGATCAAGACTGATATTGGTTGAAGCAGAATAATTGATTTTTCCAAGGTTGCCGGCTTTGACTTTTATTAAACAACGCAGCTTTTTAGCCAGAGGGCCAATCACTTGAATCTCTGTTTCTTTGTTGTTGATCTGCAATTGTAAAATTTGTTTGTCTTGTCTGATCAATAATCAGCTTCTATGACTAAGGAATTATCTAGATCATTCTTCTGTCAGTTTTTATTTGGGATTAGCTTTACTGGCACGGGCCCGTTTTTTGGCCTGGTGTTTTCGATACGAATATTCGACCCAGCCCCAAAAGAAAAAGAAGATAAAAGTGTTGGGCATGTCTAAAATACTTCGTTTGACATAAGTAGCAGTTTGGTAACCGTGGCCGGCTACAAGGTCGATGATGCCGCGAAGACCAAAAGAGATGGCTAAGTCAAAAATCAGGAAAAAGAGGACATAGCCTAAAGTTGTTTTGATAAGTTTTTTCAAATTTGCGTTTCCTCTTTTCTTAGACAAGTTGTATCAAGGATTACTTCTCTTGGTGATCTTTATTATCTAGATGTTTAGCTGTATAGCCCGCAAGGAAAGCCGCAATCAAGACAACGATGATTTGTGTGATGAACAACCAAGTACCCTTTAAGAACGTGTTGAGGAAAAATTCATTGATGCAGCCAGCAATTAAGACACTGATTCCAGCTGCTAAAGCTGCTGCTTGTGCATTTTTGTTTTTCATTTGCATTCCTCCTTATTTTGGCGAAGAGATGATAATCGGTGACCAATTTTTTTGAATAGACTATCTGGAGAAGGTTAACCAAGAATCTTACTAGTGGATATATTTACCCATAAATTCCACCATGGTCAATGCCATTTGCTAACATCACGATACCGCCTTTGCCCTTCTAACGAAGGCCACAATCAAATTCAGTATGATCCAGATCACCAAGACAGCAGCGTAGCTAAGAGGAGCTAGTGTCCAATGATCAATATGAAAAATAGCTAAGGCTTCTGTAGGCAGATAGAGACACAAGAAGATAATCAGGCCTGCTTTTGTCTTGCCTAAACGCTGGAAACTATGGTCCAGTCTCATAAACAATAGAGGAAAAGCAATCGTAAAACTGACAAAAGCAGAATTGAGTGAAACAGTTGATTGCCCTTGAATCAAAAAAACAGTTAAGCCTATCAACAGCCAGACGAACAAGGCTGTTTGACAGACGGCTTTCACATAATTAATTAGCTGAAATTTGCTTGTTGTTTCCATGATGGCACCTTAGTAGGTTCGATACTCTGACCGGATTAGGCTTTCCCTTCTTAGAATTAAGTTCAGATTAGCACTTTCAATATGCGTTTAAGCAAAACTAGCTAAATGAGCGAATTAGCAACTCTGTTCGTCACTTATTTTGCGAACAGCGTTTTATTTTTTGTTTTGATGATCCAGATGACTACCCCAAAAACCAACTAACACGCCAAGCACGATCAATACATAGCCGGTTAAGCCATGATAAGGAAGATTAAAGCGATTGCTTATATGACTAACAGAATGATCACTGAGATTGTGCGAAAGCAAAAGCTTTTTTCATATTTGATCGTCCTTTAATGAAATTACCTTCATTATCCTTCCTAGGCGCTGATTTGGTATAGAAAAGCCCATCTACAGATGGGCTCACAAGATGTTGTCTTAACTATTAGTAACGGTCTAGGAAGAACAAGTTCCTAAACCAGTGCTTAAAATTGGTTTTGAACCAAGCTGGGCTGGGCATAAAGATCATGATCGACAGATAAAAAGCTACCACAGCTAAAGCGACGAAGTACATGAGTAATGGATATAAAATTGTTTTAGACGATTTTTTCATTATTTCTTGGCTGTAATCTTATCAGTCTGTCCGTGATGAGGATTATCAACTTCTAAAAAGAAACCATTTTCTGATTTTATGGTATGACAAGAGCCACTGAGAAGTGTATTCAATAATCATCGCGGTGGGTATTAGAACAGTTGCCAACTAGGCAAGCCTTGTTTTAAATCAAATAGATTAGTTTGATCATGTTTTTTTATCGAGGATATTTTTTAGGACAGCGAAAGCATCTTTTGAAAAGCCTCATCAGCATCATGATTCTCGCTTGTCTTTATGAAATCCTCATAGTCAGCATTCAGTACGCAAGTGCCATGATTGAGGCCAATCACTTGAATCGGCAGCGTGCTTAACGCATTGAACTGATGATTCGTGAAAATAACCTGCTTCTTTTGTTCTGTGACCAGTGAAGCAATTAACTGCAGGACGTATTTACAATTGACCGGGTCAACACCACTAAGCGGTTCATCAAAGAGATACAAATCTCTTTTTAATAGGCAAGTCCCGTAGGTTAATAAGAGTTTGCGTTCTCCGCCAGACAGCTGACCCATTTTCGTATCTTTAATCTTTTCAAAGACGTCCTTTTGAATCTGCTGCATGACAATATTGGCTGTTTGACCACCCGCATGATCAATTTCCTGATACATGTTTAAGGTCTGCTGGACAGTCAGCGTGGGAAAATAAATTGGGTTTTGCAAGCTGTAGGCAATCTGATCATGACTAGGAATTTGTATTTTATCCAGGTGCGGCTTTTCCTGATCATATAAGCCAGCAATGATATCTAGCAAAGTCGTTTTGCCAGTGCCATTGGGTCCAATCAGCATATTCAGTTTAGTGTCTGAAAAAGTGATGTTTAATTTTTTTAAAATAATTTGGTGGCCATATGAGAAAGTCAGATTTTTTATCCGCATCATGATTAGACCCTCCTTAAAATGGGTTTCACATCAAAACGCGACAAGCTATAGGCACCAACAAGCACATAAGCAAGTGTCGCAATCGCCAGCTGTAGTATGGCTGTGAGATTGATGTTCCCTGTCAATATATTCAGAAAAAATGACGAACCTTTGGATAGATAATAAACCGGGTCAAAGGTCATCAGCAGGTCTTCCCAAATATTGCTGGCAGACATCGTTCCCAAGATAAACATGGCCGTAATAAAGAGTGTCTCAATGATTGAAATAGACTTGATTTTGATTTTCAAAGTTAAAAAGAGGCAGCAGACTAGAGTCACAGGAATAGCAAAGACCAGCGTTGTAATTAAGCCGGCAACAAATAGCGCAATATTCCAAACACGCAATGAAGCCATCACGATTAAATTAAAGAGGGCTATCTCGATTAATAGGATGGTTTGCTGAACAAGAAAATTCGTAACAAAGATTTGCCATTTTGATCCGACAATAAAATAGTATTCCTTGTAAAAACCCGATTCTCGATCAGTCAATGTCTGAAAAATGACCATATTCAGCATCGTGACGAAAATGATATAGGCCCAAAACAAACCAATAGCATTACTCGACAGAATTTGTCTGGCAATATTTGGAGATGGGTGCAATATCAAAGAAAAATTGTTAGACAAATAAAAAGCTGTCGGCATCAACAAATTGAAAACAAAGACAAACTTATTATCCAGTGTATCGAGAAAAATGACGTGGTAGAGTGCTTTGAATTTACGCATGTTGTGCCTCCGTGTAATGAAAAATTTTGTTATTCTTCATTAACACTGGAAACCACGACCCCCACCCGTTTGTATTAATATCATTAAGAACGGCCATAGCACCGGCAGCGCCCGTAAATAAATCCATAGAAAACTTAAAACCATTATTTCCAGGGAACAAAAAGCTATTATTAGAAGGGTCTAAAGCTATAAAATGGTTAAGATTTTTCAATATGGCTTTATGAGGCCCAATATTATTCTCTAATTTTGTTGAATTGAGACCATTTTCCAGAACCAGCAGTCCTAAATAGCCATCAATCAAACCACCATTGTAGGAACAAAATGATAAGTTAGTTTGTTCGAGTTCTTTGAAAATACTTAATTCATAATCATTAAAACTTAAACCACCGTCTTTAATCATTTCTAACATCACTAGAGCAACCCCAGCAGATCCATTTGTTAAGTATGGATTTAATCTGTTTTTATCATCTAAAACATAGCTTTGATTTTCAATATCTTGTCCTGGAGAGAGTGTTCTGAATGATTTTTTTAAAATAGCATTCGCCACGTCAGATGAATGCTGATCCTGAAATAGTAGTGAAAATTCCCAAAAAAACAGAGCTACACCCAGCCATCCGGTCATAAAACCAAGATTGGCCTCTAAAGTATTGGATTCACTTTCTTCTTCGTACAGATGCATCAAGGCATCGCGAATGTACACAATTTTTCTTAGGTATTCTTTGCTATCCAATAAATTATAAAATGAAAGGAACAAGAGACCTAGTCCCGCGTATCCTGAAAAAATGCTGATATCTTTGGTACGCGACAATTCATCCATACTCATAGTATGGATCATCAACAAAGCCTCCTTCTCATAACCCAATTCGTACATAGATGTTGCTATACCTGACAAACCAGTAAATAAACCTATATCTTGTGTTCCTTTCATGGAAGAGCTCAGTATTTTGGGTAGAATGGTGTCCAACCAATTTTTAATTTTCAAATTTTTCGATACAAAGTCTTTACCAAAATAGCGGCTCAAAGATAGCAATACCCCAAAACTTCCATAAGCAATATTATAATTTCCAGAATCGGTATAAAACTGACCAATATCTCCGCTGGTGAGATATTTTGAATCAAAATGCAAATTACTAATGATTCCATCTGCAAGTTTTTTTTCATAAAAGTTGACATTATCTTTAGTAATTCCACTCTGAGGTGCTTCCAATTGTCTTGATATCCATGGAGACCCCAGAAAGATGCTAACATGTTCCGAAATTTCGTTTTCCAATGTCAGCAAAAAGTCAGTTGTTTGTTTACCAAATTTCTCTTTAATAAGTTCATCTTGTACGAACTTAATTTTAGGTGCTATGTCAGTAACAGAATTTATGGGTAGAAATAGTTTCCTCGCAATTTTATATAAAGCCAACCAATCGCCTTCCAAGGCTGTTTTGGCTTTGTCTGAATAAAAACCAGGAGTAACAAGGCTAGAAGCAAATGTGCTGTCGCTGGAGTATGCTGTTTCAAAATCAATCAAGGTTAATCGCTGATATAGGTTATTTTCTTTGCCAAATGAAACCATTATGTTATTTAGACTGAGATCACCAACCGCTATTCCTTTATTATGAATTTGTGTAAGCGACTTAGTCAGGTCCGAGAGAATCTTTTGACAAAGAGTAGAATATTTAGCGGTTAGACCATTGACATCATCTTCCTCGTTAAAAGGAAAATTTCTGGCAATAAATTGGTGCAAATTCTCGCCGTCCACAAAGTCTTCTATGAAATAGTTGTTATACCATGTGACAAAGTACTGCTTGACATTAACCACGCTATCTAAATCGGACAATCGATGTAAAATAGAATGTTCATTTTTTATTCGTATAAATCCATCTTGGCCATTAGAATCCAAACCGGCTTGGCTGCGGCCTTCTTTAAGAATGGCCTTTTCGCCATTTATTGTAATTTCATATACTCCCCCGGAGTTACTGAAATGTAACGCTTCACTAATGTGAAGTGAGTCGATTCTTTTAAAAATTTCTTTTTTTGGAAAAATGTTGTTTTTTACCAAAAACGATGGTTCTGTAATAAAATTTGGCAAGTAATAAAATGGCACTCTTTGATCTTCTACAAAAACTCCATCTGGTGTTTGAATACATAAACATTTTTTTCCATTAATCTCATGCTGAATTCGCTTCAACCCGCCATATCGAAAGAAAACATTGCTGCCTTGCCACTGTTTATCGTTCAAAATATACGGTCCTAAAGAATAGATATCTGTAATTTTTTTTAATTGATTCAATAGTTGCAAAAAACAATCCGTGTCCCACGGATAAATAGTAATAAATTTCCCAGACTCTCCTCTGTCAGCGTTTTTTGAATTCCTTTGCTTTAACACTCCCACATTTGGTGCAAATTTAAAAGAAACATTTTTCGAAATAAGTAGCTTTGAGACATCGTATAACAATTTACCAGCATCTTCTAAGGTAGCAGTAATATGAATTTTCCAGCCCTGACTTGGAAAATCATTTTTCTTGCTGTTCATATAAAACCAGTAATCATCTGACTGGTTTTCCCAATTTTCTTCTTCATAATGAGCAATAGGAAATCTATCATATGCATTCTGTGTTTTTCTCGTACCGGAAAATGAATAAAATAAATTATCTTTATTTTGTGAATATTTTAAATACGCTTCGTCACTGAATTTTGGTATATACAAAGAAATGTTCCTCCTTTTTTGGATATTATTGAAATTGTTGTTCCCGTATAAATATTGAATACTCTGGTAATCTGGCGAGCAATTCCGCGTGTGTACCAGAATCCATAATTTTATGATTTTTAATGAAATATATTCTATCTGCATCAACAATGGTAGATATTCTATGAGCAATTGCTATGACGATCTTGCCTGGTTTAATGGTGTTAAGTGCATCAGAAATTTTCTTTTCTGTATCGGGATCAAGACTGGATGTACTTTCATCTAGAATCAAAAATCGTGTTTTCTTCAGATATGCTCTTGCTATTTGAACCCTCTGTCTTTGACCACCGGATATTTTTGTTCCTTGTTCACCAACTAGAGTATCCATACCCCGAGGCATTTTTTTTATATCATCCTTTAAGTTAGCAATCTCGATTGCTTCTTGGATCTCTCTTACGCTTGGTTGCTTATCTAATCCAAAAGTGATGTTCTCGACAATACTACCAGTAAAAATAGTATTCTCCTGAGAGACAACCGCAAATAAAGATCTCCATTTTTTTAAGTCAACCTGGTCAGAGTTGACACCATTAAGAAATATTTTTCCGTTCTGAAGAGAATAAAGTCTAGTAATGAGGTTAATTATGGTACTTTTTCCAGATCCATTAGGACCGATAATTGCAACCTTTTCTCCTGTCTTAAACTCCATATTAATATCGTTCAGAACAAGTAAATTGTTTATATACGAAAAGGAAATATGCTTAAGTTCCAAAATATATGGCTCACAAATAAAATTATTGTCAACACTAATTACATCGTTTTCTAATGGCATATTCATAATTTCAATTAACTTAGCAGTTGCACCGCTAGCTATTTTATAGTTATCATAAAAACTAATTAACCCGTTAATCGGTCCAGATAGTTGCAACAAATAAAAAATGAAAGCCACCAATGTTCCTATACTTATTTTGTCTGTTCGTAACGCAAATCCACCATACAAAAAAACAACAAAAATTAGACAAAGAGAAAGCAGATTTTGCAGAGGAACGGTAATGGCAAGAAGTTTATCTGCTTTAATCGAAAAAGAGTACAAAAGCTTGACTTCTTTTTTGAATGTTTCTAATATGCTATCCTCAGCAGTGTACAATTTAATTGATCTGATATTCCTGATGTTTTCCGTAACACTCCCGCTAATCTTGCTTAATTCTGATTGTACTAATTCAGATGTTCTTTTGCTAATTGTTCCAATAGGAATAGCTATCGCCATATTAAGAGGAAAAAATAATATAATTAAAAGAGAAAATTGCCAGTCTATCAATAACATAATGGATAAAATCATACCAAGAGATACCACACTATTAACAAATCTTGGAAGACTCGAAGTATAAAAGTTCCTAACAATTGATGTATCATTTAATATCCTGCTAGATATTTCTCCACTCCTATTATTATCAAAAAAAAAGGTGGGAAGTCTTAGGATGTGCTTTTTAATGGTGACTCTCAATGCGAGAATTTGACGTTCTCCAGATTTACTGATCAGATAGATACTTATGGTACTTATTATGGACTGCATAAATACAAGAATAGTGACATATATCAAATACTGATTCCCGCTACGATAAACATCTTGAAAATTAATATATTGCCGAATAAATAGGGGAATGAATGAACCAATAGCACTGGATATCAGCCCTATAGTTATTCCAATCCCCATAATACTATCTATTTTAAACAAACTGAAGATTGTCTTGTTCTTAAAATCTAATTTCATCATGTTCAAACTCCTCACATGAACAAAAAAACTTTATTTATCCATGTCAGACCTGATTAAAAATATATTCTAGCAATTAATACTAAACAAACTTCTGACATTTGAGAAAACCGAACTACTGCTACTGGAACCACCGGAGCCACCACCAGAACTGCTACCATCTCCACCCACAATACTAACGTTTCCTTCTGGCTCTGCTAAACCTTTTGAAGATAAAGCTTGTAATTTTAAAACTGAATTTTCCATGTTTGTTTCCTTTCCTAAAGGTTAGCTTCAGACTATCGCTTTTAATATGCATTCAAAAAAATTCGCTAAATAAGCGAATTAGCAACTCTTTTCATTACCTTTTTTGCGAGTAAAGCTTCATTTGTTAGAGCTTAAGTATTTTTGAAGATAATCTTCATAGGAAGAAGCTAGGCGATCAGCGCCTAAGTCACGAAGCTGTTGGATCAAAATGCGATTCTTGTCACGACCTTTTTCGATGTCTAGCTCAAATAAGTTTTCTAGAAATTGGACTTTGAAACGTACAAGCAGCAGAGGCTCATCTTTACCTAATAGGTGTTTGACCTTAGCGAGCATTGCTTTCGCCTCTTTTTGTTGGTTTTTTCTGAATAAAAGGTCAACAATATTAGTCAAAGTAGTCAAAATATTGCTATGTAAAGGGCCTACCTGATCCTTATAAACGAGTTCTTTTGCGACCACTTCTATCATTTTAGTGGAAGCCAGGGGTGCTGTATTATTAAAAACTGATAAATTGAAGGCATCCCAATTTTGAAGCTGCATAAAATGGTCTTCTAATTGCTCAACGATTGTCTCTTTAAGATGGAACCGCCCTTCTGATTCTTTAATTAATGCAGCAAGCGTTGTTAATTCGATCAGATTGAGCACATTACCATCGTGTCCAAAATCTTCTTGCAACTGCTTGGCGTTAGTTTCTATCGTACTTAAATCGTTAGCCTCGTAATCACGTCTGACTTCTCTTAGAAATTGCCCATACCGACCCCTGAGACTTAAATCAATTTCCTTTGTCGAAGAAACTTGTTCGTAAAAGGAATCTAAATCTACATTCATCCTTTTTAAGAGCCGGGCTAAATCCAAAAAGGTAAGATGATTTTTGCCCACTTCAAATTTGTTTAACGAGGAATAAGAGATGATTCCTTGAGCTAGTTCCTGTCCTGAAATGTGATTGTCTTTTCTAATTTCTCTGAACAGCTTGCCGGCTTTTTTAAAATCTTCCTCGTACATTTGGAATTATTATGACATATATCTGATAGTATGGTAAACAAAAAAGGGCTAATATCATGAAAAAACTAATTCGAAATTTCCAATTATTATTTCTGACCATTTTGGGTGTATATATCATTATCGATCCAGATGGACAAGGAAGTGAATATATTAAAAATGCTTTTAATATCTTGATTATCAAGTAAAATTTTCGCACAAGCAGATGGGGTTCAAGTTAGATTTTCGGCCTGCCTGTCTTTTGCTTGTCTTCAAACAGAAAAGTGCTATATTATTAAGCTAATGGCTGGATATACTCAAAGCATATAGATGGTCACATACGGTTAGCTGCTGGATACAGTTTTCAAAAGCGTGCGAAAGATTAAATCATTCAATCGAGAGAAAGGGCACAATCATGAAAAAAGATAAGGGTTTGAGTAATGAAGACCACATCCTGCAGGAAATCAATCTGATTTTAACAACCGATATTCGTGATGACGAACGATCACTTTTGATTGATGGTCAGCATGCCTTGGAAAAGAAACAGTATTTTCCCAGAATTGTCAGTAGGCTGCAAGGTGGCCTGACACCTCTGGCTGTTAGCCGAAAAATGTCAGAGAGCGTCAAGGGACTTTATCTAGAACTGATGAAATTTAGTGATAAAGGCTTTGGCGGTGGCTTATTTACCGTCTGGGGAACTTCTTTTTAAGTAACACGTGAATCTTAGCAGTCTCGCGCCTGCATGAGAGAAATGATTCTGATCATGCGCACGAAAAATGATTTCTAACTAAAAAGCGTTTAGTTGCCGCCGAACGCCATTCAAAATGAACCGGCAGTTGCTAGCTTAACGGTGTAACATTGCGTTTTTTCAAAAATAAACATAGTCATTCATGTTCTAAATAAATCGGTAGAATAATCTCATCGATGAGCAGTTCTAGTGCGGCTTGATCGGTATTTTCTCTAACAAAGACGCGATAGCGCAGCCAATCAAAAGGAAGCAATTTCAGTGTTCTTGATAGATTTTGTTTGACGGGTTCTCCACGATTAGCTGCTCGTTGCAAAACACGGTCAATCGCATGAATATCAATGTCGGAATTTTCGCCGATGATCCCAGGAAGAGAATCGGTATACATATCGGGCTCGGTCAGAATTTCTCTGATCAGGCTTTTGCCAATGACATCCACACTTACCAAAAAACGCTTCATCACTTGGAAAAGGTCTTCGCGCAGATCGCTGCCGCTAAGGGTTACTTCATCCACTTTACCGTTGTTTTCCCGGCGAATTTGGTCTTGAAGTGCGGCCAAAGCCAGTTCAAAAGGTGTCTTCCAGCGACGATAAATAACCGGTTTGCTGGTTGCAGCTTGCTGAGCGACTCGCTCAAATGTTAAAGCCCGAAATCCATCTTCATTAATAATTTTTCGTGCGGTAATAAATATATCTTTTTCTAGTTCCTGCCCGCGTCGTCTTTTTCCAGCCATGATTTTCCCATTAAGAAACTTTAAGTATCTTATTGACTTTTTGTCCTAAGAGTAATATAACATTTCTTGTTAAGAAACTTTTAGTATCTTAAACAAAAAGGAGACATCGTGCAGAAAAGAGAAAATACCATTTCCAAATCCACGATGGTAACTGCTTGGATTTTGGTTTTGGGAGCGATTGCACCTTTATTAGATTCGACAATGGTGAATATCGCAATTCATAGCCTGGTTAAAAATTTGAACAGCTCAATTTCAACCATACAGTGGACTATTACAGGTTATGTGTTAGCAACGGGAATAGCTGTCCCTTTTTCCAGCTGGTTGTTAAACAAATTTGATGGCAAATTTGTTTTTGTATCCGGTGAAATACTATTTGTCCTGGGTTCTATTCTTTCAGCTTTAGCTGGCAACGCACAATTTTTAATTGGTGCGCGTTTAGTGCAAGGATTTGCTGGCGGTATTATCATGCCTTTATTGACGACTTTACTGGTTCAAACGGCTGGTCAAAAAGTTATGGGGCAAATGATGGCAACTGTTGGGCTGCCGATTATTCTAGGGCCTTTGGTGGGGCCGGTAATTGGCGGTGTCATTATTCGATATTTATCTTGGCAGTGGATTTTTTGGGTTAATGTCCCTGTAGCACTGATTGCGATCATTTTGATTCTGTTAAAAATGCCGAATTACCCGGCACAAAATAAATCGGCCAAAATGGATTTTGTCGGTATATTTTTCATTGCTGCAGCGACAACGAGTATTATTTATGCGATTGTGCGTGCAGCACGAGATGCCAGTTTCTTAAATCAAAGCACGCTCTGGTTCATGGGCTTGGGCCTGATTTTATTGCTTTTGTACTTAGCTTGGGCCTTTCGGCTCAAAGAAAAAGCTGTTTTGCCTCTCAGTTTATTTAAATATCGTTCGTTTAATGGATCGGTGCTTGGATTATTAATTGCTGGCACTGTTTTAAATGGCGCTATGCTGGTTTTACCTTTGTTTTTCCAAAACATCCGCGGTATGAGCGTGATGGCGGCCGGATTAGCTTTAATTCCACAAGGCATTGGCATGCTAGTCTCTAGGACGCTCACTGGCAGATTAACGGATAAGATTGGAGCTAAATATGTGGTTTTAGCGAGTCTGGTGATCACTTTTGCGGGTACGATTCCTTTTTATTGGATTGATGGCCAAACACCATATTGGCTGATCGCTTTTGTTCTTTTAATTAGAGGAATCGGTGCTGGCGGTATCTTGATGCCTTTAATGGCTGACTCGTATACAGGCATGGCAGGCGGATTAATTCCGGCCGCTTCGATTGGTTCGCGTACCATTCAAAACATTGGCAGTGCCTTTGGATCGGCGATTGTCACGACCTTAATGACGGCTTACTCGCACACTCAGATAAAACAATTCAAAGTGAATTTAGCGAATGGCCACTTTCAAATGAAACCGTTAAAGATGTACCAATTTATTCTGCAGCACTTGGATTTGATCCAAACACATTCCTTTCAGTATGCCTTTCTGTGCATTGCGATCGCTGCTTTATTAATTGCTTTGCCATGTATTCTTTTAACCAACAGAATGAAGAGCGACAAATGAACGGCTTATGATGACCGTTAATGGAGTGATAAAAAAAGACCTCAAGCGGTCTTTTTATTATTGTTTGTTATTTTGTGTTTAGTTGTCTGCTGCTGAATTTGGTGTCGCTTCTGAACTTTTCGAAGTTTTGCCTGTTCAAGTATTTCTGCCGAAGCAGTCTTCGTATTTGTCTGCATAATTGATTTGACTCCTTTATTCATCAACTCAAAGCCAGACAACAGTATAGCAAGCCGAAATTAAACCATGATTAAGATCAAGTGAAGCCACGATATCTCGTTGATGCTGTTTGCCTGGCACCCAGGTATAAAATTAAGCTAATGTGATTAATAAAGTAGAGGCAAACAGTCATGAAAATAGTTCTTTTAGATGGTTATGCTTTAAATCACGATCTTGATTGGCAGCAACTGGATCAGCTGGGAGAGTTTGACCATTATGATCGAACGTCCGTTGACAATGATGAAGAAATCCTCCAAAGAATCGGTCAAGCAGAGATTGTTCTGACACATAAAACGCCTTTAAACGACTGGGTCATTAATCAGGCACCTCAATTGCGCTACATCGGCATTATGGGCACGGGCTATGATGTTGTCGATATTCAGAGTGCTGATCGCAATCATGTGGCCGTGACGAATGTGCCCACTTACGCCACTGATGCGGTGGCGCAATTTACTTTTGCCTTATTGCTTGAAGTGACGAGTCAGGTGGGCCTGCATAACCGTTTGGTGCACGAAGGCAAATGGCTGCGCGTTCCTGATTTTACTTTCTGGGGTCGGCCTTTATTTGAGCTGCAGGGTAAGACTTTGGGGCTGATCGGTTACGGCCATATTGCAAAAAAAGTTGCCGAACTGGGGCATGCTTTTGCCATGAAAGTCATTTTTTACAATCATCGCCCGGAAAAAGACCACCCATCATGGGCTGAGCAGGTGGATTTGGATGAGCTGCTAACAAGGTCTGATGTCATCAGCCTGCATACTATCCAGACTCCGGATACAGTTAATTTAATCAATCGCAGTAGCCTTCAGAAAATGAAAAAAAGCGTGATTTTGTTAAACACGGCACGCGGCAAGCTGGTTAACGAAGCTGACCTCGCTGAGGCGCTGAATCGGGGAGATATTTATGCTTTTGCTACTGATGTCGTCGGCACTGAACCGATTAGCGCCGATAATCCCTTGCTGAAAGCTAAAAATTGCTACATCACGCCGCATATCGCCTGGGCACCCTTTGAGACTCGAAGGCGGTTATTGGATATCAGCATCAGTAACTTGGCTAATTACCTATCCGGCAAGCCAAGCAATCTTGTCCATTATTATAGGTAGAAAAAAGACCTTCGGCTAGCAATATCAATCATTAACACATGTTTTGTCAGCAGCCGACGCTGCAAAAATACGCACAAAAGCACACACTTATCGGGTGAGGATAAACAGAATGCCTTTTAGACAAGCGCACAAAAGAAAAATGTCTAGCAGCATGGACATGACGATTATCGTTATTTTAGTTTTTCTGCTGGCTTTTAATTGGTTGGCAAATTTTTTGTTTCAATTAGCTAATCAATTGATGCCTCAGATAGACCATATTTTGAGTTGGCCTTTAAGCAGCTGGCTTAATTTATTTTTAGGCTTAGCTTGCTATATCCTCATCTGGCTGGCTTTTGTTTGGTCAATCCAATTGTTCTTTTTTTATTTTCTTACTATTAAGCATCGCGATACCCGCTGGTCTGGCGTGCGGCTGCGATATTTTCATCCAGGCCTGCACATGATGTGCTTGTGGCTATTGTTAGCTGCCTTGCCCTTAGCAAACATTGGTTATAAATTGCCTTTGGCAACTTTGATCAAACTGCCTGATTTTATCATTCAGCCATTTGCTGGCAACATTTTTCTGATAGCTGCTATTTTATTAGGTCTGATATGTTTTTGGCTATTCACGATAAAATTTCTTCAGGTCATTCCGGCTGTGATGTCGGGCCAGTCTTTCTTTCAAGCTCTCCGATATAGCTGGAAAGAGATGCCGACTAAAAAAATCCTTCATTTGTGTTTGATATTATTTATTAATGTCATCGTGCTGTCTGTCATAACAGGAATTGTGTTTGCCGCGCAGACTCTCGTTGATCACTTGGCATTTTTATCGGCTCGCCTTTTTGCGAATGGCCTGATGACTTTATTCACAGCTATTTTATATGCCGCGACTTATGAATTACTGAAAAGTATTTTTAGACAATCTTTTCCTGTCGAAAATCATTTTCTTTATCAGAAACGCCGCCCTCGTATTTCTTTTCAGCAAGCCGCTGCAGCTGTCTTGGCTACGGTCACTGTTGGCGCGGCTTCTTGTCTATTAGCTGATAATTTCTTTCCCCGACTGGACAGAATACCTCTTGTAATCTCACATAAAGGTTCCAATGGCAATAACGGTGTGCCAAACAGCCTGCAAAGCCTCGTATCAACGGTGCATGTTAAGCCTGACTACATCGAATTAGATGTCCACTATACAAAGGATCACCAATTTGTTGTAGTGCACGATGATAACCTGAAGACTTTGACTGGCCACAAATTGCAAGCTGAGCATGTGACTTTAAAGCGATTGAAAAGGCTTACGATAGCCTACCGTGGTCATAAAGCGAAAATGGTTTCTTTGCGCGAATACATGAATCGCGCCCAAGACCATCAGCAAAAATTACTCGTCGAGATTAAAACACCACCCATGGTGCAACAGTCTTCGACCTTGACAAAAACTTTCTTGCGTCAGTATGGCAGTGCTTTGCTTCGACATGGTGATTTATTGCATTCTTTGAACCAGAATGTGATGCGTCAGATCCACACGAAGCAGCCACGCTTGAAAGTTGGCTTTATTGTTTCTTATAATACGGAGTCTTTGCCAGGAGGAGACAACAATTTTTATACGACCGAGTACAGTACTTTGAATAATGTGCTCGTGAAAAAGATTCACAGACAGCATAAACGTATTTTTGCTTGGACGGCCAATGATCGACAAGCTATGCATTGGCTCAGTGTCATGAATGTGGACAGCATTATTACGGATTATCCACAAAGACTGAAAAGCATTCTAGCGGCCCCCAGGCGTCTATCATACAATCAAGCCTTGTTGCGTTATATGCTGACTATTCGCCAAGTGTATTAATTAAGTGTATTTTTATTCTTAGACATGGCAAAAAGAAAATCCTTAACAAAATATTTGGGCCTGTATTTTAAAAGCCTGCTGCTTTTTTGGCGGGCTGATAAACTCAATAGCAGTATTTTAATTTTAGTCATTCCGTTAAAGGCGCTGATACCGTCACTGCTGACTTTTTTTGCTCAAGAGATGCTCAATCAGCTGAGTGTTGGCCGTTTAAACTACGAAAATTTCTTCTTTTGGGGAATTAGTTTTTTTGTCTCTCTGATCACGATTCCATTGGCAACCAATGTGCAGGGAGTTTTGACAGACCGCTTGATTGCTTTTGTGAATACAAGCCTCATGAACAAGACGAAAGAACTGCAAGGCTTGGCTAACTTTGAAGATGCTGATTTTTATGACCAGGTCCAAGTCATTAATTCGCAGAGTTCCTGGCGACCAGTTAATCTGATTGTGTTTGGAACCAGTGTGATTAGCAGTTTTATCACGATTGCTTCCATGGGTGTGCTGTTGGCGACTTACAACCCACTGATTGCCTTACTGATCCTGGCCTCAATGATTCCTGAGAGCTTGGTTTCATATCGTGTACAGCAAGAAGCTTTTGAAACAATGGTCGATGCAAGCAGTGACGCGAGAAAAATGCAGTACGCCAGTCAAGCCGTGCTGAACAAGGACTTTACAAAAGAAATTCGCTTGTTTAATGCTTTTGACTTTTTTATTAAACGCTATCAGAGGATTTTTTGGCAGATTCATCATGCTGTTAACCAAACAAGAGCCAAGAAAATGATTATTGCTTTAGCTTCCATGACGGTTAGCAGCTTGATCAGTATTTTGGCTCTTTTATGGTTTGTTTTCTCGATTCAGGCTGGCCGTTTTCGCGTGGGTGCCTTATTAACACTTACCAGCGCGATTGGTTATATCGCCGAGAATATTTTTTCCATGATCGAAGGCAGCAGCTTGCTGTATGACACTTTGCTCTACATGGAGAAGTATTTTAATTTCCTGAAAAGCAGCGATACGATCGATAAAAGAGGCACAACCAAAGTCGGCACAGTCAAAGGCATCAGTTTCAAACACATCAGTTTTACTTATCCGCATAGTCCGCGGCCCGCTCTGAACGATGTGAATTTCGAGGTCGCTAAAGGCCAGAAAATTGCAATTGTCGGCGAAAATGGTTCCGGTAAAACGACTTTGATGAAATTGCTGCTTCGTTTTTACGACCCTAGTCAAGGCCATATTCAGTTGAATATGGCCAGACCATCCAAGAATTCGATTTATTCAGTTATCGTTCATTGTTTTCAGCCGTATTTCAAGATTATGCGAAGTTTTCACTGACGGTCAAAGAAAATATTGCCATCTCAGACCTGGACAAACAAGATGACAGTCAGGCTTTAATTGACGCCATGAAAATATCTGGCTTTGACCCGAATAAAGGCGTATCGGAAAGTTCTTTGCTGGATGTGCAGCTGGGCAAAGAATATGAAAATGGTACTGAATTGTCTGGTGGCGAGTGGCAAAAATTAGCTTTGGCCAGGGGCGTTTTTGCTAATCGGCAAATCTTAATTCTCGATGAGCCGACAGCCTCGCTAGATCCCAGAAGCGAATATTCACTGTTTCAAAAATTTGTCCGAATTGCCGCTGATAAGACCGTGTTCTTTATTACGCATCGCCTGAATTCTGTGACAATCGCTGATAAGGTCTTGGTTCTGAACAAAGGGAAAGTCGTGGCTTTTGATACGCACGAAAATCTTTTAAAAAATAATGACTATTATCGCGATTATTATTCAATTCAAAATAAAGCTTTAAAAAAGGGAACGGACGCAAAATAATTATCATGGATGCTAGTTCGGTAACTTCGACAGTGTAAACGTGAATATTCGGGAAATTTTTCTTGATTTCATCTAGTCTGTTTTTGTTTCGACCAGTCACAATCACAGTATTTCCCATTTTGGAAAGCTGGTTCGCCATTTCTAAGCCGAGACCTGTTGTACCGCCTGTTATTAAAATAGTATCGTGTGTTAATTTCATGATGATTGTTTTCTTTCTATTGGCTTGAACTTTGCCCAGTCAATTGCTCCCTGCTCAATCGTGTGTTCTTCTAAAATAGTTGCTATCTTAATTTCTTTGAGGGCAGATGCGTATGCGTCTCGTGCTTTTCTGAAACCGTTGACAATGTATTGCTCGCTTTTTTGTGCATGTTCCTTTCGAGTGAAGATGTTTTCTACGATATTATTTGGCACGTATTGGATCAGCTCGTTTCCTTCAATCGCTTCGACAATATCTAATAAAGTGAGCTGATTAATCTCCTTTTTCAATTCGAAACCGCCATCTTTGCTGGCGGCGGAACTGATGATTTCTTTGACGACGAGTTTGTGGAGAACCTTTTTGAGAGAGGAGTCAGACACATCTAAAATTTCACTTAACTTAACACTTTTAACAGGTTGATGTTTCTTCTGAGTGGCTAGTATCAAGATGACATATAAGGATTCTTCCACGTGCTTACTTAATTTCATCGACAATCTCCTTTCTATTTATCACTGCATCTATCTGTGTATATTTTTTGTCTATAGATATTATACTATACAATTTCTAGAAGTTCTAAATGAAGCGTGTTAGTGATTTTTGGCCATCAACATTACAATTTATGGCTAATCTTTTAATGCTCAATGAACTAGTTGTCTATAAAAAAATCAGCAGTTGATTGGCCATGCTTTCAGATCCTGAAATTCAGATAGTTTGGTTTCTTCTTTTGAAGTGACTGCCCTTTTCCAAAAACTGTGTAATATATTCCGAAAAGAGCTCTTTTTAACTGAAAATACGCCTATAGTCAACAGTTTTCCTAAAAGAAAAATACTGTGGTACGGTTAGGACACTTCTTTTGAAAGGAAATAATTAGATTATGAAAAAATTAAAATTTCTCAGTTCGCTCTTAATAGCTGCTAGCTTAGTCACTGCAGCTACACCACTCACGGTTTTTGCGGATAATAGTGCAGATCACAATGTTAGGGGCGGTTATCAAAATCGATTTACCGATGATTCACCACTTATCGATTTCGACAATGGAGACTTAAAATTTGATAGCAATGGCAATCCTGTTTTTAGTCATGAACAAATTAATGAAATTAAAGAGATTGCTCAAGAACAAGGGATCGACGTTCCTAGTCAAGCACCATCTAAATTTTCAGTTAAAATTGCTACCACGAAAATTGCACTCAAAGCTGCAAAATGGATATTGAGTCACAGGACGGAGTTAACTAATGAAGTAGGACGTGTTCTTGGTGGGAAAGCAGCCGTTAGATTTGGTGCAGCCTTGAAGGACATGGAAGGACCACTACGTAAGGTAACTGCAGCAGAAAATGGTGGTTTAGCAACTATCCAAAAAATTATCTATAACAGCCTCAGGGCTTCTGGTGTTTCTGCTTCAATTGCACAATCTTTGGCAGCTGGTATCAGAGGAATTATAAGTTTTCTGATCTGAAAATTTATTCAATACAGTATTTCATTATCATAATCGGAGCATCTAGATATGAAAAAAGCCATTAAAAAAATAGTTGAACAAGGAAAAATACTTGCAGTATTAGATCATGAGGACCTGGATCTATCAACCAAAGCCGGGCAAGATTATCTGCGGGCTGTGATTTATCAGCAAGGACAAATAATCAATGATTTGATAAAAGAATTGGTTAAGTTGGATCCTCAGTTTGATCCTGTGGCACGCTATATTTTCGATCTGTCTTTGAACCAATCGCAGGCTAGCGAAGTAATTTTGACGCTCAGTTCCAAACGCTATCTTGAAAAAACATCAAAAGAGCGCACTGACTGGTTAAAGAGCTGGATGAAGAAAAACGGCGTTGATCCAGACAGCTTGGCCGATGGTTTCCAGAGAGCTATTTCAAAGGAGATGAAATAAATATCCTTTTCGGAAAAGATAAATATGAATAACATTAGGACTGGCCGATGAACACAGCCAGATTGATGCCAAAGCAGTTCAAGAGAACAAGGTTACATAGCTGTCGGATAACCTAGACTGAATCATCTAATTCATTAATTTAAAGAAACCTGGTTACATGACCGCGATGTGATCTGCTTGTACCATAGTTCGGTATGTAAGCTTACTCAAACTTTGTTCAACACAATCCGGAAATCAAAACACTGAAACAAGAAGAAACACAATCAATTAAGACGATAGGCAAGTAATCCTGGGAGTGACCGCTACCAAACTCTTTCCAAAAACACGAAATATTCGCCCATGGACCTCGTCCGTCTGGTATGTGAGACAGATTATAATAAGACATGTAAAAAGGAAGCCCTGCTTGAACAGGACTTCCCCCTGTAAGCCGTATAAAACGGTGACAAACTTAAGACGATTAAATAACCGCTAGCTGGTCAGGGCTAAGGCGGTTATTTTTTTGGACGTAGTTATGAGCTGAAGCACGAGGAGACACTGTTATGGTAAGGACTTTTTCATAATGAAAGAGACGGACACCCAATAATTATCTCTGTTCCGATATTGGTGTCGTTTCCCGGTGGTGGTTGACAACGACAAAGGCCCAACAGGAAAGCAGCAGCAGCATCAGCCCGCCAAAGATAAAGACGGCAAAAACATCTAGTCGGTCAAACAAGATCCCAAAGACAATGGTTCCGGCTGGCATGAGCACTGAGCTAAGTGTTTCATCCATGGAGAAGACACGCCCCTGCATCTCTTCTGGGATATGCTACTGCATGTAGACTTCAACCGGTGTGTTTGAAAATACGAGCAGGAGGCCCAGTACAAGATTAATTGTGATAAACACTAAAGCATAAGCGGCTTTTGGCAAAGTCAACAGCGATGGCAGACCAATCAGGGCAATGATTAAGGAAAAGACAGCCAAACTGAAGTAAGTCACTTTTAATGATTGGCTTTTTAAGGACAGCCGGCTCAAAACCAGACCACCGAGGAACATGCCGCCAGCAAAGGCTGATTCTGTTAATCAATATTGTGTGTTGCTGAGATGTAGTCTGTCCACTAAAAAGAAAGGCAGGCCAACATTGATCGTCGCAAAGAAAAAATTGATGACGCCAGAGGATCCGGAAAACATTAGATATAATTTGTTTTCCCACAAGAATCTAAGGCCTGCCATAAAATTGGCTCCGAGATGGTTTGCTGCGACAACCGTATTCGCGGGATGATGAGCTTTTGAAAACTTGAGAAATAGAATTGCGATCAGGGCAACGGTCTCAAAAACAACTTCTAAATAGGCGAAGACATTTAGTGCAACGAGTGTATACACCACGGCACCCAGAATCGGTGCTAAAAACTCGGCTAGCGACGAAACCGACTGGTTTAGTGAATTCGCTTTTTGAAGATCATCTTTATTGAAGAGCTGCGCCAGACTTGCTTGGACAGTTATGGTCAAAAAACCATCAGTGATCGCTAGCAAGGCAATTAAGACGACCAGTATCAGGAAATAGGCTTGTGGAAATATGGTGAAACAAAGGGCAAACAATAATAGCGAGATAATCGTGCCAAGCTGTGACAAGGCCATAATTTTTTTATGGCTATAGCTATCGACAGCATAACCGACAAAAGGTGTTAGGCATACGCTGATCAGCGGACCTGTGATTAAACTGATTCCCATGCCTAAAGCCGAGCCTGTTCGCCGCAGAATATACAGACTAATCGCAAAAGAAAACATTTCACTGCCAAAAGTACCAAAAAATTTGATAATCAAAGTCTTGGTTAGATTGTTATTTACTGGCTGCATAGACATTGATTTCATACTAACAGTTTAGTCTGCAGGAGGCATTTGGTTCGTTAATGGAGCGACTTTGTCTGTGTGCCGTGAGCCTGCGATTCAGATCATAGTTATATTCTCATTTTGAAAAAGGCCTTAATTTTAAGCATCAATTCTAAATCACTCATTTCTGTGATTCCTTCATTGATACAAATAGACTGGTTCTTTATCTCTTGCGATAATTGACGAGATCATAGCCAGCTTGTATCAGCAAGGCGATCAAAGAGACAAGGACAATGGCTAAAAAGTAATGAGGAGAGTGAGTGTTTACATGGAGTAGCAAACTAAAAAGCAGGACATTCAATAACCAAGAGAAGGCAAAAAGTAAATCATGCTCGAGCTGTTGGGCAAGACCAGCCTGGATAATCGGAAAAGCGATATTAACCGTTAACACCATGGCCGCACAACCCAGCTGCCAAAGGAACCAGAGCAGGTCGTTATGAATGAATAATGCCAAAAGAGCTATAAAAACGATGTAAACAATTAGAACTTGATTCCGTCGATTGTTCATCCTATTGGACGTATTATTTTTCCTCCCAGTTAAAAATTGAATTAATCGTAACTCATTATTTTTCTTTTGGAAGAAAGCTATCTTATAGTCGTTATGTTCACCAAATTGAAAGTTTTTAACGCAAATACTACGCAATTCTAAGTATTCGGAAAGGAATGTTTGGTCATATAGACCTCAAAAGTAGAAGCCAAACTGTTTGAACCCAGAGATCTGAGCGACCCATCAATTAATTGCTGGTTCCTAACACGAGCTGTCGATGCATCTAAAGTTAAGAGATTCTTCATGAAGAGGAACTTAAAACGCGTAACTAGATCGTTTTGATTCAAGCGTAAGTTTTCAACTTGCTTCACGATTTCTTTAGCCAGTTGATACTCCTGTCTCTGGTACATTAAATCAGCAACATTGATGAGCGCCAGCACTGATACGTTTTGCGAATAAATTAATTCTTTAGTAACCGTTTTAACCATTTGAGAAGTTAGCAAAAAGGAACAATTGTTGAAAATGGCAACTTCTAATTTTCCCCAATAGTTAACTTTTAACAGGTATTCAGTGATTCTTTGAGTAATCAGTGGATTTGTTTCATAACTTTGGTCAATACTTTTCGTTAAAGAAATTGCTGTCGCACCCTGGATTAAACTTTGAAAATCCTGATCCTTTTCGTAAACGACACACAATTCTTGACTCGCTTTTTTAAGAGTTGGCAGATCATTTTCCTGATAAATGCTTTCAAAACCATCGAGAAATTTTCTGTAGGACGCCGATGCAGAACCTGTTTGCACTTGATTGTAAAAATCGTCAAGACTATAATCCATTTTCTGCAACAAAGGAGCCAAATTAAAAAAAGAGAGCTGAATCGTTCCGGCTTCGAATTTGTTAATCGTTGACGGAGAAAGAACTCCTGATGATAGTTGAGCAACACTGAATTTCCGATTGCTTCTGATTTTATGAAATAATTGACCAGCGTTTGTTTTTAATAATCCATCCATTTGCAGGTTATTATTGCATAATTAGAATTAAAAAGGACAAAAATCTCATGAAAAAAAGAATGAAAATATCATTACTACTACTTTTGCTGCTCCTGGGACCAGTTATTATTATTAAACCGGATTTCCCTAGCTATCTCCATCACCCATCATTCAAAAAATATTTTAGCCATAGCTCAAGTTATTCGGATCCGAGATAGGAAATATTGAAAATTAAGAGATCATCCAATAAATATCATTAATTTTTTTGAATAATTATGAAACATTTTGTATATAAACGAGTACAATGAAATCATGATTAACTGACAACAACTTAACTGAGACGGTCTCATGATTTTATCTTCATCGTGTTTGGAACATGCAAACACAAGAGATTTTTCAGAAGATGAGTTCTCAAGTGTAGTTGAGGTGTTGTTATATAAGTTAATAGATCTATCGTTTCATTTAAATAAATTTATTTTTTTCTAAGCGAACCTTTTCTATCTTGATCAACTCATCTTTTTAAACAGTTGCGGCTCTTCATAAATATAGTCAATCAAGAAAAGAAAGTGTGGTTTATCGGTGCCTTTAGTTAAATATATTCGTCGAGCTTGGAAAGAAAATTTAATTGTGTTGTTTTGGGTCGTGATCGGGTCATCCTGTACGACTTTGTATGGCCTCAGTACTGCTAATATTTTAACCAGCGCTGTTGCCTTCAAATTTCGTGCTGTGATCATCTGGGTCGTGGTCCTGTTATTGACCAGCGTGATTTGGCCGCTGCAAATTTATTTTGAATCGGTGACCCTAACCAAGTCAATCCAAAAAATGGATACCTTAATTCGTCAAGATATTACGAGTTCGTTATTGAACAGGTCTGTGAGTGTTTTTCATGAGAAAAGCAGCTCCGTCTATGTCTCTTGGCTGACAAATGATATTTCAACGATCAATGAATTCGGTTTTGGCAATCTGGAAATGGCCCTGAACCAATTTTTGACGATCCTCATGAGTATCGGTGCCATGCTGAGTTTTCATTATTCGATGATTATCACAATTATCGTTTTATCCGCCTTGATGTTGTTAGCTCCGAAGATTTTTACAGCTAAAATGAATCAGGCATCTTTAAAGGCCACACAAGCAGCTGAAAGAGCAACGAGCAAAATGTCTGATTTTTTGTTGGGCTTTGATGAATTAGTCATGATTAATCGTCCGCATCTGATCCACCGTGAAATCACAAAAGCTTCGCAGGATTTGGCCGATAAAAGAGTGAGATTTACTAAAGCCAGTGCAACCATGTCTGCCAGCTCGAATTTCACGAGTCTGATTAGTCAAGTGATTTTAGTGGCCCAAGCTGCGCTGCTGTTTTTTATGCATCTCGTCTCAGCTGGTGCGATTAGTGGGGCTCGTTATTTTTCAGCAACGATTTTTGCTAGTCTAACCGGGATGATTGCTAACTTGGTTGAGGTGGGGACTGTGAAACCCGTGTTTGCTAAATATGGACAATTGCCTGAGATAAAAGAAGAGCCAAGTAGTGTTCGCATGACGCCAACGGCCAATTTGAGCAACGCTGTTGATAGTGATGCTGCGATTCAGTTAACGAATTTGTCTTTTAGCTATCCGAATAAAGAATCAGATATTCTTCACGGGCTGACGCTAAGCTTTCAAAAAGCAAAAAAATATGCGCTGGTCGGTGAATCCGGTAGTGGGAAAAGTACGTTGCTGGATTTGATTGCCGGCAAACTTGATCATTACCGTGGTGTGATTGCGGTCAATGGGCAAGATTTGCAAAACATGACGCCAGCAGATCTGCGTAAACAACTGGTTTATTTAAATCAGAAACCACATATTTTTAATGAGTCGCTGCTTTTTAATCTCACTTTAGGCGAGCCAATTAACAAGAGCAGCCTGCAAAATGTACTTTTCAAAAGCGGCTTGATCAGCTTGATTGATTCCTTACCAGAAGGTTTGGATACGATCATTAGTGAAAACGGCCGCAACTTATCCGGAGGGCAGCAGCAGCGGATTGCCATTGCTCGAGGCCTGATTGAGCAGGGCAGCATTTGGCTTGTCGATGAAGCAACTTCATCTTTGGACCGTGAGTCAGCCATTCAGATTGAACAGACTTTATTTAAGATCCAGGATATTACTTTAATCATCGTGACGCATCAGTTACACGATGCATCATCACGTTTGTTGGATCAAATTATTTATCTGAAAGATGTGAATCAGCCGGTCGATGCCGGTTAATAAAATCAATCACTACCTGGTTGAATTCGGGAGCTAGTTCCAAATGAGGGATGTGGCCCGCGCCTGCAAAGACATAACTTTCAGCTAGCGGATTCATCTCGGCTGCTGCTTTAGCCTGTCCGGCCGGCCATAATGGCGATTTTTCACCGGCTAAAAACAAGTGCGGCTCAGTTTCTAAAGGAATTTGATCCCGCCAATCTTGGCTTAAAGAATCGATCAAGAGCGGTTCGTTGAAGTCAAAATCGAAAGGTCGATAGACTTTGCCTAAGGCGATTTTGAATTGCTGGTCAACGGGAATGCGTGTGAATCTGGTCGTGCGGATTTTCTTGACTAACTCCAAGAAATTTGACCAACTGCTGTCATATTGTCCAAATTGCCAGCCCTTGTCGTTAATTGCCTTGGGTGATTGATCTTCCGTGACAACGGCCTGCAGGCGCTGGCTGCCGAATAAAGACAGATAGGCAAAAATAGTTGAAGCACCCATGGAGTGGCCAATCAGGACAATTTTTTGTTTCAACTGCAAATGGTCAATTAATTCAGCTAGATCCATGGCGTGACGAGAAATTCGCATACCGAAAGGGACGCTCTGGCTTTTGCCATGATTGCGCCGGTCATAAGTGATCACATGAAATCCAGCCTTCGTGAAATCAGAAATCTGTCCGACCCAGGTCATCTCGCTGCCGGAATAGCCCTCAATTAAAATCACAGGCAGTCCGGATGGATCACCGAGTTCGTGATAATCAAGTTTGACATGGTCATTTGTATAAAAAAAGCTCATGACTACAGTATATAAATTCTCGCGCCGGCTGTTTCAATTCGAGCGGCCTTTCTTGTGAAATGCACATTTCTGATTTTAAAAAATATAATTTATGATTTAAAAATATTACTTTTCAAGGTACTTGTGTTGGATATGCTTTCCGATGTGAAACGCGGACTGATTGCCTGAAACATCGCTCATTTATGAACAATCACGCCGGTTAGAAAATTTTTCTAAAAGTCTTTTTATGAGCATGATGGCAGACTTATCTTGCAGTGTTAGAATTGTCTTGTGAGATGAAAACGCTTACAAAAAGGGCAGACTGCATTTCACAAAGTAGAGGTAATCAATGCAATATATTAAATATTTTGGCACAGATGCTTACACAAATATCGCAATGGACAGCTGGCTTTTATATCATTTAAAGCCTGACCAACCGGTCTTCTCGCTCTGGCAGAATCGCAACGCTGTCATTGTCGGTCGGAATCAGAACACCTTTGCCGAAGTAAATCAGGATTTTATTGATGAACACCACACACAGGTAGTCCGGCGGGTTTCTGGCGGCGGCGCTGTCTTTCATGATTTGGGGAATATTTGTTTCACTTTTTTTGTACCGGTCAAAAGTAGTGCTGAAGTCGATTTTCATAAGTTTGTCCGCCCGATGTATGATGCTTTGCACGAAGTCGGCATTGAGGCAGAGATCAGCGGCCGAAATGATTTAACGATTGACGGTAAAAAAATCAGCGGCAATGCACAGCGCTATGCCGGCGGTTACTTGATGCACCACGGGACTTTGCTTTGGAATTCTGATGTTGACAGTATGGTGCGTTCGTTGAATGTTGCTGATGAGAAATTCATCTCAAAAGCTGCTAAATCAGTGCGCGCGCGAGTGGGCAATATCAAAGACTACGCGCCAGCTGATTTAACGCTGGAAAAATTCTGGCAGGCTTTGCAATATTATCTGACAGATGAAGGCCGTGATACAGAATACGTCTTATCTGATCAGCAGAAAAAAGGAATTTTGGATTTGCGCGATCAGCAGTTTGCGACTTGGGATTGGAATTACGGCACGAGTCCGAAATTTAATTTTACGAACCATGAAAAGTTTACGGGTGGCGCCATTGATGTTTCTGCCAATGTTGACCAAGGCCGTATCCAGGCAATTGATTTTCGCGGTGATTTTCTCGGCGTACGGGATTGGCGCGAAATCAAGGATCGTTTTATCGGATTGCCCTTTGATCCGGATGCTGTTTATCAAGTATTGCATGCAAACGCCGGCGGGCATTATTTCGGATCAATTGACGATCATGATCTAGCCGCCATGTTCTCTGCTGGTGCTAAAAATGTTCAGGAGGAAGAAAATGTCTAACATCTCAAATCTTAATCACCAGATTTTGGATTTTGCAACTCAGCTCAAGGCACAGGATGATAATTTTCCGACATTGTCCGTCTTAAATAATGATGGCCAGATTGTCGATGAAGAGGCTTTAAAGCGTGCTGATCTGAGCAATGACGATCTCGTTAAATTGTTCAGCAGTATGCTGTTGAACCGCCAATTGGATATTCGATCGACAAAATTGGCTAAACAGGGCCGTTTCGGTTTCTTTGCGCCGACTGCCGGTCAAGAGGCTTCCCAGATGGGGACGGCTTTTGCGTTTCGTGCTGAGGATTGGCTGTTCCCGGGCTATCGGGATATTCCACAGGTTGTCGCTAAAGGCTGGCCGATTTATAAAGCCATTCTTTGGAGCCGTGGGCATGTGCTGGGCAATGAATTTAAAACAGAAGATGGCCAGCCGGTTAATTCCTGGTTTCCGCAAATTATTATCGGCGCCCAATACGTGGAAGCAGCCGGTGTCGCTTTGGGCTTGAAAAAACGTGAACAAAATGCAGTCGCTTATGCCTACACAGGAGATGGTGGCAGTTCGCAAGGCGACTTTTACGAGGCACTGAATTTTGCCGGCGCCTATCACGCTAATGCCGTCTTCTTTGTTCAAAATAATGGTTATGCAATCTCAATGCCGCGTGCTGATCAGACAGCAGCAGCGCATTTGGCAGCAAAGGGCTGGGCAGCTGGTTTGCCAAGTATCGTCGTTGACGGCCAGGATGCCATCGCTGCTTATTTAGCGGCTAAAGAGGCACGCGCTTGGGCTGTTTCCGGCAAAGGCCCTGTTCTGATTGAACTGCTGACAAATCGTTTTGAAGCACACTCAACAGCCGGTGATGATCCGCTGCGTTACCGCAGCAAGGAAGATATTGCTGATTGGTGGAAGAAGGATCCTTTGATTCGCATGCGCAAGTATCTGACGGACCAAGGATTGTGGAGTGAGGATCAAGAAAAAGAGACGATTGCTCAGATTGACGCGCGGATTGACGCGGATATTAAAAAAGCCGATCAGGTTGATAAGCAGAAAATCAGCGACTACCTTAAAAATACGCTGGAAGTACCTAGTTATGTGATGCGCGAACAGATAAAGAAATTTGAAAGCGAGGGCAGATAAAATGGCTGTGAAGAGTTATATCGAAGCTGTGAGAGATGCACAGGATCTAGCGCTGGGCCGTGATGAGAATGTGCTGATTTTTGGGGAAGATGTTGGTAAAAACGGTGGTGTTTTCCGTGCAACTGACGGCCTGCAGACTAAATACGGCGTTGACCGCGTTTTCAATACACCTTTAGCCGAATCGGGCATTGGCGGACTGGCAATCGGGCTGGCTTCACAGGGTTTTCGCCCGATTATGGAAATCCAGTTCTTCGGTTTTGTCTATGAAACGATGGACTCGATTGCCGGGCAAATGGCTCGTAACCGTTTTCGTTTTAATGGCACGCGCCAGATGCCGATTGTTGTACGTGCGCCCTATGGCGGCGGTACAAAGACCCCGGAAATGCATGCTGATAACCTAGAAGGCCTGGTGGCACAAAATCCAGGCCTGCGAGTTGTGATGCCGGCGAATCCGGCTGATGCCAAAGGTTTGCTGCTAAGTGCGATTGCATCCAATGACCCTGTTGTTTTCCTGGAAAATATTCATCTCTACCGCTCTTTGAAAGGCGAAGTCGCAGACGGTTATTATACGACTCCATTGGATAAAGCCGCGATTGCACGTGAAGGCAAAGACGTTTCGATTATTACCTATGGCGGCATGACACCGGTCGTCTTAAATGCGGCTGAGAGCCTGGCTAAAGAAGGCATTGACGCTGAAGTTGTCGATTTGAGAACTGTTTCGCCTTTGGATATCGAGACGATTGGGAAGTCGGTAGAAAAGACCGGTCGTGTTGTTGTGGCTCAGGAAGCTCAGCGGATTGCCGGAATTAGTGCATCAGTGATGGCTGAAATTTCCGAAAGATTTATTTTGAGTTTGAAGGCGCCAATTGGCCGTGTGTCCGCTCCGGATACTGTTTATCCTTTTGCTCAGGCTGAAAACGACTGGATGGCCAACGCAGATGATGTCATTGCCAAAGTCAAGGAGGTAGTCAACTATGACTGAAATTTTTAAAATGCCGGATATTGGCGAAGGGATGGCCGAAGGCGAGATTTCTAATTGGCTGGTCAAAGTCGGCGATCAGGTAAAGACAGATGATTCAGTCGCTGAAGTACAAAATGACAAACTACTGCAGGAAATTCTATCGCCTTATTCCGGTAAAGTGACAAAGTTATTTGTCGATGCCGGGACAACGGTTCAAGTGGGGGCGCCTTTAATTGAATTTGATGGTGACGGCAGCGGCAGTACTGCTGAAACGCCAGTTGCGGGAGCCGCCGTACAAGACAACAGTACTGCCAGCACGCCTTCTCCAGAGCCAGTTGCTGTTGCTACGGCACCTGCACCTGCAGCCAGTGAGCAGCCGCAAAGTTCAGCACCAGCACCAGTAGCTTCTAATGGTAATGTTCTAGCAATGCCATCTGTTCGGCACTTTGCTTTTGAACATCACTTGGACCTGACACAAGTGCCAGCTACCGGCCGTCATGGCCATATCACGATGGCTGATGCGCAAAAAGCTGTTGAGCAGCCTCAGCAGGCTCCTGCACCGGCCACCGCTCCAACACCGGCTGTTAGCGCTGCGCCAGTTTCAGCTAGTCCGGAACCAGTTGCAGCACCAGTCGAAGTTAAAGAAGGCCGTGTTGCGATGACACCAATCCGTAAAGCGATCGCAAAAGCCATGGCGACACAAAACGCGACGATCCCGACGGTTACGAATTTCGATCAGATTGAAGTTTCCAAACTCGTGGCGCATCGCAAACAGTTCAAAGCCATAGCAGCTGACCAGTCGATTCATTTGACTTATTTGGCTTATGCTGTGAAGGCTTTAGCCGCGACTGCCAAGAAGTTCCCAGAGTTGAATGCGTCAGTCGATATGGATAAACAGGAAATTGTTTATCATGACGATATCAATATCGGCGTTGCGGTTAGCGCGCCAAACGGCCTCTTCGTGCCCGTAGTTGCACAAGCTGATCGGAAGTCTATTCTGACAATTGCCCAAGAAATTGAAGATTTGGCTGCCGCTGTTCGTGACGGATCAATTAAAGGTAACCAGATGCATGGCGCGACGATTACGATTTCCAATCTTGGTTCGGCGCGCGGTACTTGGTTTACGCCGATTATCAATGCTAAAGAAGTGGCAATTCTTGGTCTGGGTTCGATTGTCAAAGAGCCGATTGTGGCTGATGATGGCTCGATTGTCGCCGGTCAAGTGATGAAGTTCAGTCTTAGTTACGATCACCGTTTGATTGACGGCATGTTAGGGCAGACATCTTTGAATTATTTCAAGACGCTCATGGCTGATCCAGCTTATATGCTGATGGAGGTGTAAGGATGGTTGTTGGTGCACAAGCTACTGAAGTAGAGACGGTTGTGATTGGTTCGGGCCCTGGCGGCTATGTTGCGGCGATTCGGGCAGCTGAGTTAGGTCAGAAAGTGACCTTGATTGAAAGCGGCGAGATTGGCGGTGTTTGTTTAAACGTTGGCTGTATTCCTTCTAAAGCTTTGATTAATGTCGGCCACCATTATCGCGATGAAATGACTGAGCAGCCTTTCGGATTGCACGCGACCGGCGTCAGCTTGGATTGGGCCGCGACACAGGATTGGAAACAGAAGAAAGTCGTCGAGCGTTTGACTGGCGGCGTGGCCATGTTATTAAAAAAACATCATGTCGATATCGTTCGTGGAACGGCTTCTTTCAATGATAATGAACAGATTAATGTCATTGAAGGGGACAACCACGAATTGTTCCAATTCAAAAACTGCATCATTGCGACTGGTTCACGTCCTGTACAGATCCCTGGATTCGAGTTCACTAATCGGATCGTTGATTCGACCGGTGCCTTGAGTCTGCCAACTGTTCCCAAACATTTAATTGTGATTGGCGGCGGCGTGATCGGGTCGGAGTTGGGCGGCCTCTATCTGAATTTGGGAGCCAAGGTGACGATCATCGAGGGCTTGGATCACGTGTTAAACGGCTTTGATGCTGAATTAATCAAGCCTGTTTTAGATGACTTTAAAGCCCAAGGCGGCGAAATTTATACGAGTGCCAAAGCCAAGTCGGCTGTTCAGACCGACAACGGCGTGGCTGTGACTTTTGAAGCTGATGGTAAAGAACAGACTGTGACCGGTGATTATCTGCTGGTTTCAGTAGGACGCCAGCCTAACACAGATGAACTGGGCCTGAATAATACGAACGTCAAGCTTGATGAACATGGTTTGATTCAAGTTGACGACCGCATGGCAACAACGGCTGCGCATATCTACGCGATCGGGGATGTCACGGCTGGGCCGGCCTTGGCACATAAAGCCAGTTTCCAAGCCAAGATTGCCGCGGCTGCCATTTCTGGCGATCCGCAAGCACGTGATTTACACTACTCGCTGCCTGCTGTTGCTTATACGAATTACGAATTAGCTACGACCGGCGAGACACCTGAGAGTATCAAAGAAAAGAACTTGGATGCCAAAGCCTATAAGTTTCCTTTTGCTGCTAACGGACGTGCGCTGGCGATGAATGCCGGAACTGGTTTTATTCGTTTGATTAGCGATAATCAAAGCAAGGCACTGATTGGGGCTCAGATTGTCGGTCCGGGTGCTTCGGATTTGATTTCCGAGTTATCTTTGGCGATTGAAAACGGGTTAACGACTGAAGATATCAGTTTGACGATTCATCCTCATCCGACTCTTGGCGAGGCAATTATGGATGCTGCAGAACTAGCTGACGATCTGCCGATTCACATTTAGAAATCTTTTAGGACAGCACCGCTGGCAAGTTTTATTTCTTCAAATTAGTTAAGATTAATTTATGGATAAAAGACGCGTTTTGCCGGTAATCGGCGGTTTTAATTTCAGAGATATTGGCGGTTATACCTCTTTTGACGGACGCAAAATCAAGTGGGGCAAGGCTTTTCGAACGGCCGGTATGGCAGACTTGTCGCCTGAAGATTTGAAATATTTAGAAGATCGGCAAGTGGACACGATTATTGATTTTCGCACTGAAGCTGAAGTGGCTAAAGGCCCCGATCGTGTACCGGCACATGCTGTTGATATTAATATTCCAGCTATGGATTTTGACCGGACCGAATCGACTGTGGATTACGCACAGTTGAGCAAAGAGTACGATCAAAAAGGCTACGGCTATTTGAATATGATCAATAATTATGAACATCTGATTTCAGACGAGTATTCCAATATTGCTTACCGCAAGTTTTTCGATCTTTTAATGACGGAAAACAAGACTTTGGCTTATCACTGCACAGCTGGCAAAGACCGGACAGGGGTTGCCTCTATGCTGCTGATGTCAGCCTTGGGCATTAATGAGGCTCAGATCAAACACGATTATTTGATTACGGACCGCCTGTCGACTGAAGTTGTTCGTAATAAAATTGAGCACATGAAAGCCGAGGGTGCTACACCTGACGAAATTGAAAACATCCACTCTATGTGGTCGGTGAACATTGATTATATTCAGCGTTCCATTGATACAGTCAAACGCTTGTCTGGTGATCCGATCACTTATTTGCAAAACTATCTACAGCTTCAGCCGGCTGATATTCAGCTGCTGCGCGATAAATATTTATTCAGTGAACCAACGGGCAAGCAATAATCACGGTGAGATATTCATAAATCCCTCATTCAATCATGAGGGATTTTTTGCTGTCGTAAACGTCGTTAGTCCATCAAATAATTAATGGGAACAATATATTTATCTTTATTTTAGTATAAATGATAATATAGTCATATATGATCAATGGTCGTCTAATTAAAGAAGCGCGAGAGAAACTAAATTTAAGTCAAGGGGAACTGGCACGTGGAATCACGAATCAAGCTTCAATTAGTCTCTTGGAGAAAAATAATCGAGCACCGAGTGTCAAAGTGCTTTCGCAAATCTCCGACCGTTTAAATGTTGATTTGAATGATTTATTAGGTAATCCCAACAAAATTAAATTTCAAGATCAGCTTTCAAAAGCCGAACAAGCAGCCCAACAGTATAACTATCAGGCGGCGCTGGACATTTTGGATGGTATTGATATCTCTGCGATTCACAACGATAGAGATAGAGCGAGGTATGGCTTTTTAAGAACTGTTTCCAAAATGTGGATCAGCCAAGATTTTAAGTCGGCAATTTTCGCTTTTTCTCTTTTATTGGAGAATACGCCGAAACAGGATGATATTTATTACTTTTTGCTGCTCAACGGGATTGGTGTCGCTTATTATCAAAATGACAATCATCAAGAAGCTGCCGTTTACTTCCATCGGATCGTTGAACAAATCGGCCATTTCAACGTCGATCATGCACATTTTTATTGGGCATTATTCTTGCTGAGCAATTTAGCGAAATTTTATTCTCGAGAATCTGATTTGCCTCTCAGTAATCAATTAGCTGAACAAGGTATCCGAATAGCAAAGAGCCATTCAACTACCTTGTTTGTAGAAGATTTTTACTACGTTTATGCTTTCAATTTATCTGAAAACGGGGCTGATACAGCAAAGGCAATCTCCTATTATCGCCTGGCAGAAAGTTTCTCAGTGTTCAATCAAGATTCGATAGTGATGAATAAAGCTCGTGAAAAAATAACTCGCCTCGAAAAAAAGATATAAAACAGGTTTTTCTTCCAAAAAAATAGTTAAAAGCAATATTAAAACTATTTTTTTTATTTTTAATAGACATATATAAAGATTTTTGTGAGTAATTTGCCTATAATGTAAACAATAAGCGAGGGGATTGGCATGATTCTGGAAATCACTCATTTATCTTTTAACTACAAAAACGTCGATATTTTTAAAGACGCATCTATGCAGATTGAAAAACCCGGTGTTTATGGTTTGGTGGCTCCTAACGGTTCTGGGAAGACGACGCTGCTGGACTTGATTGCTGGTTTTTTATCTCAGCAGCGAGGCGAGATTAGGATTTTCGGGCAGTCCAATAAGCAGTTGAAATCCCTAGCGCCGAAGATTAGTTATGTCCAGGACAACCGCGTCCTCTATCAATACCTCAGTGCACAAGAACACCTGAATATGGTAGCGGATCTGTATCATGTGTCAAAAGAACGTGTCGCACAATTAGTGAAACAGTTTGCTCTGACCAATTTTCTGACACGCCCAGTCTCCAGCTATTCGCTTGGTCAAAAACAGCGCATTTTGATTGCGATGGCCATGGTCACGGATCCACAACTGATCTTTTTAGACGAACCCCTCAATGGCCTCGATCCAGACAGCGTGATTATTATTAGAAATGTTTTAAAGCAGCTGGCCTTGGAAAAGAAGACGGTTTTGGTCTCTTCTCATAATTTGGATGAACTAGCGAAAACCACAGACACTTTCTTTTACGTGAAAAATAAGCAGCTTTTTTCAGAACAGATTGAGCATTTTGCTAACCTGTCATTTAAGACTGACCAGCCTGAACAAATGCAGCAATTCTTGGAGGATGCTGATTTTCAAGTCAAACAGGACGATGGCCGGCTGGTCATTTTGGTTGCTTCGGATAAAATCATTGACTTAATCAGAAAGATGGATCAGCAGCATTTAGATTTTTCCGATCCTAAAATTTATGTCAACAGCCTAGAAGACCAATATCAAAGGATCTTTGATTAATCATGACCCGCGCCAAAGTACTTTCTCATGTAGCGGAAATAAGCTTCTTTAAAAGCTGGTTTTTCTGCATTGATCTGGCTTTTATTGTCGTTTATGTGACTCTGTTCGTTATTTCAATGTTTTTAGGTGTTCAGCAGCAGACTCTAGCCTATGATAGACAGTTCGATGCACAGCGTTCAACCATTGGCGGTGCCATGTATGGTGTTGCCCAACAAATTAACGACAATCCCGAGATGCCGAAAAAACAGCTGGCTTATCTACGGCATGGTCTGGAGCTAGCTGCCAACGTATCCAATGCAATTAAAAAACAAGAAAACGCTTTGAATAACCGTCAGGGAAATTACTTGCCATTAACGATTCAAGTATCTCGCCAGGCCGATATTTTAAATCAGAGTCAAGGACCGATCCAAGCCAGTGATGCTGATATTTTTCGTGCGAACGCTGCTGAAGCCCGTCGTCTGATGAAAGCACATATGAGTTTTGAGTTTAACGATGCCAGTTTTAATTTTCCGAATGTTTTCTTCCTTTTCACGAGTTATTTCTTTAATCCGCTAAGTATTTTGCTGTTTTTGGTGATCCAGCTGGCCTTCTTTCTGCTGGAAAAGGAACGGAAAAATGAACGTTTGTTGCAGACGCTGGCAGATGAAAAATCCTTAGCTTTGGGAAAAATGTTATTTGCCTTAAAACGTTTTATCACCGATCTGCTTGTCATCTACATTCTAGCTAGCAGCACTTTTCTCATCTTGGATCACCCGCTGCTCAAGTCTGGATCCAGCAGTTTTGCCTATCCGATGACTTTTCTTGGTATGATTCAGCCTTTAATTAAGTTATTATGGCCCTTGTTTGTGATTGGCCTACTGCTAGCTTTGCTGGTCAACGCGTTACTGCCGCTGATTTACCAAAAGGCGGTCAATCGGCCTTTGCCAAAGGGGATGAGACTATGAAATTTTTAAAGCTCGAATTTCGCAAACTGTGGATTTCCAGTCATTTTCTCAAGGCTGCTATCGTGATTTTCTTACTGCTTTTCGCCTATTTAGCTTATGAGAAAGGCAGCCAGCTGCTTTTTTTAAATCACTATCGCCAGACTTTGGTTCAAAACACATACTATAAGTCCTCAAACAACTATATTAATTCGGCCATTGTTCGAAAGGACACCCGGCAAGAACTAAAGGCCTTGAATGGCGGCCAGAAGACTTATTTCCGCTGGTTTTCCACGACCATGTTTGATCAGAAAAATCAGCTCAATTCCTATGGTTTCCAGCCTAATCAAGCGACAGATTATGTCTCGCCTGACCAGAACCGGCGTTTTTTATACGGCGGCGGCGATGATGCAGGCTATGCCCAACAAACTTTGGATTATCTGGCCTATTTGCAAAGACATCGAGTTGAGGCTCTTTATCCTTATGGCTTTTTCTTCCATTATGATAATTTTTTGAATATCCAGGGTCGGGCACCTAGACGAACGCGCGATTATTTACAGTATTGGAACCATTATTTTTTCCTGAAAGGTTGGTATCTGCTGTATGCCTTTTTACAGAGCAGCTATGGGCCTTTGCTGCTGCTGATAGGGTTGATTTTCCTGTTTGGTGGTCGATTCGCATCAGAATTAGATCATCACCATCCTAATTGGCGTTTACTAAAAACTTACGGTCAAAGCCGGCATGCTTTATATGCTGAGCAGCTATTGTCTCAGGTTATTCTGGCTATGACCGTCATTTTTCTGCCGTTAGCAGTCTTCTTGCTGCTGATGGCAATCTTTGGTCAAGTTGGCAGCTTGCAATATCCGGTTTGGATGGTGACTTATAATCACGCCTTCTCGATGTTCAATCTCGGGAAATTGTATCCTTTGTACCAGTATCTTTTAACAGCTTTGCCCTTGTTATTGTCCTTGATTATTTTTGTGTTTGCCTTGAATGGTATCTTGTCGCTTCTGATCAAAAATCAAAAATTAACCAATGTGGCGACTTGCTTGTTTTTGCTGGCCGGTCAGATGATACCGCCGAATTATTTGAATATTTTTTCTTATTTCCAGATTGACCATATGGTGACAGGCTACTTCGCTAATTTAACGGAAAATGGCCAGTATTATGCTGGATTTGCTAGCGAGCTGCTGCTGATGGCCAGCCTGCTGCTGTTTGTGATTGAATTTTCCGTCCTTTATCTTCTTGATCGGCGGGCTAACCGCGGCCACAGTCCTTCTAAGTCAGTCATGTGAGTAAGTTTGTGAATCATTGAAAATGTCGTAAAAAATGATTGACAGACTGGTTTTTTTCCGTTAAGCTTAGCAGTAATTTCGATGGCAGATCAGATGTCACAAATGCACAGTTACTATTACTGGTTTACGCGCTAACCCGTGTTGCCAGTTTGGTCGCGGGTTTAAATCCTGGGACCGCTAAGATTTTTTAAGCACTCTTGGGATGAACTCGGAGTGCTTTTTTTATTCGAAATTAAGGAGAGAGAAGATGCCGCAAGTTAGAAAAAATTTAGAGAGATTGACCAACAGCGTGGTACAAGGCACAAAACCGAGTATGATCTTGGCCTTGAATCAAGAATTCAAAGGGATTGACGATATTGTCATGCTGACGATTGGCGAGCCGGATTTCAACACACCAGAACACGTTAAAGCAGCTGCTGTCGCCGATATTCAGGCTGATGATTCTCATTATGGGCCGTCTAAGGGAACAGCTCTTTTGTTGAAAAACGCTGCCAGCTTTTTGAAGGATCGTTATGGCTTGGATTATGATCCTAAGACTGAATTGCTGACGACCATCGGCGTCACAGAAGGGATTTTTGACACGATGAAGACGCTGCTGAATCCTGGCGACGAAGTGATTATTCCACAGCCGACGTTCCCGGTCTATGGTGCTGCAGCCACTGTATGCGGGGCAAAAGTTGTTCCTGTACCAACGGTTGATGACGACTTTTTGTTGACCCCTGCTAGGCTAACGGCTGTTTTGGCAGAGCATCCCAAGGCTAAAGCGATTGTGCTGGCAAGTCCCGGAAACCCCACCGGTGTCGCTTATAGCGAAACTCAGATTGCAGCTTTGGCAGCCGTCTTAAAACAGCACGATATTTTCGTGGTTTCCGATGAGATTTATTCCGAGCTGACTTATGACCGGCCGCATGCCTCTTTTGCAAAAGCCCTGCCAGAACAGACGATTTTGTTCAACGGTGTTTCTAAGTCTCATGCTATGACTGGTTACCGTTTGGGCATTATTGCTGCACCTGCTGCGATCATTTCTCAATTAGCCGTAATCCATGAATTAATCACGACGACTCAGCCTAACGTTGTCATGGCCGCCGGTGCTGAAGCTTTCGGACCGGGTGAAAATGACGCTGAATCTATGCGGGCTGAATATAAAAAACGACGTGCATTTCTCATATCGGCTTTTGATCAAATGGGTCTGCATTACGCGTATCCGGATGGTGCTTTTTATTTCTTTGTCAAGATTCCGGATTATCTCGAGCAGGATGGTTTCAAACTGGCACGGCAGATTGCCAAAGAAGCCAAAGTTGGTTTGACACCCGGTGTTGCTTTTGGACAGGCCGGTTATATGCGAATCTCCTATGCGACATCTTTGGCGCAATTAAAAGTGGCTGCTCAACGTCTATCTGCATTTTTAAAGATGCAAAAAGCCAAACAGCGAAGCGTTACTGACGCTGATATGTAAAAAAATTCCATCAATAAGCCCTCAGGGCGTTAAGCAGGTTTATATGAAAAAAGAAAAAAATTCATTTATTTTAAATATTTTAAACGGCCTCAGCATTGGCGTTGTGATTACGCTGATTCCCAGTGCAGTTTTAGGTTCTTTGATGCGAGCTTTCGGCAGCAATCCCGCCGCCTTGTCCGTGATTCAAATGACTAGCATGGCACAAAGCTTGCTCGCAGTGATAGCGGCATTCGCCGTGGGGCAGGCTTTTCGTTTTTCAATGATTGATACGGGTTCAATGGCTTTAGCAGCTTTTATGGGTTCTGGTGCTGCCAGCATTGGAGCTAAAGGTAGCTTCGTGATTGCCGGTACCGGCGACATTATCAACATTGGTGTGACACTGGTGATTGCGGTTGTGCTGATCAAATTAATCCAGTCGCATTTAGGCCAGCTAAAGGTCATTCTATCTCCGATTCTCGTATTGGGAATCGCTGGGGGCCTAGGCCGATTCTTGTTTCCCTACGTTCACTGGATTACAACCGAAATTGGGGCCGGCATTAATCGCTTGACTGATCTGCAGCCGTTAGTTATGGCACCTTTAATGGGACTAATCTTCGCTGTCCTGATTCTGTCGCCAATCTCATCAGCCGGCATTGCGATTGCAATCGGTTTGACTGGCATCGGATCCGGCGCGGCTAATTTAGGTATCACGACCGCCAGTTTCACCTTGGCGATCATGGGTTCTTCTGTCAACACTTTCGGTGGGACAATCAGTCATTTTATCGGCACACCAAAAATTCAAATGGCGAATATGCTCAGCAAACCTAAATTGTTCATTCCGATCATGATTGTCTCGGCGCTGGCTGGTTTTGAGGCCGCAGTATTACAAGTCGGCGGTACGCCTATGTCAGCCGGCTTTGGTATCTCAGGACTCGTTGGCCCCCTGGGTGCCTTTCAAACAGGCACAACCAATATCCTGCTGCTGATCGTGGAGTTTGTACTTATTCCAGCGCTGCTGGCTTTTGCCACTCATTTTATTTTTGTTAAGAAAACTGCATTCATTAAAGCATCGGATTTGAAACTACCTGATGCTGCATAAAAAGCGCGTGCGCTTTTTTTATTTGCGCTAAAATGCAGGTAATGTCTTTTTCCCGCAGCAAACTCCTCAAATGGGCCATTCTTTTGTTGGCTGTCATCGGCTTAACAGCCTTGACACACTTTGATACTGTTTTCTATCAGACGCCTATTGCCCAAGTTGTTCGAGTTAAAGAGAACGACAGCCATCGTACGCGAGATTATTTTGCTAATGAAGACCGTAGCGCGACACAACAGCTGACGGTTAAATTTTTAAATACGAAGCGCAAGAATCAGAAGATAACGATTAGCAATCAATATGTTGCTTCGGAAGTGCTGACACAAAAATATCGTGTTGGCCAGCGCTTGCTGTTAAGCCATAAAAAATGGTGGGGCATCATCGGCCAAAAGCGGGATACTTTTCTTGTTTTCACGATTACTTTGATGCTGGCTCTGACCATCGGGCTGACAAAAAAAATCAGCTTGCGGATTATCGGCAGTTTGGGTCTGAATTTTATCTTCTTTATTCTGGCAATTTTGTTGGACATCAATTTTGAAGACGCACCAGCTGTCTTCATCTTCGCGATTTTGACCATCGTTTTTGCTTTTATTACTTTATTGTTGGTGCTGGGCAGGCGCAAGCAATTTGTGATTGTCTTTTTGTCGACAATTCTGTCAACGGCCGCCGGTGTTGGGATTGGCGCGATCACGATTGCAGTCAATCATGCTAGTGGGATTCATTTCGAATACATGGACTTTATCACACAATTTCCGATCCCACTCTTTTATTCGGAACTGATGATTGGCGTGTTAGGCGCAGCTATGGACGAGTCCTCAGATATTACGGCCATGATGTTTGGTATGCAGCGTGAACGGGCAGACCGTTCCTTTGGCGAGTATTTTGTTTCCGGCATGCGTGTTGGTCGGGACATTGTTGGCTCTTTAACGAATGTCTTATTCATGGTCTTTATCGCCAATACATTGCCGATGGTCTTCCTATATTTAAGAAACGGCAATACCTGGTCCTACACGATTGATATGACCATGATGCTGGGATTATTATCCACGGTGATTTCTGCGATTGGCATTGTACTGACTGTGCCGATCACATCTTGGTTGTCGGCCAGTTTGCTGTCAGCTGAAAAGAGGCTTGCCCGATGACGACTTTTGTTTGGTTAATTATCATTTTGTTTCTTCTAATGATTTTAGTGGCGGGGAAACAAGGTTTTAAAGCCTTTATCGGCCTCATCGTCAATCTTGCCGCAATCTTTCTGCTGATTATTTTGATCAATTGGCAGTTTAATGTTTATATCGTGACGGTTGCGATCAGTTTTATAATTCTGGCCGTTTCCATTTATCTTTCCGCTGATAATCAAGAAGTGACGAATCATGCTTTTGTGGCCAGCCTGATTGTCTTATTTGCTGTTGTACTGCTGATTATTCCGATTAATTATTTAGCAAACGTCCAGGGGTTTTCATCTGAGTCGTCAGAAGAATTGGAGGGGTTGCTGTTGGCTGTAGGCTTGAACTTTCATCGTATTGCTTTTATTGTGACTGTAATTGCCAGCCTCGGTGCAATTGCTGAGGCTAGTATGGCGATTTCAGCCGATCTGCATGAATTGATCGAAAGCACGCCTGATATTACAAACGCCAATCTGTATAAGCAGGGCAACATTATCGGTGCTCAGATTATTGGAACAGCTTTGAATACACTTTTCTTTGGCGTCTTGGGCGAGAATTTAACCTTGGCTATTTTCTACATTCGCCTGCATTACAGTTTTGCTCAATTAATTAATGGCAAACTGCTGGTGGCTGCGATTATTGATTTATTCATTGCCATGATCGGGGTGTTGTTAACGATTCCGGTCACGACTTGGATCGTCGCCCATGTTCATGCCAAAAAAAATAAGCTGCAGAATTGATTGCTGCAGCTTATTTTTCTAACTGTTCTTGATTTAAGACAAACTTCTCAATTGCAAAAGCGACGCCGTCTTCATCATTGCTCTTCGTGATGAATTGAGCCTTCTCTTTGGCTTCGTCAATCGCGTTAGCCATCGCCACACCAACACCGGCAGCTTCGATCATAGAAATATCGTTTCCCTGATCACCGATAGCCATCACATCGCTGATGTCGATATTTAATTTCTCAGCCAAGGTCTTGACCGCACTGCCCTTTGAGATCCCTTTATGAATGAATTCCAAGAAAATAGGCGAACTGGGGACGACTGTAAAACGATCGTAAACCCACTGCGGCAATTCTTTTTTGACTCTTTCAATGATTTCAGGTTCGTCAATGAACATAATTTTGGCTAGAACATCAGATTCTTTTAAGTCCTGCATGCGGACATGGCGCACTTGGCAATTGGTTAATTTAGACTCGTATTTTGTATATTTCGGTGCTGACAAATAGGGCGTATAAATATAATCGGCTGTTTCAGCGTGGACCTTGACACCGATTTCACCGGCCAATTTATAGATATCGCGATAGTCCTGAATGCTGACAGGCGTCTGGGCAATCATTTTTCCGGAAGTGGTTCTGATAGTTGCGCCGTTGTAATTAATTGCATATTGATCATCGCGATCAGCAATCCCGAGCTTAGCATAATAAGGTTCGGTGCCTGGCAGTGGACGCCCGGAAGTAATCACGGGTTTAACTCCTTGCTTGATCGCTTCTTCCAAAACGTCGATTGTATGTTTGGTTAATTCGTTTCTGCTGTTCAGCAGAGTGGCATCTACATCAATTGCTACTAATTTTATTGTCATACAACTATTTTAACCAAGAAAAATTTACAATGATCATATGGTTAAAGAAAAAACAATACAAGAGAAAATAAAAGACTGGGAAGTCGCAGATCTTCCCGAAGGATTACGTTTAGAGTTTGCTAACGCCAGCCAGGCGCAGCTGGAAGATGCCTTCTATCAGGATCTTAATTTTGGGACAGCTGGCATGCGCGGTCTGCTAGGAGTCGGTAGTAACCGCATGAATATTTACACGGTTGCGCAGACGACAGAAGCGTTGGCGCGGCATATGGAAAAGCAGGGTGATGATGCTAAAAAACGCGGCGTCGTGATCTCCGGCGATTCGAGAATTAATTCTGAACTATTCAAAAAGGTATCAGCTGAAGTTCTGCGGGCGCATGATATTACGGTTTATTTGTTTAATGGGCCGCATCCGACGCCGGAATTAAGTTTTGCCGTTATGAACTTGCATACTTATGCAGGCATTATGATCACGGCCAGCCACAATACAAAAGAATATAACGGATATAAATTATATGGTGAAGACGGCGGCCAGTTACCACCAAAACCCGCAGATGAAATTGTCGCAGAGCGTGCCGGTGTCACAGATATTTTTCATATCAAGCAGGTAGCCGGCGGGATTAAAAAAATCGGTGCCGACATGGATAAGGCTTATTTGGAGCATGTCAAGACCGTCACGATTAACCCAGAACTGATCAAAAAGTGGGGAGATAAATTAACGATCAGTTTCACACCGCTCCATGGTGCCGGTGGTGATTTGGGCTCGCGGGCTTTAAAACAGGCAGGCTTTAATAAAGTCTCAATTGTTAAAGAGCAATTCGAGCCCGACGGCACTTTCCCGACCGTGAAATATCCAAACCCTGAGTTCCATGAAGTCTTCAAGCTTTCTGAAGGTTATCAGACTGATTTGGAATTGGCTGTTGATCCTGATTCGGATCGGATGGGTGTTGGTTATCGTAAAGCCGATGGCAGTTATGCCTATCTGACAGGCAACCAGATCGCAGCTTTGATGGTTAATTATATCTTGACGGCTCAACAGCAGGCTGGTACTTTGCCAAAAAATGGCGCGATTGTAACCTCCAATGTTTCCTCTAATCTGCCAGGTCTGATTGCTGATTCCTTTGGCATCAAGCAGTTTACAGTGCTGACCGGTTTTAAATATATTGCTGATAAAATCGTTGAATTTGATGCCAAACAGGATTATCAATTCGAATTCGGTTTTGAAGAATCTTACGGCTTTTTGATCAAACCTTTCGTGCACGATAAAGATGCTGTTCAAGCGATTACTTTAATGTCTGAATTGGCAGCCTATTATAAGGACCGCGGCATGACGATCGGCGACGGCTTGGATGAAATTTATGCTAAGTTCGGTGCCTTTGCCGAGTCTTCTGAAGCCACAGAGTTCCCCGGCGAACAAGGCCAAGCTCAGATGGCAGCTGTGATGACGCGCTTTAGAAATCAAGGGCCGAAAAATTTTGGCGAAGTCGCTGTAAAGACCGTCGAAGACAATGAATTGCGCGTCTCCAAAGATTTGACGACTGGTGCCAGCAAACGCATTTCTCTGCCTAAGGCTAACGTGATTAAATACTGGCTTGTCGATGGTTCTTGGATTGCCTTGCGGCCATCCGGTACGGAACCAAAATTAAAGGTCTATATCGCGGCTAAAGGTGAGGATATGGCTGCTGCCAATAAACAGTTGACCTATTTAAAAGATCAGATTAACCAACTTTTGAAATAACTGTTACCCAAAAATCCCAGTTGCAAGCGGGATTTTTTTGTGTCCAATTTTCCAAAAAATAGCGCCTTTTGGTCGTAACTGTTAGAATGTCTTTCAAGTGCATGGATTGCCTTAATTTATTTTACGAGGTGCTAATGGCAAAGAAAAATTTTAAAAATACAAGCCGGCTGCTGCTGGCTTCGGCTGGGATTGTGTCGCTGTCCTTTTTGGCCAGCGAGTATTTGTTCCGTTTGGCTTTTAAGCGGGTTGATTACGTACCCGAAACATCGGCCGATAAGCAGAAATACGCTGATGACTATTGGCGCTATGTGGATTGGTTTAAAAAAGTCGATAAAGAGCACTGGACTTTTACAATTTCCGGTGAAAAAGAAGATATGTCGGCTTATTTTATCCCGGCCAAAGACGGTAGTTCCGATAAATCGGTGATTATTTCCCATGGCTATAAAGGTAATGGCGAGACCATGTCAAATTATGCGCAAATGTTTTACGACATGGGTTTTTCAGTGCTGCTGCCCGACGATCGTGGGCATGGCGAGAGTGCTGGGAAATATATCAGTTTCGGCTGGCTGGACCGGCTGGATTATCTGCGCTGGCTGCAGAAATTAATTGTCCGTCTCGGCGACAAGACGAAAATCGTCCTGTTTGGTGTCAGTATGGGCGCTTCAACGGTTGAGATGCTGAGTGGAGAAGACTTGCCGCCGCAGGTACGTTGTATTATTGCTGATTGCGGTTATTCCAGCATTGACGAAGAACTGGTTTTCCTGCTGAAACACCAGTACCATTTGCCGAAATATCCCTTTTATCCCTTTGTCAGCACGATCAATCACCATCGCTTAGGCTATTATCTCGGGGATGTCTCCTCAGTGACGCAATTAAAGAAAAACAAGCTGCCGATTTTCTTCATTCACGGCGAGAAGGACCGCTTTGTACCCAGTTATATGGCGCTGGAAAATTATCAAGCAGCACAGTCACCGAAAGATTTGTGGATTGTTGAAAACGCCAGCCATGCTGAAAGTTTTTGGGTTGATCCTGAAAATTATAAACGGCACGTTGAACACTTTTTGCATCACTATTATGAACCTAACGCGCAGGCACCCAAGACAGTTCAATGAAAAGATTATAATTGTTTTAACAGCAAAAGGAGAATCTTGTCAGATGGCTAAAAATGAAGCATTACTGATTATTGATTACACGAATGATTTTGTTGACGATAAAGGCGCTTTGACCTGCGGCAAACCGGCCCAAGTTCTTGACAGCCGGATTGTTGAACTAGCTGACCAAATCAAAGCTGACGGTGGTTGGGTGATTCTGCCAACGGATCTGCATAAGAAAGATGATCCTTATCATCCTGAGACTAAATTGTATCCGCCGCATAATTTAGCTGGCAGCTGGGGTCGGGAATTTTATGGCAAGCTGGCACCTTGGTATGGTGCTAACAAAGATGACCCACAGGTCTATATGTATGATAAGACGCGTTACAGTGCCTTTGCCGGGACTGACTTGGACTTGCGTTTGCGTGAACGACATGTTGATACACTGCATCTAGTTGGCGTCTGTACGGATATCTGCGTCTTACACACGGCTGTTGATGCTTACGATTTGAATTATCAACTGATCATTCATGAAAACGCTGTTGCCACGCTCACACAAGCGGCACAAGACTGGGCTTTGGCACATTTTAAAAATGTGATTGGCGCGAAAGTAGTTGATTAATATAAATAAAAAACCGCAACCTTGAGTCGCGGTTTTTTATTTAACAACAATATTCATGCTTCTTGGTGTGCTGAAGCCGATTGTTTTTTCATTTTGGTTAACATTTTGCCAGGTTTTCGTTGAAATCCAGTAAGAATTGCCCCAAAAAATTGGATCTGAGATTTGGAAGTATCCTGGCCGATAGCCGACAATGCACATGACATGAAAATTAGCCGGATTGACAGTCCAAGTATAAGATGCCCAGGTAACAACTGGATTACCTTGTTGCAGCTGGTAGATAACATCATTCACATTAGCACCGGTCATGTTGCTAATACCGTTATAAAATTTCTTGGTCGCACGTGCCAGCGGTTCAGCATAGACTGTCTGTGTTTGAAAAGTGCCGCCGCCAAAGGGATTGCCGTGAAAACCGTTATAAGGGGAAATGGATCAGCCATAGCCGGTGGCATTATAAATTTGGCGCAAGGATAGGTACCTGCCCTTGACTGACAAGGCTGTTTGCAGAGAAGCCCCTTCACACCCTTCGGGTGCGCCTTCTTGGTTTTGATTAAAATGGTGAAACGATAAAGTTACTGATTGATTCGGGAACAAGAAGGCACGCTTATCCAGCCAATAAATGGTAATACCATCTTGAACTTTTAAATAGGTATAACGGTTACCATCGCCTCGAAGTGTATAAGCTTCTTGCAGAACCTGAACTTTATGGCCATTACGATTACGGTCGCTGCCGTTGGCGGAGAGCGTTTGCCAGTTCGTTAGAGCTGGATTATTGAAGTAAAAATCATCCGTTCGGTTAATCGTATTAATAATCGCCTGATAGCTGACATTCTTGTATGAAACACTAGCTAAAACAGCTCTTTGATCTATCCAATATGTCTGATTACCATCTTTAATTTGGTCATAATCATATTCTTGTCCGTTAGCCCTGCGTGTTCTGACAGCGTTTAAAACAATTACTTCACGGCCATTAAGCTTCTGTCCCTGATTGCTAGCTGCTAAGGTATTGATGTTTGTTAGAGCAGGACCGTTATTGTAGACGGCATCATTTCTGGACGAGTCACGAATAGTAGCAGTTTGATTTATCGGAGTCTGGTTGATGATACTTGCGAAATCACTTATCGCTAATGATCGGCTGTCAATCCAAAAACTTTCTCCGTTTTCAGGATTAGTAACTTTGGCATATTCATAGCTTTGGCCTGTTGCGCGTTGTGTCACGGCTAATTCAATTACCTGTAGATAAAGGCCGGCATATCGGTTTCCATAGCCTTGGGGAGAGAGGCTGGCTGCATTTGTTAAGGCTGGGCCATTATTGTAAATGCCGTCATTGCGCTGATTGGTTACTTGAGCATATTGGTTGACATTTTTTTGACTAGTGATCACAGCATATTGGCCCAGAGTTAATGCTCTGCGGTCAAGCCAATAATCTTGGTTTGAGACCGGATCATGCACTTGGACATAATAATGCTGGCCGTTTCCTCGAAGCGTGTCAGCTTCTTTTAGGACGGTCACTTGACGACCATCAACATTTTTTGCTGAATTATCTGCTTTTAGAGCGGCCCAAGTGCTGAGAGCTGGGCCGTTGTTGTAAATACCATCATTACGTTGTCCTGAAATGATAATTGCCTGGTATTGCACATCTTTTTGGCTGATCATGGTGGCTAAAATTGCTCTTTCGTCAATCCAGAAAATTCTTTGATTGGCCAGATCCTGTACTTTAGCATAATCATATCTTTGGCCGTTGCTGCGGACTGTATTGACAACTGCTAGAACATTAACAGAACGGCCATTAAGTTGGCTCCCATTACTTTCTGGAGCCATAGTGTCTGCACTTGTTAGGGCCGGCCCATTTGCAAAAACACCGTCATTACGGCTGCTATCAAGAATTTCGGCTGTCTGGTTGATATTTTGATTGCCGGTAATCGTAGCTGGGAAAGTAGGTGGATTTGGTTTGTCGGCATGGCTCGTGGTTTGTGTGCTTTGCCGAGTTGGCGCTGAGGAAGCTTCACTGCTAGAAGATTGCATATTACCGGCAGTGTCAGCGTTCACGAAAAATTGACCGTTGATACCGAGACATGCGGCAAGAATTAATCCTGCAATCACCATTTGGACTATCTTATTTTTTTTAAACACAATTAAGCGACCCCCAAGAAGCTATGCAACTGTTTTCTCAATTTAAAAAACCGAAATCTTCTTTAATTATGCGGTGTTTGGCAGCGGATTGACCAAAAAAATCCAAAAATGTGCAAATGAAAATTTATTTTTCACAAGAATGTAATAGAATAGGAAAGCGTGGAAGCGTTTGCAAGTGATTGCAGCTTCAAACACGAAAGGGGTTTTATGGCAATTGTTGTTTCTGCTCTTAAAGAAGCTGCCGGCGAAAATCGTGTCGCATTGACACCTGATACGGCCGCAAAACTGATTAAGAGCGATTTTGAGGTGAGCATCGAAAAGGGAGCTGGCGAAAAGGCTTTTTATAATGATGATTTATATGCAAAGGCTGGTGCGAAACTGGTCACGCGAACAGAGGCATTAAAGGCCGATATTGTCACAGTCGTTAACGAACCTAGCGAGGCAGTTTTATCCAAATTGTCTCAAGGACAGACGATTATCGGAATGCTGAATCCGCTTGGAGATAAAAAAGGGATGCAGCAGCTGGCCAAGGCGGGTGTCAGTGCCTTGGCTTTTGAACTGCTTCCGCGAACTGTGTCAAGAGCTCAGAATCTTGATGCCAATTCATCGCAGAAATCGATTGCTGGATATAAAGCGGCTCTACTGGCTGCTGATACCTATCCGCAATATTTTCCAATGATGATGACAGCTGCCGGAACGGCGCGTCCAGCCAAAGTATTAGTTATTGGTGCAGCTGTGGCTGGCTTGCAAGCCATTGGTACTGCCCATCGTTTAGGTGCAGTTGTTTCTGGTTATGATATTCGTGAAGATGCCCGTGGCCAGATTGAGTCGCTGGGTGCCAAAGCATTGATTTCCAAAGTCCAGGTGAAAGATGAAAATGGTTATGCCCGTGCCTTGAATGATGATGAAAAACAAGCACAACAGGCTGAATTAGAAGGCTTTATTGCGGAGAATAATGTCATTATCACGACAGCTCAAGTCCCTGGAGGCAAGCCACCGGTTGTTGTTTCAAAGAAAGCTGTAGATGAAGCGAAAGCCGATACGGTCTTCATAGATTTGGGGTCATCAAAATTGGGCGGCAATGTAGCCGGATCCCAACCTGGCGAGACCATCGTCACAAAGACTGGTGCAATTATTGTTGGTGCTGGTGATTTAGCGAGCCGTGTAGCTCGATCAGCTTCGGATATGTATGCCAAAAATGTTCAGAATACAATCAACTATATTGTCAAAGACGGTCAGATTCATTTTGATCTTGATGATGATGTTTTGACAGACCTGCTGGCAACTTATGGCGGCCAGATCAATTCGAATTTTCTGCGCAGCCGTATGGGTATGGAAAAAAGGCCAGTACAGCCAAAGCAGGAACAGGGAGCGGAGGAAGAAAAATGAGTGAAGAATTATATGCCAATTTGGCTATCTTTGTTTTAAGCCTGCTGGTTGGTTTTGAGGTTATGTCGAAAATTCCATCCACGCTGCAGACACCGATGATGTCTGGTGCAAACGCGATTCACGGTGTGGTTGTCGTTGGTGCCTTTGCTATTGCAGCCGAGGCCAATAATTGGCTGTTGTATGTGCTGACTTTCTTTGCTGCACTATTTGCTGCAATCAATGTCGCCGGTGGCTATACGGTAACAGACAGAATGCTAGGTATGTTTGACCGCAAGCCAGCTAAAAAAGAGGAGGACAAAAAATGACAGGTCTGACAACAACTGCATCTCTCATTTATCTGATCTCGGCCTTTTGCTATGTGATTGGCGTGCATTTAATGCGTAGCCCTAAGACGGCTAAAAAAGGCAACGGCCTCTCATTTGTCGGCATGATTCTGGCTGTCATCATGATTTTGATTGAAATCCTGGTCTCTGGCCGTGTCCAAGTTGGTGCCTGGATGGCTCTGGCTGCCGGATTGGCTTTGGGTATTTTTTATGGCTTTAGCAAGGCAAAAAGAGTACCGATGACCGATGTGCCGCAACTGGTTTCATTATTTAACGCCGTTGGTGGTGGTGCCGCCGCTGCGATTGGCGCTTTTGATTACCTGACAGCTAATGGGCACTTGCCGCTTGTTTTATCAATTCCGGTGGTCTTAGATATCGTCATTGGCGGGATTACATTTTCTGGTTCTTTGATTGCCACGGGCAAACTTTCCGGGAAGGTTTCTGGAAAACCGATTACATTTCTAGGTTCAAAATTTGTCAATATCCTAGTCGTGATTGCGATCGTGGCAGCTGCTGTCTTAATGATCACGCAAGTTGACAATAGCTGGTACCTTGTCTTGGCTTTGCTGGCCAGCTTGGCTTTTGGGCTCTTGATGACACTGCCGATTGGCGGTGCAGATATGCCGGTCGTTGTATCATTGTTAAATGCCTTTACTGGCCTAGCAGTTGCTTTTGCCGGATTCGTGATTAACAATCAGGTTTTGATTATTGCCGGTGCGCTTGTTGGTGCTGCGGGCACGATTTTGACCTTGCAGATGGCTGATGCGATGAATCGGTCAGTCGCTAATATTCTGGCAGGTGGATTCGGGACAGATGATTCTCAATCCGTTTCCCCTGCTGGCCAGACAGATGTCAAAGTAGTGGAAACATCAGCTGATGATATCGGCCTGCAATTAGCCTATGCGCATAATGTGATGATTGTTCCTGGTTATGGTTTGGCGGCCGCTCAGGCCCAGCATGAAGTAGCTGAGTTAGCCAAACTGCTGACTGATAACGGGATTAATGTTGATTACGCGATCCATCCGGTCGCTGGACGTATGCCTGGCCATATGAATGTGCTGCTGGCTGATGTCAATGTGCCTTATGACCAATTGAAACAGCTGGATGAAGCTAATTCCATGTTTGAAAACACCGATGTTTCCTTGGTTATTGGTGCAAATGACGTGACGAATCCGTTAGCTCGCGAATCGGGGAATGATATTTCCGGAATGCCTATCTTGGATGTTGATAAGTCTAAGTCGGTTGTTGTTATCAAACGCTCGATGAGCAGTGGATATGCCGGTGTACCAAATCCATTATTCTCTTTGCCGAATACGAAGATGTTCTTCTCGGATGCTAAAAAAGGTCTGCAGGATATCATCGCTTCAAGCAAGGAATATATCAACCAATAAAATTTTATTGGCTATGTTGAACAAACGTCTCATTTTTGAGGCGTTTTTTTATCCTATACTTTAATTATTGTGAGTCAGGAAAAGAATTCATTTCGGTATATATACCGGGCGTTAACCGCTATTTTACTGTTTATTTTATTAACGGGTGTCGTTGTTAATACTTTTATGTCCGGAAATGGCAGCTTTTTGCCAGGCAACTTCTTAGTCTTGCTGCTGTCTGCATTGCTGCTGCTATTATTCAGAAAAGCCTATCAGTTTTTTAAAAAATGCAGTTTGGCGGCCAACCGCGGCATTTTAATTGGCCTGTTGTTGCTATTTGCCTTATTGGAAATCTATTTGTTGCGGAACTTTATTCCGTCACTTATTCATGACCCTTTCCGCCTGCGCTCGTTCGCCTATGATTTAGCAAACGGCAGGCAGGGACGGTGGGGGATTTATTTTGCCCAATATCCGCAGATTGTTTCACCAACTATCTTTTACAGCTGGGCCGTCCGCTTGGGCCATTTCATTTTATTGGATAAATTTGCGATTCAGTCAGTCATTTCCTTTACGTTATTGAATGTATTCTTGGCTTTGTGTCTGTTGAATGTTTATCAGGCGACGAAAAAAATTCGGTATTTGAATTTAGCTGCTATGCTTTTTTTCTGTCTGCCAATGCTTTACAGCTATAATCTGTGGATTCTGTATACGGACCTGCCTGCGATGATCACTTGGGCACTGGCTCTTTTTTTACTGCAGTATGCGATCGAAAAGAAACGCCTGTCATGGAAACTGCTGCTGCCGTCAGCTGTGATTTTTTATTTTGGTATGAGCAGCAAAGCCAGTTTTATCGTGGTTCTGCCGGCTATTTTACTATTAATGCTTTTCTTGTTTTACTACCGAAATCGTGCCTTTGCGCCCGTACTCAAACTTTTTTTGGTCCTTTTTGCTGTGATCGCGCTCTCTTTTCCAATTAATACCAGGTTGGCAAACAGTTACCATTTTTCCAGCAGTTCTCGTTACGAATTTCCCATCGCGCATTGGATGTCAATGGGGCTTAATCAAGTTTCTGCGGGCCAGTATAATCAGCAGGATGTCAACCAAATGGCCGCCCTGCCTAACAAGTCTCAGCGCAGCCGCGTCGCCGGCCGCCGTCTGCTAAATCGGATCAAACAGGAAGGCCCCCTTGGCCTTTTAAGACAATTTATTCAAAAATTCGCTGTGCTGCTTTATGCGGGAAATATTTTTGATCGTTATCATACGGGTTTTATTCTCGCGCCGCCTTTTTATGAAAATCATGCCCAGCTGATCAACAATGCAGTATCGACATTGTCCCGTGCATCTTATATCGCGATTTTTGCACTGGCTTTTTGGAAACTTAAAAAACGTCTGTTTCAGTCACAATACGACGATCAGGCTTCTGCGGCCGCTTTTGTCAACATCATTCTGCCCTTAGCCGGGCTGTCTTTTTATGCGCTGCTTTGGGAAGTGAACGGCCGTTACGGTGAAATTGCCATTTTGCCGATTCTGCTGCTGGCCATCCAGCCAACCAAAGAGAACACAACAGCGAACAAATTATCGGAATCTAGATTAACTTTGATCACGCTCATTTTGCTGACTCTTGTCTCTGCTGCTGGAGCAGCAGCGGCAGCCTTTGATATTGATTTGGTTAATTTGAATCAGCAGGTCATCGACGGAGATCCTGATGATCGTTTGGCCAAACAAACTTTTCTGCCGGTTTTAGGCAACTATTCTAATTACGGTGCCGGCTATGATCGGGAAGACAAAAGAATCCGTCCTGGGCAGTCGGTGTCGCAAGCAGTGACTATTTCTGGAAGCCGTTTTACGCGTCTGCGTATCATGCGTGAACAAAAACAGTTCGGCGAATTAACCATTCGTTATCAAGGCAGAATCATTTTTAAAAAAGGTCATTTTGCTAAGAATAAAACTTGGGTTCATCTTCAATATCGTTTCCGGCCTGGCCGTTATCTGATAACTTGGCACAATAACACCCGTCATGCGATTGGGATCGTTTCGCAGGCCGGACACGGATATCCTTTATCAATGCAGCCAATGTCAGGTAGTCATTTCCAAGATCGTTATCTGATCTATACCTTTGAAGTTCTGAAAAAATAATTTCGTTAAATTTAATATGTGGTAGGGGAACGCCAGTTCAAAGCTCTAACGAAAAATGCGATAATGGAACTATGGAATTGGAAACGCGTTTACCTGGAAATTTTAAATTAAATAGTCAATACCAGCCGACTGGTGACCAGCCGACCGCGATTAAGCAGCTGACTGACGGACTTAAAAATGGTATTAAAGAACAGATTTTGTTGGGTGCTACAGGCACAGGCAAGACTTTTACGATTTCAAACGTGATTGCTGCTGCCAACAAGCCGACTTTGATCTTGTCCCATAATAAGACCCTGGCCGGCCAGCTTTATGGCGAGATGAAAAGCTTCTTCCCGGATAATGCAGTCGAGTATTTTGTTTCTTACTATGATTATTACCAGCCGGAAGCCTACGTGCCTTCTTCGGATACCTATATTGAAAAAGATGCCAGCATTAATGATGAGATTGATAAGCTGCGAAACAGTGCCACCAGCAGTCTCCTGTCGCGTAATGACACAATTGTCGTAGCTTCTGTTTCGTCGATTTTTGGTTTGGGCGATCCGCGCCAGTATAAAGATCACGTGATCAGCCTGCGTGTCGGGGATGAATATGGGCGCGATAATCTCATGCGCCACTTAATCGACATCCAATATGTGCGAAACGATATTGATTTTGCCCGTGGTACTTTTCGTGTCCGCGGGGATGTCGTCGAAATATTCCCGGCTTCAGAAGATGAAAAAGCGATTCGTGTCGAATTTTTCGGGGACGAGGTTGACCGTATTCGAGAGATTAATCCGCTGACTGGCGAGATTTTATTGGAGGATGACTTTATTTCAATATTCCCAGCCAAACATTTCATGACTAACGATGATATTTTAAAGACGGCTACCGATGGCATCCGCCAGGAAATGGTTGAATCGGTGAAAAAATTTGAACAGCAGGGAAAATTGCTGGAAGCGCAGCGTATCAAGCAGCGGACTGAATACGATATCGAAATGCTGCTGGAAATGGGTTATACAAACGGCATTGAAAACTATTCGCGTTGGATGGACGGCCGAAAACAAGGGGAACCACCTTTCACACTGCTGGATTTCTTCCCGAAGGATTTTCTTTTAGTCGTTGATGAGAGTCATGTGACAATGCCGCAGGTTCGCGGTATGTTTAATGGCGACCAGGCACGAAAAAAGACCTTAGTAGATTATGGTTTTCGTCTGCCCTCGGCTTTGGATAATCGCCCGCTCAAATTAAATGAATTTGAAAAGCATGTGAACCAGATTATTTATATGTCGGCAACACCTGGTGATTATGAACTAGCACGTGTGGCTCCTGAACATATTGCTGAACAGATTATTCGGCCGACTGGTCTTTTGGACCCGGAAATTGAAGTGCGGCCGATCATGGGCCAGATTGATGATCTCCTTGGCGAGATCAATGAACGTGCCAAAAAAGACGAGCGTGTCTTTATTACGACATTGACCAAGCGCATGTCCGAAGATTTAACCTCGTATTTGAAGGAAAATGGCGTGAAAGTTCAGTACTTGCACAGCGATATTAAGACCTTAGAACGATCGGAAATATTGCGTAATCTGCGTTTGGGCAAATTCGATGTGCTGGTCGGGATTAATCTGCTGCGTGAAGGTTTGGATGTTCCCGAAGTCAGCCTTGTCGCAATCTTAGATGCTGATAAAGATGGCTTTTTGCGCAACGAGCGGTCATTGATCCAGACGATCGGGCGTGCCGCGCGTAATTCGAACGGGCATGTGATTATGTATGCGGACAAAATCACAGAAAACATGCAAAAAGCCATTGATGAAACCGCTCGACGCCGGAAGATCCAAATTGCTTACAACGAAAAACACCACATTACGCCGATGACGATCAAAAAACCAATTCGCGGTGCCATTGCTATTTCACACGAAGTTGCTTCAAGTGATGAGTCCAAGATGGATCTCACTCAGGTCGCCTTTGCTGATATGCCTGCTGCTGATCAGCGGGAAATGATTCAAAGCCTGACTGATCAGATGAAGGCCGCTGCCAAGCGTATGGACTTTGAAGAGGCTGCTCAGTTGCGGGATGCTGTTATCGAGTTCAAAAACAAGCTGAAGAAAAAGTAAACGCTGGATTTAGGCAAAGCTGTATAATTAGACCGTAAAGTAAATTTATTCACAAATTTGGAGGATACAGCTATGGTTGATCGTTTAAAAGGCAAAGTAGCAATTATCACGGGTGGCAATGGTGGGATTGGTGAAGCAATTGCCGCTGATTTCATTGCGGAAGGCGCAAAAGTCGTTATCACAGGACGCAATGGCGAAAAGGGCCAACAGGCAGCTTCAAAACTCGGTCCTGATGCCTTATTTATTCAGCAGGATGTCAGCAAAGAAGCTGACTGGAAAAAAGTGGTCGACAGCACGATTGAAAAATTCGGCAAATTCGACATTCTTGTGAATAACGCCGGTGTTGGCGGCGTCGGGAAACCTTTGGCAGAAATGTCATTGGCCGAATTTAACTGGACACAGTCTATCAATTTGTCCGGGAATTTTCTTGGCGTTCATTTTGCTTTCAAACAAATGTCCGAGCCGGGTTCAATTGTTGACGTCTCTTCGGTTGCAGGTTTGCGAGGTCTGCCTGGTGCCGCTGACTATTCTGCATCGAAAGGTGGTACGCGCTTATTGACCAAAGCTGCTGCTTTGGAAGCTCTGCAAATGGGCAAAAAGATTCGTGTCAATTCCATTCACCCAGGTTGGATTGATACAGATATTATTCCTGATGAGATGCGGGCAAGCGTGATTGCTATGACCCCGATGCGCCATTTGGGACAGCCGAAAGATATTGCCAAACTGGCGACTTATCTCGCCTCCGACGAAAGTGCCTTTACGACCGGCGCTGAATTTGTTGCCGATGGCGGCATCATGGCTTAGTTTCTGCGAATAATCATCAATGATTTCTTAAAGCGAACAAATGTTCGCTTTTTTTGTAGCAAAAAGCCTTAAAATATTATCTATGGTGAAGAAATACATTTCGATTCGCGGGGCGCGTTCCCACAATTTAAAAAACATTGATGTTGATATTCCGCGCGACAGCCTGACTGTCCTGACCGGCCTATCTGGATCTGGCAAGTCCAGCTTGGCTTTTGACACCTTGTATGCTGAGGGGCAGCGCCGCTATGTGCAGAGTCTGTCAGCCTATGCTCGGCAGTTTTTAGGTCAGATGGAAAAACCCGATGTCGACTCGATTGAAGGACTGTCGCCGGCCATTTCTATTGATCAGAAGACGACCAATAATAATCCTCGGTCGACGGTCGGAACTGTCACGGAAATTAATGACTACCTGCGTTTGCTGTTTGCACGAATCGGCCGGCCGGATGCACCTAAAGACGGCACAATCGTGATGGTGACTGTCGACCAGATGGTTGAAAAAGTGCTAAAACTGCCTGAGCGCTCCCGCTTGCAGATTTTTGCGCCAATTATCGAAAATCAGCCCGGTACGCATGAACAATCTCTGAAAAATGCCAAAAAATTGGGTTATATTCGTGCCCGTATTGATGGTGAGATTGTTGAGCTGGATGAAGAACAAAACTTGTCTTTGAATCGTGAAAGCAGTCATACGATTGAGATCATGATTGACCGCATCATCTTAAAAGCTGGTTCGCGATCCCGCCTTTATGATGCTATGGAGGCCGCAACTCGAATCGCGGATGGCAAGGTAACCGTTGAAGAAGTCGACGGGTCAACGATGAAATTTTCTGACCATTATTCGGGTGCTTTAAAGGATTTTCGTGTCGGCCGTTTGGAACCGAGATTGTTTTCTTTTAACGCACCAATGGGTGCCTGCCCAGTCTGCCAAGGGTTGGGTGTGCTGCGCAAAGTTGATATTGATCTTGTGGTTCCGGATGACTCGCTTTCGATTAGGCAAGGCGCAATTGCGCCTTGGAACCCTATTTCTTCTAATTACTATCCGTCTATGTTGTCACAGTTTGCCGAGCAGAATGGTATTAATGAAGACACGCCTTGGCGCAAATTACCAAAAAAACAGCGTGACATGGTGCTGAATGGCACTGGCAAGAAGACATTTCATTTCCATTATGAAAATGATTTCGGCGGAGTTCGTGATGTTGATACTGAATTTGAAGGCGTTTTGAATAATATTCAGCGGCGTTTTAACGACTCTAATTCTGAATTTACAAGGGATGTGATGAGTCAATATATGGCGGAGATGTCCTGCCCGGCTTGTGGCGGTTATCGTTTGAACCCGGCAGCGCTATCAGTGAAAATTCATCATTTGAATATTGGGCAAGTGGTGGATCTGGCAGTTTCCGATGAATTGTCTTTTTTCAAAGCATTGAAATTAGGTAAAAACGATCAAGAAATCGCCGCACCGATTGCCAAAGAAATTTCCGACCGTTTGGGTTTTCTCGTGTCAGTTGGCTTGGGCTACTTGACGCTTTCCCGTTCTGCCGGGACCTTATCAGGTGGAGAGAGCCAGCGAATTCGTTTGGCCACCCAGATTGGATCGAATTTATCAGGTGTCCTTTACGTACTGGATGAGCCGTCTATCGGACTGCATCAGCGAGACAATGATATGCTTTTGAATTCGCTCAAAAAGATGCGCGACCTTGGTAACACACTCGTTGTTGTCGAACATGACGAAGATACGATGCGGGCGGCTGATTATTTGATTGATATTGGCCCGGGTGCCGGCGACAAAGGTGGCGAAGTCATGGCCGCCGGTACGCCTAAACAAGTAGAACGCGTGGCTAAATCCATTACAGGCCAATACCTGTCGGGGAAGAAATTTATTCCAGTACCGGAAAAACACCATCCAGGCAATGGCGAGTTTGTCGAAATAGATGGGGCAGCCGAGAACAACCTAAAAAAGATCAACGTTAAATTTCCCTTGGGCAAATTCATCGCTGTGACTGGTGTTTCTGGGTCGGGTAAATCCACGCTAGTCAATTCGATTCTAAAACGCGCGCTGAAACAAAAAATTAACGGTAACTCAGAAAAACCCGGCGCCTATAAGTCAATTAAAGGTTTTGAACACATTGAAAAAGTGATCGACATTGATCAATCACCGATTGGTCGGACACCGCGGTCAAATCCAGCAACTTATACGGGTGTTTTTGATGATATTCGCGGCTTGTTTGCTCAGACTAATGAAGCGAAGATGCGTGGTTATGCCAAGGGACGTTTTTCTTTCAATGTGAAAGGCGGCCGTTGTGAAAACTGTCAAGGCGACGGCATTATCAAAATCGAAATGAACTTTCTGCCGGATGTCTACGTCACGTGTGAAGTCTGTGGCGGTACGCGTTACAATTCCGAGACTTTGGAAGTTACCTACAAAGGTAAAAATATTGCCCAAGTGTTGGATATGACGGTTGATGAAGCGCTGCCTTTCTTTTCTGCAATACCAAAAATTGCTCGTAAACTGCAGACAATTAAGGATGTCGGCCTAGGCTATGTCCAATTGGGACAGTCTGCGACGACTCTTTCGGGTGGTGAAGCTCAGCGCATGAAATTAGCCAGTGAGCTTCATCGTATTCAATCTGGCCGTAATTTTTATATTTTAGATGAGCCGACCACGGGCCTGCATACTGATGATGTTAAACGGCTCTTAGAAGTACTGCATCGTTTGGTTGATGCTGGAAATACGGTGCTTGTCATTGAACATAACTTGGATGTCATCAAAACAGCCGATTGGGTGATTGATTTAGGCCCTGAAGGCGGCCAAGGCGGCGGTCAAGTCATCGCTACGGGCACGCCTGATGATGTTGCTCAAGTTAAAGCCTCTTATACTGGCCAGTATTTAGGACCGATTATGAAGCGTGATCGCGACCGCCAGGCCAAATTAGATAAACAAAAAATTGCAATGAGTTAAAATGTTGGCATGAGTGCGTTTTCACGATGCTAAGCGGCTCTGGGTGTCTTAATCAGTTTCTTTTAAAATCAAATTTTGTTTTTGTTTTTGATGATTAATTCGCGAACGAAGAAAAGAGGTTCGAGGAGATGAAGATTGCAATTATTGGTGCGACTGGTATGGCAGGAAGAGCAATCTATCGTGAGGCAATTGCACGCGGGCATGAGGTGACAGCTTTTGTGCGGGATTTAAATAAGGCTGAGGGACTCCTTGGCCCAGGCTATTTTATTAAAAAGAGCCTCTATCAAATTGGTGCGGCAAACTTGCACGGCTATGATGTTGTGATTAATGCTTTTGCCAATCATACTCATCCGATTGAAAATTTTGATGCTTTGACTTATTTGTTACGGATTGGCCGCAAAATCGACAGTCGTTTTATCTTTATTTTAGGTGCTTCCTCACTTAAAAGAGAAGACGGACAACTTTTATACGACAGCTTGTCTAAGCTGGCTAATAACGAGGCCTGGATCGATGAGCCGAAATTTGGTGTCGATGCACTTTATGTTTTACAGCACGATGCTCAAAATGTGAATTGGACAGCGATCTCGCCGCAGCAGGAATTTGTCGATGGGCCGGCCTCCGATTACATGACCGGCCGGGATGAATTAATTTATGCTGAAGATGGCAAATCCCATGTGACGACAGGCAATATTGCGACAGCCATTCTTAACGAAATTGAGGAACCGCGCTTCATCGGCGAACGTTTTACAGTTGCTGACAAATAACTATTGACAAGCTGGGATTGGACTGTTTTAATTACTCTCAGTGCAAAAAAATAGAAAACAAGTGATTCAGATGCTTTAACGCAGCCTTGCCCATTTATTGGGTAACGGTTGCGTTTTTTCTTATTTAGCACAAAAACGAGAGGAATTGAGAAATTATGGAAGAGAAACACGCAAATGGTTCTATCTACGACTTGTATGAACGACCACCATTTCCAGCTTTATTTGGTTTAAGTTTGCAGCACTTGTTCAGTATGTTCGGGGCGACTGTACTGGTACCGCTGCTAGTTGGTTTAAATCCTGGTGTGGCAATTTTTTCGTCAGGTGTTGGTACACTGCTTCACATGCTGATAACTAGAGGAAAAATTCCGGCCTACATGGGTTCTAGTTTTGCCTTTATCATTCCAATGGGCAGTTTGATGAAAGCCTTCGGCTATCCAGCTGTTGGGCAAGGTGTCCTATCAGTTGGTGTTGTTTACTTGATTGTCGCTTTGATTGTTGCTAAAGCCGGATCTGCTTGGATTGACAGAATTTTCCCGGCTTCGGTCGTTGGCCCGATTGTCATGGTGATCGGTCTATCTTTGGCATCTACCGCTGCTCAGAATGCCACAATCAACTCCGCAACAAGTAAATACGATATTAAGATTTTTATTGTTGCTTTGCTAACGCTGGCTGTCACGATTTTATACAACATGTGTTTCAAGGGTTTTATGGGGATGATTCCGGTTCTGTTAGGGATTATAACTGGATATATTTTTGCGGTGTTGTTTGGCTTGGTTGATTTCAGCCGTGTGATGACCGCACCTTGGTTTGCACTTCCGAACTTCAACTCGATTTTTGAAAGCAGCAGGTTTTATCCTTCAGCTGTATTAAGTATGGCGCCGCTAGCTCTGGTTACTATTTCCGAGCATTTGGGCCATATCATGGTGCTGAATAAAATCACAGGCCATAATTTCTTTAAAGATCCCGGACTCAGTCATACATTGGCTGGTGATGGTACAGCTTCAATTGCAGCATCATTGGTTGGCGGCCCATCAGTAACTTCATACGGGGAAAACATTGGCGTTATGCAGATGAGCCGTGTCTACTCTGTGTGGGTCATTGGTGGCGCAGCTGTCCTGGCTGTTCTATTGAGTTTTATCGGTAAATTGTCCGCTTTGATTGAGACGGTTCCTGGCGCGGTTATCGGTGGCGTTGGATTCATGCTTTATGGTGTGATTGCGGCAGCCGGCCTGCAGGTGATTGTTGATAGTAAAGTTGACTATTCAAAAAAACGCAATCTGATGGTAGCGGCACCAATTCTTGTTATCGGTATTGGTAATTTCCATCTGCAATTATCAAACGGATTGGATTTTTCCGGTGTTGCTTTGGCAACGGTGATCGGTATCCTCTTGAATTTGATTCTGCCTAAAGTTGCAGCATCTGAAAAGTAAAATAGTTATTATAAAAGCCCGAGAAATCGGGCTTTTTTGCTAGACAGTCCTTTTGTGCAACCCATATAATAAGAATAGATACCGGTTGAATTTCCTGAGAAAGCAGGTCCAATATGTATAATGACAAGACACTATTCAAATTCTTTCTGTTGTTTATGAAATTGATTGTGGCCATTGGCCTACTGCTGATTATTTATCCACTTGTTGTAACGGCAAGTGATAATTATGCTTTGATGTCTTCGGGAAATTTACTGGCAAAGTCGTCGATTGTGATTGCTTTTCTGACAGCCCTGTTAAACATCTTTCAAATCGTTTGTCTCTTCGTTAATTTGGGGGCAAAGATGCGGGTTGTCTATATTACCAGTGTTTTTGTCAGCAGTATTTTATTGATTTTCGTTTCAGCTGTCTGGCTGAGTATTTATTCCTTTATGTTTTTGGGCCTGAGCTTGGGGATTCTCGGTTTGATTCTAATCTCTTTGCAAGCACGAAAATAACAGCCTCTTAATCATGTTATGGCCGCCGTTGCGTCAAAATTGATTTGCCGCCCCGCATGACTTTGGTAATTTCGTCGGCTAAGATTGTCCGTTTGATGGGCAGATAGCCGCTGATCCATTTTTTTAAAAAGGGTAGACGGTACAGCAGGTGAATGCCCCATTCAGCAATCAGCGTGGTAGGTTTAGCAGCATCAATTACCAGCCCTGGATAAATAATCACGCTTTGTAGCTTGGCAAAATCGGGCTGCTGCAAAAATCTTTCAGCCGCGATCTTATGTTGCATATATTTTTTCAGGACAAAAGGCGCTTTGTTAGCAGAAATAAATATCAGTCTGGCTGGCTTTGATTGTTTAAGCAAAAACCCAGCGATCTTCTGCAAGGGCAGTACAATCGCGTTCTCATAGGTGATGCCTTGTTTGGGTTTTTCAAACAAAATACCAATCGCATCAATGATCCAATCGGTATTTTTAGCAGCATCCTGCCAAGTCTGATCTTTTGTCACATCAGATTTGATCCAAGTCACTTCATCAGCCCAGGCCGCTTGACCTTTTTTCGGTCGGCCGTGCCGTGAAACACTGATCGTTTGCCAGCCTTGTGCTTGAAAAGTTTTCAGTAATTGCTGCCCGACAAAACCACTGCCGCCAAAGACCAGTACTTTCATGATGGCTCCTTGGCTTGAAAATAAAGCAGCGGCCGGTCATTCATGGCTTGGATTTTTCGGTTGTTATGTTCATAAAGCTGGTGGAATTCTTTGAGCTGCAGGGCCGATAATTCGACAGGGTGCGTCATCACATACCATTCCACCGTTTCGGTCAATGGTGGTGTGGTCAGAGAGCCTAAATAATGAAAGTAAGAACGGTCTTTTGGCAGCAGTTTTTCGACATCACAGGCAAATTTCTCTGAGGCACCTAGTTGATGCAGGATCGAGGTAATTGCTGGGGATGTTTGCCCAACAGTCAGGAAAACGGCAATCACTGCCAGCTGGCCATCTGCTGCTTCATGAACAAAATGAACTTCGGCCGGAAAATCCTGTCCGTCAAGCAAGTGTTCGCTGGGTGCGTGAAAATGAAACTGCTGTAAACTAAATGGCCGCTGATTAATCATGGCTTGGCCAGATGATCCAACTTCGATGCCGCGCCCCGTATCTTTAGCGTAGCTGGCCACTTGACTGTAGGCCAGCTGCAAATCCGCAGCTGATGGCATTTTTTTAGCTTGAGCAAAGTGCAAATCAATCGGCGACTGCCGTTTCCCGCCTTCAAACGGCCAATTCTCTTGATCTTCATAATTAAGTTTTGCCATGCGGCGCCCTCCAATTTGAAAAACAATCTACGGACCGTCTATCCGGCAGCCTATAGACAAATTATGCCACTCCGACCAAAACAGGACATTTATTTAAGAAGCGAGATGCTTCTTTTTTGTGAACTAAGATAGTTTGAACGTTTATCTACCTAGATATCAAAAAAATACATATTATACATGCCTATATTTTATGAATTTTAGATATAGAATGATTGGCGAACGTATGGTGATACGTGTTCATTATCTTCCGTTGTGTAACGTGGATGAATATCTGTTCGTAATAGGAGCTGTTTCATGCATATTGAATTGGCAAAAATCCACATAGACTTGATTCCTGACATCAACCAGCATATTTTGGAAAAATTATATTTTCAAAAGGTGATTAACAATGAAGGCACGAATTCTTCATAGTTGAAGACAATTTACCGAGTTCGATATTAAGGAGAGAAAAATGACTAGTATTGAAATTTTATTGTTAGTAGGCCTTCTTGCTGGTGTTTTTGGAGCCGTGTTAGGTCTAGGAGGTGGCATTATCGCAACGCCTATATTAACTATTATGATGGGAGTACCTATCAAATATGCCATTGGCGCAAGCATTATTGCTGTTATTGCGACAAGTTCCGGAGCAGCAGTTTCGTTTTTGCGAGATCGAATGCTGAATTTGAGAGTGGCAATGTTTCTTGAGATAGCTACAACTATTGGCGCTATCTCAGGAGCGCTGTTGTCAGGCGTTGTTCCAAAAGGCTTTTTATTTGTTTTATTTGGCGCTTTATTAGTTTTTTCAGCTGTCAATATGATTAAAAAATTGAGGGCAAAAAAAGAGACGAAAGATCAGGTACAGGCAGATGCTATCTCGCGTAAATTGAGATTGGACGATACTTATTATGATAAACCGTCTCAGCGAATGATTCATTATCAAGTTTCGCATGTTCCGGGTGGTTTTGCGATGATGTATGGCGCAGGTATAGCTAGCGGCTTACTAGGGATAGGAAGTGGCGCATTTAAGGTGCTCGCCATGGATACGATTATGGGAATGCCGATCAAACCATCCAGTGCAACGAGCAATCTGATGATTGGTGTCACGGCGTCTGCGAGTGCGATGATTTATTTCTTCAATGGATCAATTCGCCCAGAGATCGCCGGCCCGTTATCAATTGGTATTTTAATTGGCGCACTTATTGGATCGAGAATTATGTTGTATCTGAAAGCTCGAACTATCAGGATGATTTTCATTCCTGTATTAGCATATATGGGCCTGCAGATGATGTTCAGAGGATTTTAACTATGGTTGAAGAAGATACAACAAAAACAAGCGAGATGACAAGCATCGAAATTGTGATTGGCAAAATTTTAAGAATAGGTGTTATCCTTTCGGGAACCATCATCACTATCGGCGTTATCATACTTTCCCTGCAGCAAAACCAACAAGCAAACACGCTGCCAACTTCGTTGACTAGTTTGGTGCATGACTTATGCAGTTTAGAGCCTTACGCCATTATTATGCTTGGTCTCTTTTTATTGATTTTGACCCCTGTTTTAAGAGTGGCAGCCTCAATTTATGCATTTTTTAGAGGCGGGGATAAATTGTATGGCTACATTACGACTTTGGTATTGATTATTCTTTTTTGCGGTATGGCCTTAGGTTTTGCAGAAATGTAAAATGTTTGCACCTATTATCTATCGGCACATTGGCGAAATCATGGCAGCCAGTGTCACGATTTATGTGACTGGCGGCCGATAAAGAGTTCTAAGAAATTCTCCATCAAGGGACTAAAGGGTTCGTTTCGCCGCCACATAACAGCTAATTGTGTTTCCAAGCTTTTCGCCTGTATTTTCCGCATATGGAAATGCCGATCTCGCTGCTCTTGAATTTGCAGGATTGCAGAATGCGGTACTAGGGCAATACCGAAGCCGCATTTAGCCCAATCCAATGCTGTTCTGGCGTCATCACAGCGGACCACAATCAGCGGCTTCAAACCGGCATCGGCAAAGGCACCTTTTATAACTTCTTCAAATCTTCTATAGATGATTAAGGGAACATTGGCGAGATCTTTTAACTCAACACTGGATGATGTCTCTGCCCGATCCACCTGACCTGGGTCTGCCCACGAAGCTGCAATCATTGGTTCTTTATCAAAATAATAACCGATCACGCCATTACTTGAAAAAGGAGTCCGCAAAATTGCTAGATCAATCAATCCCTTTTCCAGGTAACCTAGTAATTTATACGTATTACCCTCTATGATATTGATGCTGATATTGGGATAGTATTTTTTAAGTTGCAGCAAGTTGAGATTCGGCAGCTTATTTATTGAAGATGAGACGCTTCCAATTGATAATGACCCGGAAATACCTTTATGCAGGTACTGTACCTTGCCTTGAGCGACCCTGGATAACTCAGTTATTTGTTCAGCATATGGTTTGAAAATCTTGCCGGCATCGGTCAGAGAAATTCCTCTCGGGCCTCTGACAAATAAACTAGTATCTAGTTCCTGCTCTAATTGCTTAATTTCATAACTCAAAAGCGGCTGCTTGATATGCAATTGTTTTGCCGCGGCCGTGATCTGTCCTTCTTCACAGATGACGACAAAATACTTTAATTGCTTTAAATTCATAAGAAAACCTCAAAATAAGTTTAACGATTTTGGCCGCGTGATGCCGCAGGCAAGCCAACATATAGCCATTCTAGATCTCACGGAAAGGAAAAACGATGCACAAAATTAGATCAAGAATTTTCATTTTTATTTTCATAGCAGCCTTATTGCTGCTTGGATATCATTTTTTGAACTTGTCTCAATCCTTTAAAAAAACAAGCCTTGGATTAACAGATAAAGTACAGTCTGCACATAACAATAAACTTCTAAATAGTAAAAAGCCCTTTTCGATCCTGCTCTTGGGCACCGATACTGGTGATTTGAACCGAACCGACAAAGGCAGAACTGATTCTATGATGCTAGTAACAGTTAATGAGCAAAAGAGAAGGACGACGCTCGTTTCTATTCCAAGAGATACGATGGTGGCAATTCCCGGATTAGAGAATACTTTTCCACAAAAAATAAATTCAGTCTATACTTTTACTAACCTCAAGCAGACTGTGTCTGATGTTTCGCATTATTTAAATGTGCCAATCAATTTTGTGGCGCTGGTTAATATGGGCGGATTAATCAAAATGGTGGATCAAGTAGGCGGCGTCCAGGTGAAATCGCCTCTGAATTTTTCTTATAATCCGTATACTGCTCACGATACGGGTAATGACATTTATCGTTTCATCAAGGGATCATCCACTTACTATCACAGCAGCGACGGTACTAATTGGACCGAATATCAGCGTATGGATGGACAAGCCGCTTTGGCTTTCACGAGAATGCGTTATGATGATCCGCTGGGCGATTATGGTCGAACCCAGAGACAAAGACTCGTGATTCAGGCACTTTTAAACAAAGCAAAAAATCCGACTGTTTTTTTAACCAGTTCTTTTGTTAATTCTCTGACTTCAAATGTGAAGACTAATTTGGCGCTGAATGATTTCCTTTTGATCGCCAAAAATTATGCGACTGCCAAAAAACACGTTCAATCATACTCAATACAAGGCACCTCTGATTGGGAAGATGGCGTGTCTTTCCAAGTTGTATCGAAAACGAATCAGCAGGCAGGAACCGATGAAATTAGGCGGGCTTTAAATATCAAGCCAGCTGTCACTGGTCCTGCATTGATGGGAAACAGCGACTCTCTTATTATTCCATCGGACGTTGCTGCTATTCTACAGCGTTGATAGGGGAATTTCTGAAAAAAATCAGTTTATAGGCTTTTATTATCGCCAATAAAGATAACTAAAAATGCGCAAGGAGGGAATCGAACCCTCATCTCAGGAACCGGAATCCTACGTGATGATCCATTACACTACTCGCGCGAACATTACTATTATACTAGATAAGAAGGGAAATCTATTTTTGTTTTCAGGCTTTTGGACAAAGTGGTATTTCCAATAAGATTTTGTGAAATGTATAACCTGTGTCAAGGCAAAAAAAGCTTGTCAGACGGGCTAATGGTCAAGCTTTGTCAAAAGCCCGTGTTATACTATTTACGGACAATATCCAAATATTCATAAGAGGAGAAAATTTTCTATGACTGTAAAGATTGGTATTAATGGATTCGGACGTATTGGCCGTTTGGCTTTCCGTCGGATCCTTGAGTTACAAGATGAAGCCTCTGATATTGAAGTTGTTGCGATCAACGATTTAACAACGCCTTCAATGCTGGCTTATCTGCTCAAGTACGATACCACTCATGGCACATTGAACGCCGATGTTTCAGCTAATGATGAGACAGCTACTTTGACGGTTAACGGCAAAGACTATCATATCTATTCTGAAAGAGATGCTCACAACCTTCCTTGGGTTAAGAACGATGGTGTTGAATATGTTCTTGAGTGTACTGGATTCTACACTTCCAAAGAAAAAGCACAGGCTCATATCGATGCCGGTGCTAAGCGTGTATTAATTTCTGCCCCAGCCGGCGCTGTACCAACAGTTGTTTACGGTGTTAACCAAGACATTCTGACATCTGCCGATACAATTGTTTCTGCTGGTTCTTGCACGACCCAGTCATTGGCACCAATGGCACGTTTGCTGCAAGACAAGTTTGGTGTTGAAGTTGGTACAATGACGACTGTTCATGCCTACACTTCTACTCAGATGATCCTTGATGGACCTCGCGGTTCTAAGAAGCGTTCTAACCGTACAGCTGCTTCCAACACGATTCCTCATAGCAGTGGTGCTGCCAAGGCTATTGGTTTGGTTGTTCCTGAAGTTGACGGCAAGATGAACGGTCATGCTCAGCGTGTTCCAGTTATCGATGGTTCTGTGACTGAATTGACAAGTATTTTGTCAAAGAAAGTTACTGTCGAAGAAGTGAACGATGCCTTTAAAGAATATACAAAGGGCAACGAAAGCTTTGGTTGGAACGATGATGAAATTGTCTCTTCTGATATCATCAACGATACTCACGGTGCTGTTTTTGACCCAACTCAGACTCAGATCGTCGCTGGTGGTGATTTCCAGTTGGTTAAGACTGTTTCATGGTATGACAACGAATACGGTTTCACATCCAACATGGTCCGCACTTTGCTCCACTTTGCAAAATTAGACTAATTTTATATAGATAAGATGAGCCATAAATTGTATTGATTAGAACCTCGGTTTTTCCGAGGTTTTTTGTTTCTGCACAATGCTCTTTGTCAAACGGAATCAATCTGATATACTGAATGGAGTATGGCACAGTTGATTTTAACAGCATTAGTCATTATCGGTATCATCTTGATTATTTGTATTATGATGCAGCCCAGCAAACAGCAGGACGCATTGAATGCTTTGTCAGGCGGCGCCAGCGACCTCTTTCAGGCACAAAAGTCACGTGGCTTTGAGGCTGTCATGAAAAGAATTACAGCAATCCTTGGCGGCATTTGGTTGATCCTAGGCTTGCTGTTAATGCTTTTGCAAAATAGATAATAAGCAAATTAAAAGCGATTCCATTCAGAATCGCTTTTTTTATGCCCAATCACCATTTCTGAATACTGGAATAATACGGTCGTCTTGTGTGACACCGTCAATAGCCATATCGCTAGAACCGATCATGAAATCCACATGTACATCGCTTTGATTCCAGCCATATGATGCAAGTGTCCTCTCATCAAGTTCTTCACCCTTTTGAATATTAGTGTTGTATGCCTGGCCGATAGCAACATGGTCTGAGGCATTTTCGTCAAATAATGTGTTATAGAACAAGACACCTGCATCATTAATCGGCGAGTGGAAGGGAACGAGACTAACTTCGCCAAAAGAATGCGAGCCGGTATCTGTAGCGATCAGGTCTTTTAATACGGCCTCACCGCTTGAAGCTTGTGCTTTAACAATCTGGCCATTTTTGACTTGCAGAACAATATCTTGAATCAGATTGCCACTGTAGCTTAATGGCAGCGTTGAAGCAATTGTACCGTCAATATGGCGGTTATCCGGCGCTGTAAAGACTTCTTCAGTTGGCATATTAGGAATAAAAGGATTACCACTTTGATCGACTGAACTAGCAGCCTCCCAACGATGGTGCTCTGCTAAGCCAATCGTAAAATCACTTTTGGCCGACTTGTAACGCAGTTCTTTAAAATTCTGTTCTGTCAGCCAATCAGCATGGGCTTTTAATTCAGCGACATGCTGATCCCATTCGGCGATTGGATCATTATCTTCACTGATGCGGACTGTTTTTAAAATTTCCTGCCAAAGGCGTTCTGCAGCTTCTTGACCATGCAAATCCGGAAATACTTTTTCTGCCCAAGCAATAGAAGGCGCTGCCACGACAAGCCAGGAAATAACATCGGCAGTCGTTTTTTGAGCGACCGTTTTTAACGCCGGCCGTAAAGCTTGTCGCCTATTGGCAATCACTTGAGGGTCAATACCGCTTAAATTATCAGGGTTGTCAGACATAATTGAAATTCTTGTCGCGTTTTTCCGACCAACCAGATCGTCGCCCCAGACTTTTAAGTATTCGGGCGTTTCACTAATGACTGCCGGACTCGCATGCAAATAAAATTCCCTTGTTTCTAGTGCATTGTGCCATACCTGCACAGCACCGGCTTGATAGGCGCGCTTGACCAATTTTTCAGCAAAATAATCAGTTTCTGTATTCGAGTAGATAACGACTGTCTACGACTGTCTGCCTGGGCGCTACATGAGCACCTTTCTTGATAATCAGATCAGCAAACTTGTCGATTTGTTTATTCAATGCTGGAAACATATTTTTCTCCCTGACGGCAACGTTTTGGTTGGATACCTGGTCTGCCTGGTAACCATCAACATAATTATAGCGGACGCCAAGACTTAGTTATAATAAGAAAGGTGCAGAGGAAACGGAAAAATAAAAAGAAAGGGATGCTGGATTACATCTTTTACATCCTTGTTATTGCAGGTTTTCTTTGGACGGTCAGTTTGTGGGTCTTTGCGAGTGTTCCTAGCCAAAAGAGCCGGCCTGCTGTGCAATCATCTTCTAGTTCTAAGCCAATCAAGCAGGCGCTTTCAAAAAGTGAAGTTTCAAAAAGTTCTAAACGTCAATCAAGCCGCGCCTCGAGCAGTTCCGATAGTCAGAGTGGCGGCAGTACTCGGTCTAAATTGGCTAGCGGCAAGTTTGCTAGAGGAACAACTTTGAGCTCGGATCAGCCCTATAGCGATTATTCTTATTTGCGTGCGCAGGGATTAAGTTTTGTCTATTTTCGCGCCACGACTGGCGGCAGCGATTTTGATGATCTGTATATGTCATCTCTGAAGTCGGCGCGGGACGCAGGTCTGTCGGCCGGCGCGGTGCTGATCTATGATTCTTTCACGACAGCTTATGCGGCTTATTTATATTTCGTGCAGAATGTAGGCCGTCAAGTAGGGAACTTACCGATCGCTATTTCTGTAACCGATGACGATATTACTGACAACAATTCAATTGCCAATCTGCGTGGCCTGATTTTGGATCTGAGGTCCTATTATCCAAAAAATTCTGTCATTGTCCGCTGCGACAAGGCAGTCTACGATCGGATTCAAGCACAGCTGGCGCCATTGAATATGAGGTATTGGCTGCTAGAAAACAGTCTGGACAACACCGATACGGTTAATCAATTTGTACAGTATAATGCCAATGGGAAGGTTGGTTCCGGTATTCGTTCTTTCCGCCTGCCTTTGTCGATTTTTAACGGCAGACTATCTGATTTAAAAAACCTATCAAGGGAGATTGAAAAATGATAAAGCTCGGTCTTGTTGGTACACACTGGATTACCGCACAGTTTGCTCAAGCGGCTATTGAATCACAAGGATTTATCATATCGGCTGTCTACTCGCGCAGCAAAGAGACGGCTGATGATTTTATTAAACAGATTGGTCAGCCAGCCGCGGCATTTGACAATTTTGATGCATTTTTAGATTCCGGTATACAGGCAGTCTATCTTGCATCCCCAAATTCATTTCATTTTCGGCACGCACAGTCTGCTCTCAAACATGGTCTTGATATCATTGTTGAGAAACCAAGTTTTTCAAACACACATGAATTTCAGGAAATTATGAAGCTGCTGGCTGAAAATCCTGAGCGTCGTTTCTTTGAAGCGGCTCGGAACTACCATGATCCTATTTTCAAGATTATCAAAGACAAGATTACCGATTTGAAGACAATACAAGGTGCCAACTTGGTTTATGCCAATTATTCAAGTCGTTATGATCAATATTTAGCTGATCCGATGCATGCGCCGAATGTCTTTACTAGGAAATTCTCCGGTGGTGCCCTATACGATTTGGGGGTCTATCCGCTTTACGATGCCATTGGCTGGTTCGGTTATCCTGATAAGGCTGCCTATCGGGCGCGTCTGCTTGAAAACGGCATTGATGGTTCTGGTGTCATCAGTTTGGATTATGCTGCTTTTACGGTGAACATTCTGATCTCCAAGATTTTTACGTCTTCAGCGCCAAGCGAGGTCTTCGGATTAAAGGATCGTTTGTTGATTGATAGTCCCTCTGAATTAAATCATGTCGAGCTGATTGACGGCAATGGTCATCGTGAACAATTAGCATTAGGGACAGAACAAAATCCGCTGCTGGCAGAAGCACGGGATTTTGCTCGGATACTGAGTGATCGACATTCAGAAGCTAATCTTGTAGAATATGAGAATTGGCTTGCAACCGCGTCTCAGATTAATCAGCTGATGTTTGACCTGAGGAAAAGCGCTGGTATCCGCTTTGCCGCCGATGATTGATTTTTTTGGCTCAGTAGTTTAACGGGATAAAACACGGACCTCCTAAGTCTAAGCTCCCGGTTCGAGTCCGGGCTGGGCCATTATGACAATAAAACCGCCATCGTTGAAGTGGCGGTTTTTGTTTGCTTAATCCTTGATATTAAAGGGTTCTTGTCCATTAATTAAATGCTAGAAGTTGCAAGAAAATGATAGAATTTTTTTGCACGTTTGCACACATTTTGCACGCTAAAAGATTTGATTAACCTTCATCTCATCAGACTTTCTTTTATCTGCCAATAGATGAGAATATATTTTCTCTGTGATGGACAAATTAGCGTGTCCTAATCTCTCCGATACATATTGCATAGACACGTCATGAGCCAGCAAAATAGAAGCGTGAGTATGACGTAAAGCGTGAAAAGTGACAACTTTGATATTCAATTCATGGCAGACTTTGCTAAGTTCTTTATTAATGCCATTTGAAGAGATCTCAAAAAGCCGGCTGCCCTTGAATTGATAATGTGCATAAAGACCAAACCACTTTTCCGGCATAGTGATTACGCGGTTGGATTGTTTATTTTTCGTCGCTTTGTCTTGGCCGGTAATACCATCAACAGCTTTATTAATGCTGACCGTATGTTTTTGTGAGTTTATATCTGCCTTTTGTAGGGCTCTGAGCTCGCCAAAGCGTGCTCCCGATAGAATACCCGTAATTATTAGAAAGTGTGTCTTGGTCAAATTTTCGGCACAATAATCAATCAACGTTCGGGCATCTGTTAATTCTAGAAATTTTAAACTTGGGTCTTTTGTTCTAGCTGGATCGGACACCATATTTAATCTTTGCGTTGGGTCCGTCTTAATTTTTCCGTCAGCAAAAGCGTCTCTCAAACTTGCTGCTAATTCCATCTTGCGTTTATCAACTGTTTCTCTGGCATGATCCTTCCCGTATTCGTTAATAAAGCCTTGAAATTGGTCACGATCAAAAGTTTGCAAAGTTGCTTTAGGCAGCATTCTCCGAATAATTTTTAAAGTCACGCGGTATTGTAGCAAAGTTTGACTGGCTTTATCCGCTTTATACGTCTTAAACCATTGCTCAAAATAATCAGCTAAGGGGATGTCCAATTGTGCAGCACCTTCGGTTTTTCCAGACCTAAATAAACCGACCCACGTTTCTGCTTGGGACTTGGTAAGAAAGCCACTATGATTTTTTGTTCGATAGGTACCGGTAATGGGGTCCTGAAACGAAATTCTGGCTTGCCAATATTTGCCGCGCTTTTTAATTGAGGCCATATATTCTCCTAATGCTGGTTACTTGTATGTGATTAAAGTATGAAATCCTTCCATAGATTTAAATAATCCTTGATTTTGGAGTGTTGTATGTTCGATTGCAACTATTTTATAACCATCTTCCTGCATCTTATCGACGATATGGCCAATTTGAGTTGTATACTTCGATTCAACTCCGAAAACTTGATCTATCCATTTACTAAAACTCGTAATCATAATAATGTGCTTATTGCCGTCCTTGGCGTGTAAATTCGGCAATACGTTGCTTGCATATATATTTCGACTACTATTTTCCTGTGACTTTGAAAATAATCCCATTTTTATTTTCCTTGGTGGATTAACGTGGTCGCGGCACGTGTATATCACTACTGGCAAGTAATTATGAATGTCTATTTGTCGTTTAAGTGTGCAATGGCATAGTCAGCTTCTTGCTGTGTGAATCTTTCCCCAGCAGCGGATGTTAATTGATCGTGTATTGCGCTCGGTGACATAGCCATAGTATTTTGGTATTCTCTTGCCTTTGTTAAGGCATTTTTGTTCCAGTCAATTCCGGTTAAATTATTGATCGCATATTGTGCAGCCTGCGCAGAAAAGCCTTCTACAAATTTTGCTGTCAATTGCTCATAGATACCTTGCTTTGACATACTCATCACGGTTGCGTATTGCCGTGCCTTTATTAAAGCGGATCGATAGTCGGCAGGTACTGTACTGGAAGTTGATTTTGCACTGACAGATGAGGCAGGTACACTAGAACTCGTTTTCACGGCAGAACTAGATGACTTTTTGGATGCTTTGTTGTCAGAACTTTTTGGTGAACTAATAGGTGAGTCCTCGACATAATGGCTTGGTATTTCGACACGTTCTTTTTTTAGCAATAAACCCGCCGCATCGTTCGACCAGCCACCCAAGGATCCAAATATTATGAACACAAGAATAATTATTGAAAACCAAGGCCACCATTTTCTATAAAGTGGCTTTTTTTCACTTTCCATGGATCTATCTCCTAACAGTTTTACGTGATTGCAGCACGTGTTCGTTCTTTCGATTCTTAATTGATGATATTAATTACGTCCAAGAAACCAACTCACGCTTTTGTTAAAGGCACTGGCCAATTTCTTAAGACTCGATAATGTCGGAACTATTTTGCCTCTTCGCCAGCTATAAAGTGTTTTGTAAGTAATGCCGATTTTTTTAGCAGCCTCAGCTGTCTTAAGTCCGGATTCCTGCAAGGTCTTGTTTAATTGAGAAGCGAAATGTTTTGCTCTTTGATTGTCGTTCATATTGGCTCCTTATGTACGCCACCATAGGGTGACTAGAACTTATTTTGTAATCGTACTATTGGTTGGCTGGTAGCTTTTTGATGGGTGCTGCAAAAATAAGAAAACAATTCCAACGATTAGTACGACAATGGCTGGAAAAGCCATAGCAGCAGTAACCCCAAATAAAGCACTCCCAATAATTCCCAATACAGGACCAACGAGGGAAATACCATACCTCTTAGACTGAATGGCACAAACGATAAATAGAACAACACTAATCCAGGCAACAGTGTAAAAAAATCCACCGGCTCCACTGGTATTGTGTGTTTTATTTACTGCATCTCCGAAGGCGTCCCCAATAATCACAAACCATGAAACAGCAAAAATAACAGCTTCAATGATCCCCCAAACAGCTGATAAGGTATTTAATTTTAATCTCTTCATAACAATCAAACGATTTGGCACGCCTTTTAACGTGAATAAGGTCGTTGCACGTATTATGTTTATCAAAACAGGTGAGCCAGTTAATTTATTCCACTTACTGAATACAGATAAACGCCAACAATAATGACGGTCGGATCCTCATCTTCGATTTGCTTTTGAGTATATGAAAATGGCTTATAAATGGGATTGTAACTATCTGGTTCAAAGTAAATTCCGTCAGTCCGTTTATAAGCTCTTTTCAAGGTGCCCGCATCGCCATTGATAATCGCCACCACGATATCCCCATTATCAAAGTCGGATGTTTTGTGAATCACGGCAACGGCGTTTTCAGCAATACCGGCTTTTGTCATTGAGTCTCCAACCACACGCAGGCTCATCAATTCATCTAAACCATATTTATCAACAAAGCTTTTTTCAGGCGTGATTGAGCCTTCAATATCTTCCTCGACTCCCGATGGTGCACCCGCGAAAATACGACCATAAATTGGTAATTGAGGAACTTCATCATCTTTGAATGATAGGGGATGATTCACATCAATATTTGAATCAAAGCTTTCTAAAACACTATCCGGAATGATATCGGCAGCTTTATAGAGAATGGCTGAATCTACATGTAGACCCTTGGCTAACTTATCTAGGGTCTTCGGTTTAGGGACTGGTCTTTTACCATTTTCCAGTTGTGAAAGATAGGCGTGTGAAATACCGGAATATTTTTCAATTTGCCCTTGCGTTAATTTTTTTTCGATTCTTAAGTTTTTTATAAAGTTTCCAAACTCATTCATTCCTTAATTATCCGTTTAGTTGTTTCTTTTGTGAACATAATGTAAACAAAAAGTTAAATAAGTTGTTGCAAAAAGATACTATGAATGTATACTAAAGATACAAAGTTAAGCAAAAAATGTTTACTTTGTACAACACGGCAAAGGAGGCAGAATGATTAAATATCGGCTGAAAAATCCACAGAGCATTGATAACACTATTCGAAATCAACTAAATTTAAGTGACAGAGAATTTGCTGCTGAAATTGGTATCTCACGGAATTATTTCAGCAAAATCATGCATGGACATACTCCGGGACTTAGAGCTAGATTAGCGATTGCTAAAGGACTTGGTAAGAAAACTGAAGATATTTTTGTTGCAGATTAGTGTATCAAAAGTAAACATAAAAAGGGGATGATCAGCAGCATGAAAAATGAATACGGACCCTACAACATGCTGAACCTAACACAAGCCTTCCATGAATTCTGGGACAGAGATAAATCACGTAAAGTCACGCCAGAGTTCAGGGCTTGGATCTATCAAATCAGGCATATAAGGGTCGGAAAAATCATCAAATGGCAATGGAAGGACATTCAGGATTTCATCGAAAGAAATAAAAGGGATGAAATCGCTGAAGCATTGCAGTAGCAATTTTTAATAGAGAGGATCACATATGATCACAGCTTTATTTAGCATTTCAGTCATCCTAGCAACTATTGGTCTTATCACCGGTCTGGAGTGCTTAAGACGCGACAAAAACAATACTTCAGGAACCTTCCATGAAGGCTTTATCAATTGGCTAAATGGCAATGATGCTTATACATCTCGGGCCATTAAAAAACAGATTGATTCTGAAAACTAAGAAAGGAGTCCACGATGGATATTCAAAAGCCAAGTGACTTTCAACGAATTGATAAATACGAGAAAGCAGAAGCCTACCGTATTTTGAATTTGTTGAAAGCACATCAAGACCGCTGGTTTCGGTCCAGTGAGATTGCTGAACTATTAGAAATGAAAGGCCAGAGTAAGCGAAAAATTCAGCGCTATATCAGCTACTTAAAATTTGCTGATCCAAAACATAATTTTGTGACCAGCGATATGGGTAATCGCGGTTATATCTTTACACGTGATCCAGAGATCTTTAAAACGGCTTCTCGCAAACTGACGCAGTTTTACAAAAACACGCGCGATCATGCCCAGATTGATGATTACCAAGGCAGCTATTTAGAGAAGCATGGGTTCAAAGGATTTTTAGCGAAACTGAGAAGCAAATGACTGAACACTACATCACAATTCCAGACTCTCTTTTTGCTTTGATCCCAAATGATTCAGAGCGGCTGCTGATAGGCGACTTAATTAATTTGTCCTCAATTGACGGTTATGCGCATCCTTCAGATACCTGGCTAACTGATCGCTATCACACGAACACGAGAACGATTCAGCGCCGTTTGGCTCATCTTGAAGAACTCGGTTTAATCAGACGGGAAACCAAGCATAAAGGTTATTCAGACATGGACCGCAAGATTTATATCACGATCGAAACGGTCATCACGCATGACAAAAATGACGTGCGTGAAGCGTCCACGGGTGACAAAAATGTCGTACGTACGCATGACAAAAATGACACCCGTACGCATGACAAAATTGTCGTACAGAATAACCTAACTAATAACCTAGTGAATAACCTAAGTGATGATATGTCAGGCAAGCCTGACTTAACACCACCATCAAGCCCTTTATTGACAATCGCCAAAAGGGCCTTAGATTATTTCAATCAGCAAAGCGATCGCAAGTTTAATCCGAAGGCTGCCAAGAACACGGCACCAATTGTTGCTCGGTTGAAAGAAGGTTTTACAGCTGATGATCTAAAGACCGTGATTGACCGCGCTTGTCAGCACTGGAAAGGAAAATCGGCTTATGACCATTTCTTAAGACCTGAAACGATCTTCAATAATCGCTTTGATGAACGACTCAACGACACGATTAACTGGGAGTTTTCAGATTTCAACAAAGCAGCCATTCAGAAAAAAGAGACATTGATTGATTACGGTTCTCAACAAAAAACCGATAATAGCCAAGCCATTCAGGCTTTGGCCAAGTATCAGCAATCACAGAAAGGAGCAGATAATGGACCGAATTTACGTGGTTAAAAGAAAATCAGATCAGCAGCTTTACGCGGGATTTAAAGCGGACTCAGGTTTTACGTTTACGGCTGATCCCGATAAAGCCAAAATCATGGATTTAGCTGCAGCCTGCAAATCAGCTGATCAGTTTGCGCCACTCAAACCTAATGAGGTTTTCACAGTCATTGAGCTCAGCAAGTACGCTGAGTCGGTTGCACGCGATGCTCAAGCTAATCCAATATTTCTCAAGTATCAAATCGTCCATGACCGCAGCTATGCAGCCATGGCCAGCAAGAAAGCCAAAGAAGGCACAGATGGACATTAATTCTTTGACTGATTTTGCTGGGGAGATGTGGCTGCCAATTCCAGAAACCTGTCAGGTCTGTGAAAAACTGGGTCATGAGACATTGGCGACTGATTGGCATCACGTCAAGCATGCAGCTCTTGGTTCAATGGGTGGTCGTAGAAAATATTTTGAACAAGGTGATCAGATCGTGCCCTTGTGCCGGATCCATCATCAGGAAATCGAATCGATTGGCATTCAAGCTTTTATCAGCAAGTATGGCAATTTGTTAATTTATGGCATTACCGCTGAAGAAGCCGAAGCCAGAAATCAAATTCATGGGAAAGGGTATTTGTGATGAATCTCAGAAAACGCAAGAAGCACGGCACGATTTATTTTCAGCGACGAATCAGCGGTGAGTATTACACAGTTGTTTTCAAGGGCATGTATTTAGCCTTTCACCTTGATTACTATTTCGCCAAAGGATTACCGCATCGATTCAAAGAGAAGCTGGCTTTGGCTCATTTCAATAATGGCATGAAAAGAATTGGAAAGCCGACTCATCTGCACTTTACCCATCACGGCCTCATCGTGAATAACTAGGCAAGCCTTATGACGATTGATGAAATAAATCGTATCAGTGACTATTTTCAGAAGCAGGAGCTTGCAGCGCCTTCAATTGATTTTGAAGTGACGTTTAGGAAAAGTATCAACGAGGCTGTTTCAGTCTTTGACTTCGAGATGGCGTTTGCCATGATCGACGCTTGGCACAGAAAAGCAGTAGCTGAAACAAAGCAACAAAAACTTTAGCAGGGGATAAACAATGAGCGATAGGCAAGAAGGAAAAGTCATATTTACATCGGTACCAGTTCTAAATCAAGCTGAGTCCGATTTCTTGGCAAAATACTTTGTTGCAGATATCTTGAAAACATTCTTTGAAGATGATGACGATTATAAAGATTTAGATTTCTCAAAAATAGTCGAAGCAAGCGTGATTGGATATGCAACAAAAGATATTCGACCAGGGGATGCACATAAATGAACTGGATAAATGATTACTTTCTGTTCACGTTAATCTGTGAATTGATCGTCCTAGTCTTAGCAATTCCAATATTGATTTGGATGATCTATTTGTTCTTTAAAGATTGGAAAGGAAAGAAATGACAAATCCTCAATTGTATACAGCAAAAATGGACGCAATCCTTGATGATGAAGATTTACGCCATGAATTAATTGAAAACGGGTTTTTAGAGGGAGACTATGTGACAGGACAACTCATTTATGACAATGTTGGCAGGCCAGTTATCTGTGACAGCTTTGAAATGGATGAGAATGGCTTTTACTCTGACGGCAGCTATGTTGTGATCGATCCTAAAACTTTGAAGAAGGTAACAAATAACAAGCATAAACATTCAGATAATTTGCCTAGTCCTAAAGAATGGATTGAACATAAATATGCAGAAGGCATAAATAATGAATAAGGAAGTCAGGATTCAAGTAGAAGATCAGTACTGGCTTGATAAGTATAATGACGGATCTGATCATAGATTTGAAAATAACGAAATTATCCCACCAGACCAAGTCGCATCTCTATCAATGTCACTTAGAGCCTTTAACTTTATGGTCGTTAAAGGAGTAGCCATTTGGTTAGTTGAGGAGCAGACATTAAACCTATGAAAGGAACAGCCGTTTGGCTAATTGAGGCAGAAAAATGACCGATGATAAAAATTATTTGAAGAGCCAATTGTTCAACAAGGGGCACGAAGATTGGTTCCTAAAAAAAGATAAAAGAGGAATTTTCTATCTTACTAACACCAAAGAAGATGCAACATTATTTTCTCAATCCGAGATAGAAAAATTACAGTTAGCATGTCCCGAGGTTAAAGGATATAGAAAGGTACGAACATGATCTTCAAATTCTTCAAAGATTGGAAGGGGAAGAAATAATGTAGCTCCAAAGCACTGATCGAGCCTAAAAGCTGCTGCCTTTCAGTTGATACTGAAGTGCATAAATTTGTTAATAATAATAAGCGGTTTTACCCAGATTGGTCTCTGGGGTACATACGAAGATTAAAAGTTAACCATGACGGGCAAAGGGAAAAGAAACAAAAACTGGGGATGCCATTAATAATTCGCCAACAAAAAAACACCATGGCAGTGGTGTTCCTCAATATTGAATGCTTGACTACTCATTCATTATAAAGAAAAAAGAGTGGATTGAAAATAATCAGTTTGATTCTTATCAATTCGTTTCAATTTTATGGGGGAAGGGACATCCATGGACCAGATAGATTTATTGGATCAAGTTGATTACAATGCCACGATCGAAAACGTTCGATCATTCTTCAAACACAATCGTGCTGAATCTAGCAAATTTGAACGATTATTAGCCAAGGCTGGCAGCTCAACTGATGATTTAAAGTCTCAAATCTGGTCAGCCATGCCCAAAGCTGTGTCTATTGATAATTCACAAGAGATTAAAGTTGAACGGCGTATTATGGCTAAAGATGAAGCAAACTATTGTATCAGGGCTTTATTAAATATCCCTTGGAAGTATCGTCGATTTTTGGTTAGCTATTACGTTGATAATCCCAGTGACAAACAGTGGACTGATATTGCTCTTGAGTACGGTTTTAGTCGAACCGGTGCTAACGATTTATTGAATAAAGCTTTGTTATGGTTTGCGGATGCTTATCTAGGGGAACATGATTTTCACATTTATACCAAATGTAAAGGAAACACAGATTGTGGAGACTAAAAAATGAAACTTGATGAAGCAGGAAAGTTTATGAATTAGGATGTCTTTCCGATTGTTTTTCCTGGTCAATCTGAGTGATGCCATTCAACAAATCGTCATCCTCATGTGGCTCTACGTACCATTTTTTAATAAAGTACTCAATTAGTTTAAGGACAGTTTGTGCGTCGCTTGGGTCAATATCCACTATAACGTCGATGTCATTTTCTGGATGTGCGCCGATATTTCCTAAATGTCTCAAGGAAACAAGAGCATCTTTTTCTCTGGCAGACAAAATCGATTGAATATCATCCATTTCTTGAGCGAGATTTTTTCTTTCAGAAGAAATTTTGTCTGGGAATTTGTCTCTAATCATTTCTTGTATTGCTCGTCTAGAGAGTGTCGCTGAAGCACGGGGGCTGAATCCCACTATCGAATAAGCTTCCTCGTAGTCTTGGCGAATACATTCAGGAACATAGTTAGGGAGCTTGTATGCTAACGACTTTGGCACAATGGGCAACGGCACTGAATTCGTGTCCTCAATACCTTGAACAAAAGAAACAACAGAAATTTTATCGCACCTTGGGCAATGTATGAATCTCAATGTTACTAATGGGCCACCATCACGCGATGAGAGTGTCGGAGTGATAATTTTTCTATCATCTATTCCCGCTATCCCAATTGCTCTAATTATATGGCGATGTCTAAGCTGAATTTGTGAAAGGCTTGATCCCTCATCAAGCGCAATATCAGCTCTACAATATGGACACTTAAAAACTTTATTTATTTCATTTCCATCATTTGATGTGCCAGTAAAAACATTATATGTAACCGCCATAACAATATTATAATGCTTGCATTTTTAGTAAGAAAAAAAATGAGTAAATTGCAAATGACACAAATTCATGGTTTTAATGAAAATATCCATTCGCAAGATTAAAGATCTTCCAAATAAACCATAAGCAAGCGGATATCAAACCAAGATGATTCAAATGTGGCCCACCAGAAAATAAAATACCCGTGAAAGTAAGTTTTTATTAAACGATTAGAAATTAAGTAAGCTTCATTCACCATTTCGTCCATTTATCTATATCGGCGACTAACCAAGGTTTGATACCAAGCTTTTCAGCTGTGCCGTCTGTTTGCAGTTGATGCAGTTTATTGACGAGTTCCTGGCAGCCGAACTGTTCAATGATATAAGGAATTTTCAGCATCCATTTTTCGTTACTGAAATCTGGGTAAAAGAGTTGAGTATCGTTATCTGAAAAGGGGATCCAAATATGGTCACTTGTCCAATGGCCAATGGCATGGTTGATGAAGAAGTCGTTAAGTTTGTAGTAAGCCAGCAGCTTATCATGGTTGTGATCATCGTAGTGGACATGGCCATTCTGATCAATAATTTTTGCTGTCATGCTTTTAGTTTAAAACAAATACGAACATATGTTCGTATAAAAGGAGGCTTACACTAGAAGTCATGACAACGATAAAAGATCAACTGAATCAGTTAGGACCACAAGGGCAACAGGTCGCTAATGACATCATCAAGCAGGCAAAACAAAGTCAAGAAGGCCTAGTTAGCTTAGACTTTGCCAGCGGTCAGTTCCCAATTAGTGAAAGTGACAAGATTGCCGGACTCAGTGATAATCAAAATCATTTGTTCATTAATTACGTCACCGATAGGCAAGATAATCAGTTTGTTAAAGACTTGCAGGCCAAACTCAATCAACGAGTATTGAACGAGATTGATTAATTTCTAGCATTCATCATCTCTCAAATGATTCAAATACTTAAAAACCGATCAAATCGAGGTCAAACCGAGTTCAAAGTGAGGTCACATCAAGGTCAAATATTTTGTATATTGATAGAGTCGAAAGATTAAAGATAAGAGCAGTCATTAATGATTGCTCTTTTTGTTTATGATTTTGTTATGGAGATAAAGATGAGTTTATTGTTTGACCTGGCACCGTTTTTAACGGTCGCATTTGGTTTTCTTAATTTTTATATACTGGATCTTTTTGAAATAATAGATACTGGAGGCGGGGAAAGCGGCGTAAAAGAAGAACAATATTGGTCCTGGATCTTTGGAGCGCTTAATTTTGCTCTATTCCTGTTGATTAAAACAGTCTGGTTTCCCGGGGGAACAATGGCTTCTTACGCCGAAGCCATTGTTTTGACCTTCGTTCTTTCACTTACTGCAGGAACACTTATATTTTTCTTCCTAATCAAGTTGATTAGAATCATTGTTAATTTAATTAGGACCAAGGGCAAGCACGTCCCCATTGATACACGCCCATTGTGGGATAAGTTTACAGATGTTCAGTCCGGTCTTATTTTTATTATTGATTTTGATGGCAAAGTTCTTGAATCAGGAACCTATGACGGCGCTACAGATTTTTATTCCAATAAAATGGATTTTCTTATCAATCAACGATTTAACAAATATGACATAAAGGAAGAAAAAGATATCGAACAGTTTTTGAGTAAGAATGGTAATTGGCTGCACGTTCTAAATAAAAAAGGTGTGCCAAGTATTCAGACTTACTTTGACACATCTCGTCGATTGAAATATATGCTCGTCAAGACTAGTGATTAATTACTTTTATCTTGACCGGTTTCTTTTTTATTTGGATCAACTTTAAATGATGTTTCGGGAACCCTTGTCTTGGTTGATTTATTTTCTGGGTGCCTATCATTTATTCCGTGTGTATGTGGAACATTGATTTGATCTTTATCGTTCATCTTTAAACTCCTTCCCAATTATTTGAAACAGCTCAATTATATTCTTAAACCGCTAAGAGGCAGTTTGATTATTTCTTGTTATGATTGAGATATGACAGAACTTTCTCGATTGGCTTCTGTATTACTGAATAAGCAGGAAAAGGATGGTATACCTGCTAATACAGCTTTTAAGGACGGCTTGATCTTTTCTGAGAAACACGGTTACGGTGATCTAGCCCGTCAAGTTATTAAAGAATGGGACGATTTGCCCTTAGGAGAGGGCGAAAGTCAAAGACCAACGAGGCATCAGTCTTCCTCTGTTAGAGCGCTTCGAAGCCAATGTCTGTCTTTGCGGGACAAAGGCCACAGTCTCTCAGAGATTCAACAGCAGACAGATCTGACTAAAGAAGAAATTTCTTATTACCTAAGGAATCTCACACAAAGCAACAAATAAACCAATACATTAATCAAGCTAGTCAATTGACTGGCCTTGTTATTAATTCCGGCAGTATGTACAAAAGGTTCAATTTGGGCCCTTTTAATTTATAGGAATGGGACAACATGGGCATTTATAAATATGATTTGGTACGAATAATACGTGAAAGGAATTAATTATGTAAGCAGGCATGAAGCCTGCAATTGATTACTTTCCAGCTTTTCTTGGTTTTGTCCGCGTGTAACCTGGCTGCGTAGTAGACGGCTTTACACGAACGACTTTAGGCCCCGTCTTGACGGGATGCTCTGGAAAGTGTCTATGTTCTGGACCTTTTTCTGGCATGTTATCTCCTTTCTTGAAACAACTAAATTTTAATTCTTAATAATCTATTCGGAGGAATGTTAATGGCACAATCTAAAATCAAACAATACACAGACAAAGCAGAGCAAGCACTCAAAGATAATTACTTTGATAAGGCCAGTGCTTATGCGTTGGTGGCCATTGCTTTATCTAAGCAAACGGTAACGACCAAAGAAGTGAGGAGCAGAGTCAAACATGCGTGAACTGCATATGTGTTATGAGCAAGGCTGCCATCGCTTAGTTCCCAAAGGAACAGATTACTGTTCGTTGCATGCTCCGCTTCATCCTAAACGTGAACGTGATAAGTATGTTGATCGTCACTATAACGACCAACGCAAGCACACGGCAAGGATTAAGTTCTACCACAGTAAAGAGTGGTCAACATTACGACAGGCAGTCTTGAGCCGTGACAATCATCTATGCCAATATTGTTTAGTCCATGGCAATGTCACGGTGGGTAACATCGTAGATCATATTGTGCCAGCTTTATATGATCCGTTGTTGTCCAAGGACGGACACAATCTTGTTACGTGCTGCCGTTTATGTCATCAACACAAGACTGATTGGGAATATAGTTATTACTTTATGGACGACCATAAGGCACTTAATCCAGATGCTGTTGAGATCAATGATGTACCGTTGCTTGACAAGCTCATCAAAAAAATAAATTTAAGCGCCGAAAATTAAAGTTTCAGCGCTTTTTTATTATTTATATCTTATTTATTCGTTTATATATAAAAAACACCCAGCCTGCACTATGCCCCCCCTATGATTGCGATCAAGGGAGAACGGCGTACAGGTGGCGCTTTGTAAAAAATTCCCAAAAAATCAATTTTTAGGAACTTAATAACATTATTCACAATATAAAAGAAAGGAGAAAACGATAAAATGCCAGGAAATTTACATAGTGGCAGAAAGCCCGATCTATCTAATGTTACGGCCAAGAATACGGATCGTAGAAAACGAGCTGTCAACGCTAATAAGAATAACTCAGACTTCAAAAAAATATCATCTCCGCCTAAATATTTGGGCGAAAGCAGCCAAAAATTATGGCGTTTTATCGTCAAAGATTTAGATAAAAAAGGACTAATTAAGCAATTAGACGCTTCTTTGCTAGAAGAATATGTCAATCAAGTTGAGATCAGCAAAAAATCAATGGCCGAAATTGAAAGAAACGGTTTGATTATTGAAGACTCACGCGGTGATCCTAAAATTAATCCGGCTGTGAGCGCTAAGAATAATGCTGCAAGAAACATTAAAGCCATTGGTAGTTCTTTAGGACTTGATCCGGTGAGCCGTTCTTCAATGATTGGAGCCGTTACACCGGTTAAGAAGCAGAACGATTTTACTGCTAACTTTGGAAACGGCAGCGCATGATTGATGATGTTACACAATATGCAAAGGATGTGCAGGAACACAGAATTCTTTCTGGCGAACCAATGCTCATCTCCACTAAAAGGCATCTTAATGATTTACAAAAATCAAAGTTAGCGGTTTATAACTATTATTTTGACCAGGATGAGCTTAATCGCGTGATGACCTTTGCTAAATTTGTGCCCGATCCTGATCTTGGTGTACCAACTCCATTATTGGGCTTTCAAAAGTTCACAATTGGTTCTTTAATGGCATGGAAGAGCAAATCAAACGGGATGGTTCGTTTCCATAAGGCCGCTGTGACAATGGCAAAATCAAACGGAAAGACTTACATTGCTGCAATCATTTTGGCATATGATTTTTGGATCAGAAATGCAAAGTCAAATAACCAAGATGATTTGATTGCCAGTAATGTGAGTGACCAAACAACAAAGCTTTATAACTATGTTTCTGGCACAATTCAGCAAATCAAAGATAAATATTTAACTGACGATCCGGTCGCTTATGATGATTTGATTGTTAATACTGAACAGACGCGGTTTGATAGCAAGAAAAACGTCATTCGCAAGATGACAGCTCTTGGCAGCAACGTTAATAGTTTTCATGCGACGGTTGGCATATTTGATGAGGCGGGAATGCAAAAAACCCGCTTTTATTTTGACAAAATTCAAAACGGACAAATTTTAAAGCCCAACGCCTTGTTCTTGATGATTTCAACTGCGTATGAGGATCCCAACGTACCATTGCGAGAAGATATTGATAGCGTACTTCAATCAATTAAAAATGATGATGGCAAAAATGATGATTATTTCTTAGCTGTTTGGACACAAGATGATAAGTCAGAAATATTCAAACCTGAAACATGGATTAAAAGTAATCCGCTACTTGGTTTGCCGAAGCTCAAAGATGTTTTGCTGAGTAACTTAATTTCTCAAAGAAATTTACATGCTAATTCTGGAACCCTGAATGATTTCATGGTTTATAACATGAACATGTGGTTAAATGCCAAGCAGGACGCGGCTTTTAACTTAGATGAATATAAGGCTACGACGATTAAGAGTTTCAATTTTAATCACCGAGATGTCTATATCGGTTTTGATAATTCTATGACTTCTGATGATGGTGCTTTTGGGTTTATCTTTCCCTATGTTCCAAAGAAATTCTTTATTTATCAGCATTCATTTGTTCCCTGGCATAAAGCGGGTTCGATTGAAGCCAAAGAAAGCCAGGACGGTATCAATTATCGTCACATGCAGGAATTAGGCTTTGCCTCGATTACAAAGCACAAAAAAGGGCTGATTAGTCAAGATCAGGAATATGAGTGGTTGATGGATTTTGTTTCCGAGCATGACTTGAATGTGCTCGGTTTTTTGTATGATAAATTCCATAATTCCGCCTTAATTCAATCGATCGCTGACAATACGAATTGGCCAATGATTCCTGTGAGACAGGGTGCGATTAGTTTAAATGCACCAACGAAATTCTTGCAGGACTCATTCGTTGATGGACGCGTCACACACTTAGACGATCCGATGATGGAAGCTTCACTGATGAACGCTGTGATTGTTACCGATGGCAACAATGGCATCAAAATTGATAAGCAGCGAGCGACTTTAAAGATTGACTTGGTCGATGCGATTGTCGATGGCTTTTATCAGGGGATGTATCACTTCGAAGACTTTGCAAACAAAGATGATCCCGAAGCCGAGTTTGCTCGGATGACTGATAATCAGAAACACGATTTTTTGATGGGAGATTTTTCGTTTTGAAATTATTTAAAAGAGAAAACTTAAGTGACCTTTTATCGGTTGTTGGCTTGGCAGTCATTGATGTGACTGCTTTTTTATTTCAGCCATTAATTGGCGGCCTTGTAACTGGACTGTCTTTGATTTTGCTGAGTTATTTTCTCGGGAAGGAGTAATACATGTTTTTTGAAAAACGAGACCGCTTGTTACCGTCTGGCTCTTCTGGTATTTATTTTGCTAATGGCCAATTAGTTGTTTCTGATACTTATTATTCAGCTGAACAAGCACTCAAAAATTCAGATGTGTGGGCTGCGGTCAATATTATTAGTGCTGACTTAGCTCGCGCAAAGTTAAGCACCGGCCGACCACGCTTTGACCATTTATTGCAAGACCCAACGCCCTTAACTGATCCGTATTCTTTTTGGCGGTCCATGTATGCACAAATGCTTCTTTCTGGAAACGCTTATGCGATTATCCGAGACAATCAATGGTTAGAATTTGTGCCACCAAGCCATATTGATACTTATCAAACGGAAGATGGAACGGATATTTATTATTCGGTTCGTTTCGATGGCAGCAAAGAGTCTGATATTCCAAAACTTGATCGGCACAGTGTGGTTCACCTGCGCTGGTTGGGTGCGAGTGGTGGCACGATCGGTTTATCGCCGTTATCGGCACTTTCAACCGAACTTCAACTTAAGGATTCTGCTAACGCTTTGGCCAATTCGGCATTAAGCCAAGCGACGAATCCAAGTGCTGAACTGCATGTCGAAAAGGGGGCCGTGAATAAGGACGAAAAAGCCAAGATTCGATCAGAATTTGAAACAGCTCAATCTGGTGCAAATGCTGGACGTGTTATTATCACTGATCAATTAGTCAGCTTCAAACCGTTGGAAGTGAGCGCCAATATTTCAGGCCTGCTCAGTTCGGTTAATTTCTCCTCCGTACAGATTGCTAAAGCCTTTATGCTGCCATCTGATTATTTAGGCTCTGAATCAGAACACAGCAATACTGATCAGATTCGGTCATCTTACAATTCAACGCTTGGACGTTACCTGCAGCCGGTTATTTCAGAAGTCAGTTTTAAATTTGGGATTACCGTGACAGCCAATGTCCGTGATGCGATTGATTTAGATGGGTCAATCACTGAAAACCGTGTTCAAGCTTTAGTTGAAAAGAAGGTTATCAGTGCTGATTTTGGCGTGTTAATTCTTGAGAATAGTCCGTCTGATTTGGTGACACCTGAATTGATTCAAATGGCTCACGATCGCAAAATTCAAGTATCTGGGACAGAAGTTAAGTCAGCTAATACTAATAGCGATACCACCGTGATGACCGTCAATGAGCGCCGTAAAAAAGATGGGCTTAAGGCTATCACAGGTGGTGATGCCATTTATATGCCGTCCAGTGATATTCCATCAATTGATGTGAACGATGATTCTGGAGGTATGTGATGCCGTTAAAGCCATTATTCGGTTCATTAAATAACACAATTGCTAAAACCATCGCGTTAAACAATCCAAATTATTCCAAAATTGTTGAGCCTTTCGGGGACGATGGTACCTATGCGCTGTTTACAGCTAAGAAGCCAGCCAATAGCCATACGGTTAATATTGTTGATCCTGATTTGCTAGCTGCCATGCAATTTGCACAAAGCTATTCAACATCGGACTTTTCTGCGCTCAAAAATGAGGATTGGATCGGTTCACCAGATACTTTTAATCAAGTACAAACAATCTCTGATGCTGAAGGCGAAAAATTTATCTATAAATTCCTTTATAACAAGTTTTTTGCTATGAGCATGTCTGGCAGCGATGAATTAAGTTTCGACATTCTCTCATTAAATGTTGACAAGAAAAATAAGCTCTTTGCTTTCCCACTAATGAAGTCGCTACTTAAAAAAGTTGAGTTTGTCAGCATGGATCCGATGAGCTTAATTCCTAGTGACGGTTTTATGATTTTAATTCCACCAACTGCCTATTTAGAGCCAACAAAAGCAAAACTGTCCGGTTTATCTGGGCAGTTTTTCTTTGCCGGAAAAGTTAGCGATGGCATGGCCGCTGTTAGTGATGCACAGGCCATGAGCAAATTGAATGTTCATGGTGCCAGTGTGGCCGGAATTATGATGAGCACTTATTCGTTTGTGACGAATTACGACAGCCGGCTTACAAAAATAGATCCAGAAATGATGAAAGGAGCGATGAGTTGAATAAAAAAATTGAAACACGCAATGCCGTTGAGTTTCGAGTTATTGGTGATGAAAATAGCCGACAAATTAGTGGTTATTTAGTTCGTTTTAATACACCGTCAGTGGATATTGGATTTACAGAATATGTCGATCCGCATGCTTTTGATGGGGTGGACATGAGTAAAGTCCAATTACTTTATAACCACGATCCAGGTAACATTTTGGCTCGTGTAGATTCAAACACTTTAAGCCTTTCGGTCGATGACCGAGGGCTTTTATTTTCGGCAGAAATGCCACAAACCACACTCGGAAACGACACGTTGGAAAACATTCGAAACGGCAACTTAAAGGGCTGTTCCTTTGGTTTTACGGTTGCAAGCGATGACTGGACATATGCCGATTCCGGAGATGTGAGACGAATTTTGCAGATTGGTCAGTTGTTTGAAGGCTCAATTACACCGATTCCGGCTTATCCGGATACGAGTGTGGCTCTGGCAGCACGCAATGCCGTGCGTAAGTCCAACTCGCAGAAACGCTTAAGCCTTCTGCGATTGACAGAAATAGAAAACGAGGAATTTTAATTCATGAATATTAAAGAACAGATTAAACAAGAAAAATCTGAATTAAAAGCGAAGATTCAGGAAGCTCGTTCTGCAATCGCAGACGGCCAAGATAACGTTGATGAGCTTGAAAAGGATGTTGAATCTCGTCAAGCTAAAATTCAGAAATTGGAAAAGTTGGCTTCTGCTGAAATTGATGCTGAAGACCGTGACGAGCCGGAAGACCCAGACGAAGAAGTCCGTGCTTTGAAGGCTAAGCAAGAAGAGGAACAACGTAAGATTAACGGCGCTCAGGGTCACAAGGTGAATGCGTTTGAGAAAAAGAATGCTGATGAGAAAAAGACGGAGATGCGTTCCGTTCTGAACGCATTTATCCATTCTCACGGCAAAACGGTGAAGCCAGAAGCTCGTGATACTGGGCAATTAGTCTCTACTGATTTAGGAATGTTGATTCCAGAGGAGATCTCTTACCAGCCACAAGATACACCGATGACGGTGGTTGACTTGTCTCAATATGTTCATACTTTCCCAACTACTGCGGCCTCTGGCAAATATCCCGTACGTGGACAAATTACTGACCGTTTTTATACCGCAGAGGAATTAGCTGCTAACCCGAAGCTCAAGGCCAACACGTATACACCAGTTCCTTGGAGCGTTGACACATATCGCGGTGAATTGGATATCTCTGAGGAAGCTATTGATGATTCGGCTATCGATTTAACTGGCGAAGTGAATAGCCAATTGCATGAATTGTCTTTGAATACGAAGAACTTCTTAATTGCTTCGCAGCTTAAATCGTTCACGGCTAAACCAATTGTGACTCTTGATGATTTAAAGGCCATCATTAACGTTTCTTTGGATCCAGCTTACAACAAGACGTTGGTTGCTTCACAGTCATTTTATAACTTCTTGGATACTTTGAAAGATGGTAATGGCCGTTATCTGTTACAAGATTCGATTACTTCACCATCTGGAAAAGTTGTTCTCGGACTGCCAGTCTTGCCAGTTTCGGATACCTTGATTGGTGACGCTGGCGGACAAAACGCCTTTATCGGTGACCTTTATCGTGGTGTTCTTATGCCTTTGCGTAAAGAAACCTACGTTAACTGGGTTACTAATGAAAATTATGAACAGAAAATGCTGGGTGCTTTGCGTACTTGTGCTTCAACGGCTGATGCGGGTGCCGGTTTCTTTGTCACTCACACAGCAGCTTAATTTCATCTAGCGACAACGGCTAAACGTTCAGATAGGGTGAGAAGCCTGTCAGAAAGGCTAAACAATGGCGAATGACGCTTTTTTTGATCAAGTGAAGAAAAATTTAAGAGTAATGAGCAATGATAACGGCATTAATCAGGAAATTGCCGACTTGATCGAGTCGGCAAGAAACGACCTGTACGTCAGCCAGTCAATTACAAAAGATATTTCCAGTTCGGTAACTAATCCCTTGGTTAAACAAGCTGTTGTTCTCTATTGCAAAGCCAATTTTGGTTTGGATAATAGCGACTCTGAAAAATACCGAGCTGCTTATGAAGATTTAGCTGGTAAATTGTCCGTAGCCAGTCAGTGGAAAGATTCAATCGGTGATGGTGATGTCATTTAGCGATGTGATCACCTTAATTACACAAGTCCACATTATCGATGGCGATGCCAATGACAAGCCTGTCGATGGGACTTTGACACCCATTTATGCTGATGTCTTCACAGCTGGACGTGATGAATTTAATGCTGCCGGTGTTAACGACATTAAGGCTGAATATGTCTTTAAAATCCATACCTTTGAATACAATAATGAGTCAATTATTGAATACAATGACGCTCGTTATTCTGTGTATCGAACTTCTGGCCAAGGCGATACCACTTACCTATACGTTCAGCAGAAAGTTGGTGTGTAATGGTCGGAGCGATTAAAGTTGATGGACTAGCTGATACCATTGTTGGTGCTTTGCAGGAATATACCAGCGAAGTCGAAGAAAAATTACAGGTAGCTGAACTTGAGACAGCTAAAGAAGGTGTTTCTGAACTAAAAAACGGGGGTGGCTATAAAGAACGAACCGGCAGCTATACAAAGGGCTGGTCTCAAAAGAAACAGGGAAGAGGCCGAGTAATTTATAACCGAACAGATTATCAATTGACTCACTTACTGGAATTCGGGCATGCCACACGTAATGGTGGTCGGACACGAGCGTTTCCACATATCAAACCTGTGGACGATCATGTTGCAGAACTATTAGTTCAGAAAACCAGAGAGGTATTGTCATGAACTATGCCGATTTTGCAGGTGCTTTTAAGACCGCCACTAGCTTGCCGATTGCTTATCTATCATGGCACGGTCATCCGCCCAGCTTTCCTTACTGTTTATTGTTGCAGATACCCAGTGACGACCAATATGCTGATGACCGCAATTATCTAAAAGTTGCCAATGTGCAACTTGAATTTTATTCACAACTAAAAGATTCAAGGACTCAATCAAAAATTGAGTCTTTTTTTGATGCCAATGATGTTGCTTACGAATACCAAGGCGATACGTACCTTGATAGTGAACAAATGCAGATGGCAGTTTATCAAATTCAATTAATAAAGGAGTAAATGTATGACAGATACTGCACAAAATAAAGTCAGATATGGTCTAAAAGATGTCACAATCATCCCAATTACGGCTGATGATGGATCGACATTGACATATGGTACGCCATTTGCACAGCCAGGTGCTACTGACTTAAGTATTGATCCTGTAGGGGATGCCTTTGATGTTGAAGCTGATGACACTAAGTTTTATTCAGCCGATAATAACCAAGGATATTCAGGAAAACTAACTATAACAAATATTGTCGATAATTTTTATTCACAAGTTCTTGGAGAAACAGCTTCAGCCAATGGCGGATTTGAAGAGAATTCTAATAGCCAAACACATCCATTTGCTATTGCCTTTCGTATTGCTGGTGATGCGAAAAATCAAAGATTTGTTTTTAGAAAAGCTACGGCTACACGTCCCTCGATTGGTTCATCTACAAGAGGTTCTAAGAGCGATATTTCTACACAAGAGTTGGATATTACCCTGTTGCCTAATTATTCAGGATCAATTAAAGTTCGTGAACCAGAGGATCCGGACAAATCTATTGCCGAATGGGCAACAGCCGTCTTGACACCGGATGCAGGCTAATTAAATAAATAGACACTCGAAAGGGTGTTCTTAAGGCTCAATCAGTCACTCTCCACTGGTTGGGTTTTAAGAGCATCTTTTTTCATGCTCAAAAGGAGATTGTATATGCAGAAATCAGTTGAAATTGATGGAAAGAAAATTAATTTATTGTCCAGTGGCGTCACACCTATTATTTATAAAGCAGCTTTTCAAAGAGATTATTTTTCCGATATTGGAACAATTTTAGAGGCAGTTGGCGACTTATTTAAAGATGACGAAAGCCAAACTAATAAAAAGTTGTCCGAAACTGGAATTAAATCAGATGACGGAATGAACTTCGCTATTCGTTTATTAAAATCGGGTTCAGTGCCAATTTTGTATAACCTTTTTTGGACTTATGCGAAAAATGCTGATGGAATGATTCCCAAACTTGAGGACTGGCTTAAAGAATTCTCACAATTAGCCATTTTAGATTTTTCACAAGAAATTATAAGTTTGCTGATGTCTTCTTTGACAACAAAAAAAGTCTAAAGGATAAGTACGTATCTAATGAAGCATTCGATATAGACAGTTACCTCTATATAGCGAAAAAAACGGGCTTGTCCTTTGACGAACTAAAAATGATGGACGTTGGCTCGGTTATGGATTACATCACCGAATACGCCAACCAAGAAACAAAAAATGCAGAAGAAAATTCGGGAGAGCCGAAAGAAAGGGAAGCAACGCAGGCAGATATTGATGCACTGTGATTTCAATCATGGCTGGAACTATTAAAGGTATAACAATTGAAATTAACGGAGATACAACCGGTCTTGATAAAGCTCTTAAAAGTGTTAATTCTTCTGTCAAAAGTGCCCAAAGTGAATTAACAAAATTAAGAACTGACTTAAGGTTTAGCCCAGATAGTTTTGTTCTCGTTTCTCAGAAAGCAGATGTTTTAGGCAGAACGGTTGGATCCCTAAAAAATAAACTTGATACTTTAAAAGCAGCCCAATCACAAGTTGAAGCACAGTTCAAATCAGGAAAAATTGGTGTTGAGCAATATGAAGCGTTTAACCGTGAATTAGTTGAGACAGAAAGTAAATTAAGAACTTATAGTAGCCAATTAAAAACAGCACAGTCAGCAACATCTGGTCTCAATGGAATCGTATTAAGAGTTAAAGATTCGATGGCTGGAGTTCGGCAAAGCTTCCAAGATGCAACTAATAGAATGTCTAAATTTAGACAGGTGGGTGCGTCTATTAGTGATGTTGGCAAACGCTTAACTAGTACTTTGACTTTGAGCGTTGGGGCTGGATTTGCTTATGCTGGAAAACAGGCAATTGATTTTGATAGTCAAATGCAGCAAGTTAAGGCTTTATTGAATAACGGAACAAGTGAAAGCAATCTATCAAAACAGATTAAAGAACTTGGGAACGCTTCTAAAGACTGGGCTGAACAATATGGTGTTTCAACTACTTCCATTAATGAAGGAATGGAAGAAATTATTAAGCGTGGCTATACTTTTCAGCAAACGCTAGGTGCTATGCCGTCTATATTGAATGCAACCAAAGCTTCTGGTGATGACTTCAATACCGTTATGACCGCTTCAACGTCAATTCTTGAGCAGTTTGGTTTGAAAGCCAACTCGACTAATCAGATGCTGAAAAATACCCAGCGAGTGACTGATTCTCTGACGTTTGTTGCTAACAAAACGTCAGCTGGTTTTTCTGACATGGCTGAAGCCATGACCTATATCGGTCCTACTGCTCATGCAGCGGGTGTTAGCTTGGAAGAAACGGCCTCTGCAATTGGCCTAATGTCTAATAACGGTATAGAGGGAACCCAAGCTGGTACTTCTATGCGTGGTGTATTGACAGCTATGATCAAACCAACAAAACAGAATGCCGAAGGATTCAAAGAGCTAGGTATTAATATTGGTGATTTCAAGAAGGGCACATTAACGCTTCCTGAAATGCTCGACAAAATTAAAAATAATACACAAAACTGGACTAAAGCACAGCGTGCTTCTGCAATTGCTATGGCTGTTGGCCGCAATGCTCAATCTGGCATGAACGTATTGGTTGCACAAGGCGGAAGTGCCTTGGACAAAATGACTAAGTCAACGCAAAATGCGACTGGTTATACGAAGCAACTAGCCGATCAGTTGAACAATACATCAGCGAACAACGTTAAAAAGTTGCAGCAATCTTTGCAGGTTTTAGCTATCACAATCGGCCAAGACTTAATTCCGTATATTACGCCGCTGGTTAAAAATTTAACTAATTTAGTTAAAGGATTTTCAAATCTAAGCGATGGAACTAAAAAATTTATTATTATTGGCGCAGCTGCCATGGCTGTTTTAGGGCCGATTTTAATTATTTTAGGTTCGCTTGTTCAAGCAATTACGATTATTTGGCCGATTTTAGTTGCTATTGGGACGGCAATAGGAGTGATTGTGACTGCAATTGCTGGTTTCTTAGGTATGCCGATCATCGTTGTAATTTTGAGTATAGTTGCTGCAATTACTGCGGTTGTTTTGGCCATATTAAATTGGAAAAATATTACCAATAGTCTAAAAGCTGCTTGGATTGGTCTGCAACAGTTCTTTACTAATTTTTGGGTTGCCACTAAAGCAGTGTTTTCAGCAGGATGGCAGGCGGTAGTTGGAATATTTCATTCGGCTATTAATGGAATATCTGCTTTTCTTCATTCTGGAATGGGCCAGATAGCTTTGGCGATTGCGAACCCTATTTTGGGAGTTGTCAATATTGTTAGACAAAGCTGGAATCTTATTGCGGGCACTACGAGGAGTATTTGGAACGGTATTAAGTCATTTACATCTGGAGCATTCAATTCTATTAGATCAGTCGCTTCTAGCACTTGGAACGGAATTAAAAGTGCAATTATAAGCCCGATTAGCGCAACACAAAGTATTATTGCAAGCATTATTGCTCGTATCAAAAGCATGTTTAAATTTAAATTACATTTTCCATCAATATCAATTCCACATGTTCCGTTACCTCACTTTTCAATCAGCGGTTCTTTTAATCCGTTGAAAGGAAAACTGCCAAAAATTGGTGTTTCTTGGTATGCGAATGGTGGAATTTTCAATAAACCGACATTATTTGCAACACCAAATGGACTTGCCGGTGTAGGAGAAGCAGGGCCGGAAGCCGCCTTGCCGCTTAACTCTAAAACTTTGGCTTCTATTGGCCAAGGAATTGTCAGTGCGCTAGGTGGCAATATGGGTATGAATATTAATGTCAACCTTTATCCTACAAACGATATGACCGATTCCGGAATAAACAACATGGCTGCAAAGTTTGTCGATGCGATTAAGAGTAATCCATTTATGAGAAAAAATTTATCTAGCATGGTTGGTATAACTTTGGCCAAAGGAGTTAACTAATGGCTAGAAATTTTATCTTAACTAACGCACGTGGTGATTCCGTCATTTTATCTTCAGACGAGCTCTTTGCCCACGCACCATCAGGATTGGGGCTAGCTTTAAATAATGCCTATAGCCAGTACGAAAGTTATTTTATTAGGACTAAATCGCAAGTAACTCAAGGAAGTTTGCAAGCAACGATTTTATTTTCAAGAATTAAATCTCAAACCTATCAAACGTTTTCTGACTTTGCTGAATTTTTGGCTTATCAGCCATATATGTTGGAATACGATACTGATGCTGGAACTTGGTATCGGGATTGTTACCTCAAGGAAATGCCTAAATCTGAAGCTGGTATCAACACAGCTGGTTTATTAGATGAACAGATCACATTAGAATTCATTAACAACTGGTACAACAACAAATCAGCGGTTTATAAAAGTTATGTCCCAGAACCAGAACTTGCTAACTATGGCAAGGGATACTGGGATGGTAGAACAATCAGAGATTATGTGGATAATATGCCATTCCCTGATCAGGCTATGACAGATATCACTTATTTAAATTCTTAAAGAAAGGAAGCAAAAAATGGCTTATATGCCCACAAAATGGAATTCTCAGCAACAAATAACAAGCCAAGCTCTGAATAATATTGAAGATGGTGTTACCAGCCTAGATCAATTCAATAACCAGGACGGCAATATCACAGATAATCGAATTGACCATGTTTCATTTGGTAAAGTCATTGATTCTTTTGCCAATATTTCATCTGTTGCTGGTTGGAATATTGGGAATGATTTTGACTTAGAGTATGATTCTGCAAGTAGCAGCATTACTATTGCACAAACCGCTGCACAAGATTCTGGTTTTCAGTTTCCTATTTTGCTTGATAAGGTTCCGATTAGCTCCGACATTCTATATTTAAATTTGGATTTTGTGACGAGCCTAGATAGCTCTGCAAAGAAAAATATAGATGTTTATTTAGCTGATGCAAATGGGAATTTGATTTCTCAAATTGGTGCTTTTACACAAAATACTAGTAAAACACATTACAATTTATCAATTAATGGATCGACTCTTTTGAATGCTAACATTCAAAAGAAATTTATGCTGATGTTTGCAATTCACGATGCATACTCTTTAACGGCTGAAAATATTTATGTGAATTGGACGAATGGGACAGGCAGCTTAAGTGATTCCATTGCCGGCATTGTTTCAGGGTCAACTCCTCTGTCTATGGGTGGCCTTAATGAGAACAAATTTGTAGCTTCGCAATGGGACCGTTGGGATGCCATTGGCTTGTTTGCAATACAGTCGGATGGAAGCATTTTATACACCCATGACAGTTCTTCCGGAGCAAGAGGCATCCACGGATTCACGAAGGGACTAGATTTCACAAAACCTGTTTACATCTCATTTACAGCACAATCACTTGGTGTATTCTCATTTTATTGGGGAAAAGCAGATGGTAGCATTGCTGAGGGGCAAGATTTAGGGCAGTTAAATCCAAATGGAAATTCTCAGCACTATGAATTCAAGATCAGTCCAGCTGAGTTCGCTGCGTTAGGAATTACCGATTCTTTCTTTATCACAATCGGCGGTAGCGCAGGAACCATGATCAAAATATTTAATGATATTTCAATCTCGAATGTTCCCGCAAGTGGAAAAGCAACCGATGCCATTAAAGCCTTAAATGAAGCAACCTATGGCAAAGAACCGTCTCAGTTCGGCCAAACTGTTGATAAAATGGCTTCTGCTACTCGTGTAGCCGTAGCAGGCATTCAGTTTGGTACATGGGGCACAATCTACACCGGTTCAGGTGCTTATATCAAAAATATTCGTGCCTATGTAAAGACGGATGGAAATTACATTTTTAAAATCGCAACAATTGATCAGCACCAATTGATTGTTAATTCTTCTTCTATTTCTGTCTGGCTAAACGCAGGTTATAACGATATCGATTATCTGTTTAAATATGGAAAAACCAAAGTAGGAAATGGTCAGCAAATATTTATGGATTTGTCCTCGGCCGGTGTCTACACACCAAATGCAGATAATCCGCTCTATATTCCGCAGCTAATTCAAGACAGTAGCCACCTATCAACAGATCCTGTTTATACAGGGAATATCATGTATAGCACCAACTATCTGGTACCTTTCAATGTCACCTTAATTGATATTCCAACCGCTGATTTAGCAACAGATGTTAATTCAAGACTTTCTAGCATGGCAGCAGATATTAACTCTGTTTCAGCCCAACAGGGGAATATGATCGTTTCTTCTCCTTCGGGAAGAAAATTTAGGATTTCTGTTGACGATAACGGCAATTTAGTAGCAGTGTCTGATGTTCCTTCTAAGGTAGCTATATTTGGCAATTCTCTAACTTTGGAACGAGGGAATATCGGTATGGCTGCCAGTGACCAAAATCACGATTGGTATCATTATGTTACGCAATATATTCTCGGAGCTAATCCAAATGCTTCAATTAATCCTAGAACCAGCTTTTATGCTTGGGAATCAGCAACATCGTCTGCAGATAGAACCGCGGCTTTTAATTCTGTTGTTAAACCAGTCCTTGCTGCTGATACCGGAGTTGTTGTTATTCAACTCGTTGATAATATCAATTCAGATGCACGTCACGCAACCTTTGCTCAAGACGTTAAAACGCTGATTACAAATATAAAATCAGTTGCTCCAAATGCAAAAATTTATTGGGTTGCCGGCTGGTTCTTGAGCTATCCCGATTTGATCCAAAGTATTCAAGCGGCCTGCGCTGATACTGGAGCAACTTTTGTCGATATCACGCCTTACAATTCCGATCCTTCAAACAAATCTTATGTCGGTGCTGTTAGAACAGGAACTGATGGGTCTTCTTGGACTGTCTCCAGTACAGGAGAAGCTGCGCATCCAGGGGATGCGGGCCATCAACTGATTGGACAAGCGGTCATCAATCAATTCGGTTTTTAAAAGGGAGAAATAAATGGCAACTAATTCATATTCTTATGTTTATTCTCCATATTATGTCTACATTGAGTCCAATCAAGGGTCTAATTCAAAAGCACTGTCTTTAACAAATAATTCTCGATATTTTGGCTTGCAAGATGGCTCCCCTTGCTTGATCACAATTAAAGGAAAATGTAGTAATCCTCATTGGTCAGTTGTTCAAAAAGGGCAGGTAGTAGCCACTGATGGCTTTATTTTGGAATTGGCTGATAATCAAAAACTGATTGTTAGTTCGTATCCGGAAAATCAGTATGCACGAGTTTACAATCCTGATGGTTCATACAGTGATGTTTCCCAATTACAAGATTTTACCAAGACGAATTTTGTGCAAATCCCACAAGGAAATTCAACGGTCTTATTCTATATTGATAACACAGCCGATGTATCTTTGACCTTTAAAGAAGAGAGGCTCCTTGTATGAACATTGCATTACAAGCGACCGTCTTTAAGCCGGATTTAACGATCCGAGGTATTTATCCGGTTTTGACTTACGATCTGCATATGGATGCCTTGGCAAATACGACATCGAATTTTGTTTTAAACGATCAAGGCTCTAGTCAATTGGGAGACTATATTGCTATCAAGATCGCAAATACAAATATTTTGCTATATTATGGGCAGCTGACTGGCGTGGATATGAGTGAAGATGCTGGTACCGATACCCTAACGGCTTGTTATATCTGGAATGCCTTAAACGGCGAGATTCCTGTTTTGGGCCGGTCGGGGCAATCGTTTGAAATTCATATCCAAAAATTAATTGCCCAATATGTAGCTTCGAACACAGGCAATATCTTTGGCCATTCGGTGATAACCTCGACAACCACAGCTTATGCGGTTACCACGTCAAACGGTATTCAAACAAGTAACTTTATTGATTACCTGATTAGAGGCTTTAAGCTGCATAATGTTGTCATTGGAATTAAAGATCTGAAACATGGGATGTCAAACGGCATTCCTTTTTATTATCCAGAATTTGATATTCACCAAGTCACAGAGTCCTGGAACTTTAAGAACAATATTTATGCCTTCACGGGATGGACAGTCTCAGACAGCCGTTTATTGCGTGGCTATAATAACGAACTTTGGATTGTCGATAAAGCCAGCAGCAATATGGAAGTTCCCACAATCATGGCTCGGTATTATCTTCAGACAGATGGCACAGTAGTGAATGCTCTAAGTGACAAAGTCGTGCAACCTACACAAGTGCATATCTATCTTTACGATAAAACAGCGACAGACAATCCCAATAATGACCAAATTGCTCAAACGGAGCTATCTGGAAACACCTATAGTCATGACATCAAGTTTTCTATGCCAATTAATAATAACTTTTTTCCGTTGAGTAAATTAAAGCTTGGTCTATTGAGTACTATTTATTACTGGCAAAAAAAGAAGGATTCAGATTCAAGAGAGCTAATCACCTATCGATCGGTGCTTTCTGGCTATTCGCTTTCAAGTGATAGCGAGCAGCTTAGCTTAGAGTTCGGTAACCTGCGTTTTGGTAGAACAGATTTATTTGGAAATAACTAATTAAGGAGGAAATGAATTGACAATTACAATGTATCAATCGGACAGAAATTTTGTCACTCCAAGTAATGATAGAAGTTTATATAGCGGCTTAATTAGAGATGCGAACGCCGTATTAAAAAGAGGTAACCAATTTTCTGTCAGCGTAGATGGATTAGTAGCAACCATCAATACCGGGCAAGCCATCATTCAGGGCAGCTTAGTTGAAATATCTGCGCCAGAATCCTTAACTTTGCCAGCAAATTCAAGCGGAAATATTTGTATCGTCGTTGATTTTACCAAGTCAAATGACATAAATGGGACTCCAGGGGATGAGAACTACCAGGTAAACGTGAATCAAATTTATATGGCAGCTGTCACGGGGCCATTGCAACAAGACGATTTGAATAATGGCGGATTTATATACGATCTGCCGATTGCTAGTTTTACAAGCAGTGCATCCACAGCCGCTGTGACACAGATAAATCTTTCTCTCAATGATACTGGATGGTTAAATTTGAACTTAACAGGAGGAACGGTTTTTAATTCAGGCGGCTATGCAAGATATCGAATTAGGGACGGATGGGCATATATCGAATTGTTTGGTATTAATTGTCGGAACGCAACCAACGGTAACCAATTATTTACGATACCGAGTACGATTTTATCCCGACTAAACAATGGCCGAAAGATTGATTTTGCTGGCTATTCAAATCAAGCCTTTGTTGGTATTACAATGCAGCCAAATAATCCAACTTGTTGGCTAGACACTTGGACAGATAATCAAAACGTGAAAGCCAGTCAAAGCTTCCCACTTGATAGCTAACTGGAGGAAGGAAAGGATTAAGATGACAGAAAATAACGGCCTGAATGTGCCACAAATGTTGGTTTCAATTAGCACGGATGTGGCCAGTATTAAAACAAAACTCGATAATCTAGCCAGCACTGATGAAAAAGCCGATAAAGCATTGGCTAAGTCAACTGAAAACGAGCACCGTATTGGCCAATTGGCAATGGTTCAGACTTGGTTGATTGGGATAGTAGTGACAGGCCTATTGGTTCCAATTGCTATTTATGTTTTTGAAAAATATTTGTAGAAAGGACAAAAAGTGAAAACTAAATTAAAAACTCTATTAATGACAGTAGTTTTACTACTGTCTTTTTCTTTGCCTGCTTTTGCAGTCTCAGCTAGAGACCAAGGCGTTGATTGGTCTGTCTATCAAGGTGCTAACGGCAAGTTTGGCTATTCAACAGATAAATTTATGATTAGCCAAGTTGGTGGGGCTTATGGCAATAGCTATCTTGACCAGGCCACTTATAAGACACAGGTCGCTTCTGCCATTGCTGCTGGCAAGCGTGCTCACACTTATATCTGGGATCAGGTTGGTTCAAGTCTAGCTTTGCAAAAAGCTGCTATGGATCACTTTTTGCCATTAGTCCAAACACCAAAGGGAAGTATCGTGGCCTTGGATTATGAAGCAGGGGCAACTAGTGACAAGTCCGCTAATACGCAAGCGATTCGTTATGGTCTGCAGCGGATTAAAGATGCTGGCTATACACCGGTGCTTTATTCGGGTGCTTATTATCTCAAGCAATATATCAACTACCAAGCATTGGTGGACCAGTTTGGTGCCATTATTTGGGTAGCTTCCTATGCTTCCTATAACGTGGCACCAGTACCTAACTACAACTACTTTCCTTCTATGAATGGGGTCGCACTCTGGCAGTTTACGTCTACCTATATTGCAGGCAGCTTAGACGGTTCTGTCGATCTGACCGGCATTACTAATAACGGTTATCAAAAAGCTACCACAACTAACACAGGAAAAGTCATTGTTAAACCGGCTACGACTACCAGCGCGGTTTTAGCAGGACAAACAGCTAATACGGTTAAAAAGGCTGCCATCCAGGCTGGAGATAAAGTCAAAGTCAACTTTGGCACAAAAACATGGTCAAATGGTGTCCCCATGCCAAGTTGGGTACCAGGAACAACCTATACGATTCAACAGGTATCTGGTAACAACGTCTTATTGGCAGGTATCTTAAGTTGGATCAGCAAGAGCAACGTTGAGATTCTACAAACGGCTAGTCAAGCTAAGGCAACAAGCAGTTCAAGTGTTTATGTTGTTCGTTCTGGTGACACGCTTTCAGGAATCGCGGCTAAATATGGAACAACCTATCTGAAACTAGCTGCCATTAATGGGATTAAGTCACCTTACTGGATCTATGTAGGACAGCGGTTAACTGTTTCTGGCTCTGCACGAGCTGTAAGTAATAGCCAATACTACACGGTTCGTTCTGATGATACCTTAGGAGCAATTGCGTTAAAGTACGGCACGACCTATCAAAAGCTTGCGTCATTAAACGGATTAAAGAATGCCAACGTGATTTATGTTGGCGAAAAGTTGAGGGTTAAGTAATGACTAATTTAACAGATTTGATTATTAGTATCGCAGTGGCAACGATTCCGATTATCGGTGCCTATATTGTCAAGATTCTAAAAGCCAACAAGTTTGTCGCGATCTTAGGACCGTTAGCACACGATGCGGTTGTGGCTGCACAAAAGCTAGGCGTGGTGAGTTATCTAGAAGGGGAAGCTAAGAAATCCAAAGCGGTAGAATTTGTCATTTCAGCCTTAGCTAAACTTGGCTTTAAGAAAGCTGATCTAACCACAGTTCAAAATGCAGTGGAAGATGAATACTCTAAAGCTATTGCAGGGCTGGATGTGACTTATCCGCAAGTCACTAAAGAACAGGCACAGGCTGAACAAACTGCTGCGCAAGCTAAAGTACAAGCGGATCAAAAGGCGGCTGATGAAAAAGCCAAAGCTGATGCATTGGTAGCTGCACAAAAAGCAGTCACGGATGCACAGGCTCACTTACAAGAACTGCAAGCTGCTAAATAATTGAATAAATAAAAAACCCATCGGATTTATTTCCGGTGGGCTTTTTGCTATATGATTGTCATAATAAGTCTGGATAAAAGATAGGAAGGAATAATGGTAGAAAAAAAGAATAGCCTCAAAATGAATGATACGATCTTTAACCGTTCATTAGAAAAGCTTGAATCTGTCAGCGATAAACCATTTAAAAAGATTAATCATCGAATTTATTTATCAATTGCTTTAAATGTTGTTGCGCTCTTGTTGACGTATTGGTTGATATATCGGAAGTATTTTGACTTGAGGTTGCTTTTGGTCTTACTAAATCTTTTGTTTATTGCTTTTTTAGGAGTTAAATTATCAAAACTTAATTCCCTCAACGAACATAAGAATCTGGTTGAGGAAGTTGCAACTATAATTATTGGGAGTATTCCCAGTGAAAGTTCGAACAATAAAAAAGTTTCTAATGTATCTAGTGAGAAGATTTTCGATATTCTAGAACAAGAGATCAGCAATTACAAAGAAGATGTTTTTCGTTTGCCCAAAATTGTAATCGGATTATCCGGATTGGTTACGTTCTTTTTAAAGTCAAGGATATTTCATCAAGTTTTTGAACCAGATTTTATTTCATGGGTCATAGTGTTGTTAGCACTCTTTCCACTCATCCTATCAGAGATGTATAAAGAACTGATAAAAATTAATATTTTAAAAGAAGCTATCCGAGTTGCTCAGTTTGAAGCTTACACTCGTCATGATAGTGAAGATAAGTCTGTGAACATATTAACTACCACTTTACAAAACATATGGGTGTATATTCAAAATCAGTGTTCACGTATTAATTCAAACAAGGACGAATCAAAAACTCCAAAAAGTTAAATACACAAATAAAAACCTTGCTTTTCAATGGTTAGCAAGGTCTTTTTGTGTATAAACATTCCTGATTAAATGCTAAAATTAATTGATTTAGAAGGAGGCTCATATCTTGGCTATTTATAATTTGTCTATTAGATATGCCGGAGACGGTATTAAAGATGGGCGGATTGCAGTTAAAAATTTGGCTCCCTCACTTATGGCCCTATCCGATTCGTTTCAAAACTTGCAAAGAGTAGTAAGCCCAGAGGAACAACCGCTTTCTTTAGATATCAAAGCTACCAAACAAGGATCTTTTGTTGTCGATTTGTTGTTAGTCAATGGAACTGATATTATCTCTAAGGCCATCGATATGTTGAGTGGAAAGGAATCTGAAGCTTTTCTGAGTTTGGTTTCTTATGCTACTATTTTTTTTGGATCAATTAATTTTGTTAAAAAATCATATAAAAAGAAAATTAAGTCAACAGAAAATATAGAAAATAATAAGGTTAAAATTGAGTTTTCAGATAACACGAAAATCACCATTCCACAAGATTCACTCAAAGTTGCCAGAGACCTTGAGTTTAGAAAATCGATCAAAGAAACTTATCAGCCACTCGATACTGATGGGCTAGACCATATTGAAATCAGCACACCAAACCTTGATAACACTAATATGTTGGTTTCAGTTTCCTCAGAAGAGCTTATTTCATTTTCAGTACCTGAAGTCAGTGCAGAAGAATTAGAAACAACTGTATCAGATGTATATCTACAAATTAAAAATGTTTCTTTTTCGGAAGACAACAAATGGCAATTTTTTGATGGTGAGAATTCATTTTTTGCCAGAATTCTAGATAAAGACTTTATTGATCGAGTTCAAAAAAACGAAACACAATTCGGTGCTACTGATAGGCTGAAAGTTAAGTTACAACGAGAACAAAAAATGACGCAATCTGGTTTAAAGAATGAATATACAGTTCTTAGAGTTCTTGAGCATAAACGGGGTCCTCAGCAAATAGAGTTAGATTTTGAAAATTAAATTTAATGATTAGATAAAAATACCCACTGGCTTAATTGCTGGTGGGTATTTTTTTTATTGCTATAAACTCTTTCGAAGAATAGAATAGCCTACGAACTTTGTGTTCAAATAAAAAAACATTTCAAGGATTAAAATGATAGATAAAAAAATAGTTTATCAATGTATATCTGATCTGGCTGAAGAGGACACCACACAAAATAATATCAATAGAGTTTCTTTGACAAGCCTCCACGAAAAATTAATGACCTATTATCCTGATTTGGCGTTAGCTTCATTACATCGCGAACTTATTAACCTAAATAATGAAGGCAAAATTAAGTACGGTGGATGGGACGACGCGCAAGGCACGCCTACAACGAATGATCTTATAGAGATTAAGAGCCTGTTTAACGATAAGGCATTTCAAGGCAACGAAGTGTCCTTAAAGACGATGAGTTTCCAATTTAGTTTAGAAGACTGCTTCATAATTCTTGATAAATTCAACAGTAGAATACCGGTAATTGGTACAGATTTTATAAATCAACATCGAGAATTGATTGAGTATCTTAGAGATATGAAATTATTCAGTGGAGTTCCAAAAGATGGTGGCGATGGACTAGCTTATTGGAATAAACCAGAATTGAGTGGCAAGGGGCATATTCTATTTAAACGCTTGTATGCATATTTGCTTCTTAAAGCCATTTGTACAAAACAAACACTTGGTTCGCTAACATTGAACGCTTCAGATTTATCAATATTTCACTTTTTGATGAAAGCTGGGCTAATCAGCTACGGTGGAATCCAACAATCCGTCAAAGCACCCGGTGGCACAATAATCGCTCCTAATCAAATTACTATTGAAGATGCGGGATACGAATTATTGGACAACCAGTCACCGGAAGAAATATATAATTTTTTTGATGAAAATGCTAAAAAAGGATCTAGTATGAATATTAATAATATCCACGTTAATGGAAACCCAATGTTTGGGAA